>JAEZCR010000138.1 GCA_023433465.1 Pseudomonadota bacterium | reverse complement strand
GGGGCGTTGTTGGTGGGGGGCCGGCGGCGCCGGGCGTGGTATCTCCCGCGGGGGGGGCCGGGTCCGGGTTCACGTGAACCGCCGCGCGTATTCCTGTTCGAGCGCGGCGTGTGTGCTCCAGAAGGGCCTCGGCGCCTGGTTGGTGAGCACGTCCTCGAGGATGCCGACGTGGACGTCCCAGCCGCCGGACACGCTGAGCAGTTCGTCGCGGGCGTCGAGCTTGCGGTGCGTGATCGTGAACAGCACCTGATCGCCGCGCGGCGCGAGTTCCCACAACACCACGGAATGCCCACCGTGGCTCTCCATCCAGGTGAATTCGAGTAGTTTGGGCGGATCGCAGCGCAGGATCTCGCCGCTGAAGCTCGCCGCCATGTCCTGGTATTTCGCGGGCGTGGGTTCGGCCGACAGCGTGTCGTGTTTGAAATCGAGCTCGACCTTGCCGCCCGGGCGCAGATCGAAGTTGCCGCCCGCGAGCCAGCGGGCGCGCTTTTCGGGCTCGGTCAGGAACCCCCAGATGCGCTCGATGGGTCCGGGCAGCAGCCGCTCGAGTCTGATGGCGTCGGGGGCGATGCGGGTGGCGTATTGGTGCATGACTCACTCCTTCAGGGCGCGTTCGAGCTCGTCGAGGCTCCTCGTCCAGAATTTTTCGTAGCGGCGCAGCCAGCGGCCGATGCCCATGAGCGGGCCGGGCTCGATGCGGCAGCGATGGACGCGGCCTTCGACGGTGCGGTGGATCAGGCCGGCATCCTCGAGCGTGCGGATGTGCTTCGACGCGGCGGCCAGGGACATGTGAAAGGGTTCGGCGAGCTCGCTCACCGTGTGTTCACGCACGGACAAGCGTCGCAGCATGTCGCGACGCGTGGCGTCGGCCAGCGCGTGGAAGACGTCGTCGAGCTTTTCGCTGTTTAATTCAACCATGTGGTTGAATGTACGCCGATCGCGTCAATCATTCAACCACCGGGTTGAGGGATATTGAGCCCCAGAGAAATGTCGCGGCGAGCGAACCATGTGTCGCCGCGTTTTTCGGGAGTCGCCAGACCATTCCCACCCCGATGACCCGTCTGGCGTTGGGCCCGGGTGTTGAGCGGGTCGTCGGTGAATTGCAGGTTGTCGATGTAATAGGTGCCGCGGCCGGGCTCGATGACGTGCATGTGCACGTGCTCCGGAACGTCCCGCGATGGATATGCGCCCGGCCGGATCGTGTCGAAGCGATAACGACCCTGCGCGTCGGTGATCGCCCAGCCGCGCAGTCGGCCGTGACGGTTGCGTGCGGGTGGATAGATGCCCGTGATATCCGTGTGATACGCGTACACGATGACCCCCGCGGCGGGGACGCCCCTCGCGGTCACCACGCCCTCGATGACCATCGGCACGCCCGGTTCGCCGACCGGCGCGATGCGCGCGCGGGAGGAGAGTTTCGCGGGTTGATCGTCGAACACCCACTCGCATCCTTCGCATGGCCCGCCGATGACGGGCTCGCGCGACGCGGCGAATGCGCCCAGCGCGCGCCCCGCGATCAGGGCACCTCCGGTTACGAGCAATTTGCGTCGTTCCATCGGTGCCCCTCCGTGCCGCCTCAGGCGGCCTTGGCCGCCAGCTGGCGCAGCACGTACTGCAGGATGCCGCCGTGGCGGTAGTACTCGCGCTCCTTCGGCGTATCGATGCGCACACGCGCGTCGAACTCGATCGGCGTGCCGGGCTTGCCGTCCTTGCCGACCGGCGTCGCGACGACCTTGACGGTCTTCGCCTCCGCGTTGTCCAGGCCGGAGATGTCGAACACCTCGGTGCCCGTGAGACCCAGCGACGCGGCGGTCTTGCCGGCCGGGAACATCAGTGGCAACACGCCCATGCCGATCAGGTTCGAACGGTGGATGCGCTCGAAGCTTTCGGCGATGACCGCGCGCACGCCTAACAACATCGTGCCCTTGGCGGCCCAGTCGCGCGACGAGCCGGTGCCGTATTCCTTGCCGGCGAGGATCACGAGCGGCGTGCCTTCCTGCTTGTAGCGCATGGCCGCGTCGAAGATCGACATCTGTTCGCCCGTGGGCACGTGGATGGTCACGCCGCCCTCGGTGCCGGGCGCGAGCTGGTTGCGCAGGCGGATGTTCGCGAACGTGCCGCGCATCATGACTTCGTGATTGCCGCGGCGCGCGCCGTAGGAATTGAAGTCCACCGGCTGCACGCCCTGCGCCACGAGGTATTTCGCCGCAGGGCTCGTCTTCGAGATGTCGCCTGCCGGCGAGATGTGGTCGGTGGTCACGGAGTCGCCGAGCAACGCTAGTACGCGCGCGTTGGACACGTCAGTGACGGGTCGCGGCGTCATCGTCATGCCTTCGAAGTAGGGCGGATTGCGCACGTAGGTGGACTTGTCCTCCCACGCGTAGATCTTGCCTTTCGGTACCTTGATGGACGACCAGTTCTCGTCGCCCGCGAACACGTTCGAATAACTCTTGCGAAACATGTTCGAGTCGAGCGTCTTCTGCACGACCTCGTGCACTTCCTTGTCGGAGGGCCAGATGTCGGCGAGCACCACCGGCTTGCCGTCGGGACCGGTGCCGAGCACGTCCTTCTGCAGGTCGATGTCCATCGTGCCCGCGAGCGAGTACGCGACGACCAGCGGCGGCGAGGCCAGGAAGTTCATCTTCACTTCCGGATGCACGCGGCCTTCGAAATTGCGGTTGCCCGAGAGCACCGAGGCCGCGACGATGTCGCCGGCCTTGATGCCGGCGGAAATCTCCGGCTTGAGCGGACCGGAATTGCCGATGCAGGTCGTGCAGCCGTAGCCGACGACGTAGAAGCCGACCTTCTCGAGATCGTCGAGCAGTCCGGCCTTCTGTAGATAGTCCGTGACCACGCGCGAGCCGGGCGCGAGGCTGGTCTTCACCCACGGCTTGGCCTTGAGGCCGAGCTTCGCGGCGTTGCGCGCGAGCAGCGCGGCGGCGACCAGCACGTAGGGATTCGACGTGTTGGTGCAGCTCGTGATCGCGGCGATCGTGACGGCGCCGTCGCGCAATTCCACCTGCTGTCCGTCGAGCTTGATCTCCGCGCAGCCCGTGGCATCGGGCGACTTCTTCTTGCGCTCCTCGGCCATCGGCTTGAGCGAGGCCTGGTAGACGGACTTGGCCTTCGACAGCGGCACGCGGTCCTGGGGACGCTTCGGACCCGCGAGACTCGGCTCAACGACGCCGAGATCGAGCTCGAGCACGTCGGTGTAGTCGGCCGCTTTCGCGCCGTTGTAGCGCCACATGCCCTGCGCCTTGGCATACGCCTCGACCAGTGCGATCTGTTCGGGGGGACGGCCGGACAACTCGAGATAACGCAGCGTCTCCTCGTCGATCGGGAAGATGCCGCAGGTGCTGCCGTATTCCGGCGCCATGTTGGCGATGGTCGCGCGATCGGCGAGCGGCAGGTTCGCGAGGCCGTCGCCGAAATACTCGACGAATTTGTCCACCACGCCCTTCTTGCGCAGCATCTCGGTGACCGTGAGCACCAGATCCGTCGCGGTGGCGCCGGGCTTGAGCGATCCGGTGAGTTTGAAGCCGATGACCTGCGGAATGAGCATGGTCACGGGCTGGCCCAACATCGCGGCCTCGGCCTCGATGCCGCCGACGCCCCAGCCGAGCACGCCGAGGCCGTTGATCATCGTCGTGTGCGAATCCGTGCCGACGACGGTATCCGGATAGGCGAGCGTCTTGTCGCCGCTCTTCTTCGGGAACACGACGCGGCCGAGATATTCGAGATTCACCTGGTGGACGATGCCGGTGTTGGGCGGCACCACGGCGAAGTTGTCGAACGCGGTCTGACCCCAGCGCAGGAACGCGTAACGCTCGCCGTTGCGCTGGAACTCGATCTTGTTGTTGGCCGCGAGCGAGTTCGCACGACCGTAGTCGTCGACCTGGACCGAGTGGTCGATGACGAGCTCCGCGGGATTCAGCGGATTGATGCGCTGGGGGTCGCCGCCCAGTTTCTGCACGGCTTCGCGCATCGCGGCGAGATCCACGACGCAGGGCACGCCGGTGAAGTCCTGCATGATGACTCGCGCGGGCGTGAAATCGATTTCGTAGGACGGCGTCGCCTTCGCGTCCCACTCGAGGACGGCCTCGATGTCCTCACGCGTGACATTCACGCCGTCTTCGTAGCGCAGCAGGTTCTCGAGCAGGATCTTGAGCGAATAGGGCAGTCGCGCGACCTTGTCGGCGGGGAGCGATGCGAAGCTCCAGTAGTCGTAAGAACGGTCGCCGACCTTGAGGGTCGCTCGGGTACTCGAACTGCCAGTCATTTAACTCTCCAACAGGTGAGAAACAGGGCCAAAAAGCGGCGCATTCTAACTCACTCGCCCGAAGCTATTGCGGCGTCGTGTGCTCGATCACGCCTCCGCCCAGGCACCGATCGCCGTCGTACAGGACCGCGAATTGACCCGGCGTCACGGCACGCTGGGGTTCGGCGAACGTCACGCGGACCGCGCCGTCTTCACCGACCACGGCATGGCAAGCCTGATCGGGCTGCCGGTACCGCACCTTGATCGCGGAATCGAATTCCATCGAATCGCGCTGCACCAGCCAGTTGCAGGGGCCGGTGGTCAATGCACGACTGGTGAGCAAGGGATGGTCGTGGCCCTGGACCACGACGAGCTGGTTTTCGCGCAGGTTCTTGGCAGCGACGTACCAGGCGTCTTTGCGCGCCCCGGACCGACCGCCGATCTCGAGACCGCCGCGCTGACCCAGCGTGTAGAAGGCGAGGCCACGGTGCCGGCCTACCACCTCGCCGTGTTCGTCGACGATGTCACCCGGCGACGTCGGGATGTAACGCGAGAGGAATTCGCGGAACGGCCGCTCGCCGATGAAACAGATGCCGGTGCTGTCGGGCTTGTCGTACACGGGCAGACCCGCCTCGCGCGCGAGCGCGCGCACCTCGGCCTTGGTGAACTCGCCGAGCGGGAAGAGCACGTTGGCGAAATGCCGGCGAGCGACTGCGTGCAGGAAGTAGGACTGGTCCTTCTCGGGGTCCCGTGCCTTGCGCAGCACCGGGCCGCTCCCGCTGTGATCGATCCGCGCGTAGTGACCGGTGGCGAAGCGGCGCGCGCCGAGCCGGGCCGCGTAGTCGAGGCACAGGCCGAACTTGATTTCCCGGTTGCACAACACGTCGGGATTCGGTGTGCGGCCCGCGCGATACTCGGTCAGGAAGTAATCGAACACGCGCGCGCGATAGTCCTCGGCGAAGCTCACGCGGTGCAGCGGAATCCCCAGCTCGGTGGCCGACGCACGCGCGTCCTGGAAATCCTGCGCGCTCGTGCAGTAATCATCGTCCTCGTCCCAGTTGCTCATGTAGAGCCCGTGCACGTCGTAGCCCGCGCGGCGCAGCAGCAGCGCCGCGACGGCGGAGTCGACGCCGCCGGACATGCCGACGACGATTCTTTCGCGGGAGGGGGAATTCACGGCGCCAATTGTACGACGGAGAAGTCGTACGCCGCGTCGGCCCGGCAGGTTCCTAGAGATTGACGACGGCGTGTACGAGCGGCGCGGACTCGAGATCGAGGGCGGCCACGGAGTCGAGCGGCTGGCGGCGTCCGAGCAGGTAGTCGTCGATCGTGCGCAGGACCAGTGGCGAGCGCAGGCGCGCCGGCTGGTTCAGCAGCTGTTCGTGCGACAGCCAGACGGTCCGCACGATGCCGGCGTCGAGCGGCTGGCCTTCGTGGAAATCCTCGACCGACCCGCAGAACGCGAAGCGCAGGAACGTGCGGCCGGAGTCGGGACTGCGCCAGAGATAGGTGCCGACGAGGGCGGCCGGCACGAAGCGCCACGCCGTCTCCTCGCGGGTCTCGCGGATCGCGGCGTCGACGAGGGTCTCGCGGTCCTCGAGATGACCGGCGGGCTGGTTGAGCACCAGTCTTCCGGAGATGCGCTCTTCGACCAGCAGGAACCGCGAGTCGCGCTCGACGACCGCGGCCACGGTGACCTCAGGGTTGAACGCCATGGCGGACTAGTTAGCGCTGCGCCTGGCGCGCGAAATCTTCGGGCGAGCTCGCGTGCCAGACCTCGTCGAACTCGTCGAGGTAGGGACGCGCGACGGGCGGATTGTTGAGATCGGCGATGCCGTCCCAGCGGTCCGCGTGCACGCGGTAGACGATCGCTCGGTCGTCCGCGATCAGGTAACCGCAGGCGCGCACGCGCGCGGCGGTGACCGCCGGGCGGATGTCGATGCAGCTCGTGAGCCGGCGACCCATCGCGATGAAACGGTTGTTGTCGCGCAGGAGCCTGCTCGAGTCGGACAGCAGCACGCGCACCTTGGCGAAGCGGCGCGCGAGCACGAAACGTTTGACGATCTCGAGGAAGCCGTTCTGATCGTAGAGCTCGGGTTCGAGATCGGGCGTGTAGATGGACATCAGGCGCTGCGCGCTGGCCGCGACCGCATCCACCGCCGCACGCATCTCGTCGAGCGAGCTGATGACGCGGATGTGGTTGGGCGCCGTGGTGCTCGTGTCGGCTTTGGGCAAAGCGATCCCGGGCGCCGAGTTGCGCTGCGAAAGCGTGCTGAAATCGAAATCCCCGGTCGCCATGTTTGGACGACAACTCCCTGGCTCTTACCCCAGCCAGATTGTGACCTGTGCACGTGAAAGGTTAGGTGGGGGTCCCGGTTTTCCGGTGCCAACCACGTCACGCTTTGGGCCGAAATGGGACCGGATTGGTCAGATTCGGCCTGAAAGCGTGTCGCAACTCGCACTCGGAGGACCCCGTACGGGGAATTCGTATGGAGACCTCGCGCGCACCAATCGCGCTCGGCCCTAACTGCCGTGCGCCGGCGACGAGGCTCAGATCGCGCGCGCCATCTCCGCGGCGAGTCCGAGGTACTGCGCGGGCGCCAGCGCCTTGAGCCGCGCCCGTTCCGCTTCCGGCAACGGCAGTTTGTCGATGAATGCCGCGAGGCCGGCCGCGTCCACCTGCGTGCCACGTGTGAAATCCTTGAGCAACTCGTAGCCGTTCGGCACGCCGGCCGCGCGCAGCGCGGTCTGCAGCGCCTCGCCGAGCACTTCGAAGGCGCCGTCGATGTCGGCGGCGATGACCGTCGGGTCGGCGGAAATCTTGCCCAATCCGCGCGCGAGCGAATTCCACGCCACCAGGCTGTGCGCGAGCGCGACGCCGACGTTGCGCAGCACGGTGGAGTCCGTGAGGTCGCGCTGCCAGCGCGAGATGGGTAGTTTGGCCGCGAAGTGGTGCAACAGCGCGTTCGCGACGCCGAGGTTGCCCTCGGCATTCTCGAAGTCGATCGGGTTGACCTTGTGAGGCATGGTCGAGGAGCCGACTTCGCCGGCCACCGCGCGCTGGCGCAGGTAGCCGAGCGAGATGTAGCCCCACGTGTCGCGCGCGAAATCGACGAGGATCGTGTTGGCCGCGGCCAGCGCGTCGCAGTACTCGCCTATCCAGTCGTGCGGTTCGATCTGCGTGGAGTACTCGTTCCATGCCAGGCCCTGCGACTCGACGAAAGCGGCGCTTATCTTTCGCCAATTCACCTTCGGCAGCGCCGCGACGTGCGCGTTGTAGTTGCCGACCGCGCCATTCCACTTGCCGAGGATCTCGACCGAATCGAAGCGCTTGCGCGCGCGCTTGCGGCGCGCCACGACGTTGGCGAATTCCTTGCCGAGCGTCGTCGGGCTCGCGGTCTGGCCGTGCGTGCGCGACAACATCGGCTGCGCCGCGTATTCGTGCGCGAAGGCGCGCAGCTTCTCGATGAGCTTTTCCAGCTCGCCGGACAACACCGTGCGCGCGGCCCGCAGCATGCGCGCGTACGCGAGATTGTTGATGTCCTCGGAGGTGCAGCCGAAATGCACGAGCTCGAGCACGGCGGGCGAGGCGCCGGCCGTCGAGAGTTTCTCGCGCACGTAATACTCGACCGCCTTGACGTCGTGGTTGATGCGGCTCTCGATGGCCTTCACCGCCGTCGGCGCGTCATCGCCCGGCTCGAGCGCCATGCCCGAGGCGAGCTTCACGATCGGATCGGCGAGCGGTTGACCGAGGATCTGCGGCGCCGCCTCCGCCAGCACCAGCAGCCAGGCGGCCTCGATGCGGATTCGCTCGCGAATCAGGCCGCTTTCCGACAGCACGGCCCGCAGCGCGTCGGCACTCTTCCGGTACCGGCCATCGACGGGTGAAAGCGCGAGAAGTGCTGCGGAATCCATGTAAAAGACGCCTCGGATAGTTGCTGAATCGTCAGTAAAGGGGACTGCTAGACTGGCCGCGCATGATATCCCAAGGTGACACCCGCAAAGAGCGCGACAGCCTCGGCGAGATCGAGGTGGCCGCCGACGCGTTGTGGGGTGCGCAGACCGAAAGGGCGCGGCGCAACTTCCAGTTGAGCGGCACGCGACTACCACCGGATTTCATAGCCGCTTTGGCCCTGATAAAGGCGGCGGCGGCACGCGCGAATGTCCATCTCGGACTGCTGCCGCCCGAGGTGGGAACCGCAATATCCCAGGCCGCCCAATCCGTCGCGCTCGGTGCGCACGACGATCAATTCCCCCTCGACGTGTTCCAGACCGGCAGTGGTACGAGCACGAACATGAATGCGAACGAGGTGATCGCGACACTCGCCTCGCGTGCAATCGGCCGTGTGGTCCATCCGAACGATCACGTCAACATGTGCCAGAGCAGCAACGATGCGATCCCGAGCTCCATCCACGTGAGCGCGGTGCTGGTGACCCGGCGGGATCTGCTGCCCGCACTACATGCGCTCGTCGACGTGCTGCGCGACAAGGAGCGCGCGTGGGCGGACATCTGCAAGACGGGGCGCACGCATCTCATGGACGCTATGCCGCTTACGCTCGGGCAGGAGGCCTCGGGCTGGCGCGCGCAGGTCGAGCTCGCGATCGAGCGATTGCGGGCGAGCGAGCCGCGCCTGCTCGCGCTCGCGCAGGGCGGCACGGCGATCGGCACCGGCATCAACGCGCACGCGGAATTCTCCGCGCGGTTCATCGAGGAGCTGCGCGCGCTGACGTCGCTGCCGTTCACGACCGCGGGAAACTTCTTCGCCGCGCAGGCGAGCCAGGATGCGGCGGTCGAATACTCCGGACAGTTGCGCGCGCTGGCCGTCGCGCTCGCCAAGATCGCGAACGACCTGCGATGGATGGGCAGCGGGCCGCTCGCGGGCCTCGCCGAGCTCACGCTGCCGGCACTCCAGCCCGGCAGCAGCATCATGCCCGGCAAGGTGAACCCGGTCATTCCGGAGGCCGTCGCGATGATCGCGACGCAGGTCATCGGTCTCGACGCGGCAATCGCGAACGCGGGTCAGTCGGGTAATTTCCAGCTCAATGTGATGCTTCCGCTGATCGCGAGCAATCTACTCACCAGCATCCGTCTGCTCGCGAATGGTGCGCGCGCGCTGGCGACGCAATGCATCGCGGGCGCGCAGCCCAACATCGCTCGGCTCGACGAGGCCCTCGCGCGCAATCCCATTCTCGCGACCGCGCTCAACCCCGTGATCGGTTACGAACACGCGGCCGCGATCGCCAAGCGCGCGTACGCGGAAGGCCGGCCCGTGCTGGATGTGGCCGTCGAGATGTCGGGGCTCGGCGCGGATGAACTGCGCAGGCTGCTCGATCCGCGCGAACTGACTCGCGGCGGACTACGCGGCGGCGGCGGAAGCTCCGGCTGACGGGACGGGCATCGGGTGAGCGCGACTTGATCCAGCGAGTGTCCAGTGTTCCGCCAGGTCCCGAACTGCGCGCGAGGATCCTGGAACGTTTCGCTGGCTCCACGCCACGACACGAGCTGACCGACTGGCGGCTGCTCGGTGTATCTCCCGAACGATTGCAGGTGCTCCAGAAACACTTCCCGCCGAATCCCGCGCCCGCCGCGGTGCTGGTGCCGTTCGTGGATCGCACGGAGGGGCTCACCGTGTTGCTCACGGAGCGAGCGACACACCTGGCCCGCCACGCGGCGCAGATCTCCTTTCCCGGCGGGCGGCTGGAGGACACCGACGCCGATGTCGCGAGCGCGGCGAAGCGCGAAGCACAGGAGGAGATCGGCCTCGACCCGGCGCGCGTGGAGGTGTTCGGCTATCTACCCGACCACATCGTGATCAGCGGATTCCGCGTCACGCCCGTGCTCGCGTTGGTGTCCCCGCCCGTCGACTTGCAGCTCAACCCGGATGAAGTGTCCGCGGCCTTCGAAGTGCCCGCCGCGCATTTCTTCGACCGGACCAATCACAAGGCGCGCATGCGTCGCGTCGGCGACCAGGACATGCTGCTCTACGACATCCCGTGGCAGGACCGGAACATCTGGGGCGCGACGGCCGGCATGTTGCTGACGCTGGTGCGCATGGTGCAGGAGGAAGAAGGCAAGTGAACGACATCCCGAAGGCAGCCCAGGACGCGCTCGCGCGCCTGATCGGGATCATGCGCCGTCTGCGCGATCCGCAAGGCGGTTGTCCCTGGGATCTTGCGCAGGATTTCGCCAGCATCGCGCCGTACACGATCGAGGAGGCATACGAAGTCGCCGAGGCGATTGGTCACGCCATGGCGCATGGCGAACCGCGCGGCCTCGAATCCGAGCTCGGCGATCTGCTGTTCCAGGTCGTGTTCCACGCGCAAATGGGTGCGGAGCGCGGGTGGTTCGACTTCGCGAGCATCGCGAACGCGATCTCCGACAAGCTCACCGAGCGTCACCCGCACGTGTTCGCGGATGCTCGGACCGGCACCACCGTGGAACTGAATCGCGCGTGGGAAGAACACAAGGCGCGTGAACGCGCCGCGAAGGCCGGCGCCACGCATAGCGAACTCGCCGACGTGCCGCTGGCACTGCCCGCGCTGGCGCGCGCCGCCAAGCTCGGCAAGCGCGCGGGCCGCGTCGGGTTCGACTGGCCCGATGCGCAGGGTGTACGCGAGAAGATCGACGAAGAGCTGCGTGAAGTCGCCGCCGTCGCACCTGGCGACGATGCGCAGCGCGCCGAGGAGGTCGGCGACCTCTTGTTCGCCACGGCGAACTGGGCCCGCCATCTCGGCGTCGACCCCGAGGAAGCGTTGCGCCAGGCAAACGCCAAGTTCGAACGGCGATTCCGCGCCATGGAAAAGCTCGCGGTCGAGCGCGGCCTCGAGCTGAGAGAGCTGGATGCGGCCGCGTGGGACGCACTCTGGAACGAGGTGAAGCGCACCTGAACGAGGCATGTGCGCCGCCCCAACAGGTGTTCAGTAAGGATTCATCGACCCCTTCGTACAGTGACGCCACGGTCGCGAAACAACGGCCGGAATCGGAGGGTTTATGTCGATCATGGTTGCGAAGAAGAAGTTCATGGTGAGTGTGGTGGCGGCCTCGGTTGCCGCGCTTGCCGGCGCCAGTGCCTTTGCCGGCGACCGTCACGACCATCGATATGACGGCCGTTACGATGCGCGCTACGACCAGGTTCGATACGACGATGCGTACGACTACGCCAAGGTCGTCGACGTGCAGCCGTTGATCACGCGCGTCCGCGTGAACACGCCGCAGCGCGAGTGCTGGGATGAAACCCGCGTCGAGGGCGGTGGATACCGCAACGGTCCGCTGCCGCGTTCGAACGCCGGCGCGACGCTGCTCGGCGCGGCGATCGGCGCGGCCCTCGGCAACCAGATCGGCAGTGGCAGCGGCCGCCGCGCCGCGACGGTGGGTGGCGCCGTGATCGGCGCGGCCATCGGTCGCGACCAGGCCGAGAAGCGCAATGCGCAGTACGGTTCGGTCGGCCCGACGCGCGAATACACGGTCGAGCGTTGCGAGACCCGTTACCGCGAAGAGTGGCAGGAGCGGGTGGATGGATACCGCGTGACCTATATCTACAACGGTCGTCGCCAGGTCACCGAGATGCCGTATGACCCGGGTGATCGCATCCGCGTGCGGGTCGACGTGTCGCCGGCCGAATGACAATGACCGAGTTGTTTGCAACGGGCATCTCGACCTTCTGGACCCTATGGACCATCTGGGCGGCGCGGGCAGTTCCTCTCTTTGGGGCTGCCCGCATCGCCTTTTCCCGGCAAACAATTAAACTGGCCCCCGCCATGACGAAGTTCCGACAGGTGTTGCTGCCCCTTGCGCTGACCGCGGCCGCGGGATTCGCGCCGGTCGCGATGGCCCACGCCGTGCCGGGCGCGATCGTGCGCGGTTCGGCGGCGCAGGAAGCGCCGGTGCAGGCCGCGATGTTTCGCGATGGAATCTCGCTCGACGAGGCCGTGAGCCGCGCCGAACGTCAATATCGTGCGCGAGTCGTGCGCACCGAGGTGCAGGACGAGGACGGACGCACCGTGTATGTGCTCAAACTGCTGTCCGAGAACGGACGCGTGTTCACCGTGCGGATCGATGCCGCGACTGGAAGGATGCGATGAGAGCGTTGGTGGTCGAAGACGAAGCCGCGCTGCGCGAAGGGCTGCGCGAGCAGCTTGCCAAACACGGCTTCACCGTCGATGTGGCGAGTGACGGCGAAGAGGGCCTGTTCGCGGGTTCGGAGTATCCGCTGGACATCGCCGTCGTGGACCTGGGCCTTCCCAAACTTCCCGGTCTCGAACTGATCCGCAAGCTGCGTGCCGCGGGCAAGAAATTTCCGATCCTCATTCTCACGGCGCGCGATCGCTGGCAGGACAAGGTCGAAGGACTGCAGGCGGGCGCGGACGACTACGTGGCGAAGCCCTATCACTTCGAGGAAGTGCTGGCGCGCATGCAGGCGCTGTTGCGCCGCGCGGGCGGCTGGGCGAGCCCCGTGCTCGAATGCGGCCCGATCCGCCTCGACACGCGCGCGCAGGCGGTGACGCTCAACGGCGCGCCGATCGAGCTCACCACCTTCGAATACCGGATCCTCGAGCACATGATGCTGCGCGCCGGAGACGTGATCTCGAAGACGGAGCTCACCGAGCGGCTCTACGACCAGGATTACGAACGCGACAGCAACGTCATCGAGGTGTTCATCGGCCGGTTGCGCCGCAAGCTCGATCCCGACGAAGCGCTGCAGCCGATCGAGACGCTGCGCGGGCGCGGATATCGTTTCGCCATTGCGCGCTCCGACATGACGTCCAGCCCGGGCGCCTGATCGGGCCCGACGACCTCGATGTCGCGACCGTCACTCAGGCGCCGGCTGATGTTGTCGGTCTTCTGCGTGCTGGTCCTGTTCTTCGGGCTCACGGTTCTGCTGCTCGACATGTTGTTCCGCGATGCCGCGGAACGCAGCCTGCGGGAAGTCATCGACGCGCAGATGGTCGCGCTCATCGCCGCGGCCGATCCCGACGGACCCGAATCAGTCACGCCCACCGGGGTGCTCGAGACGCGCTTCGAAACGCCCGGTTCCGGTCTCTATGCCGAAATCCGTTCGGGCAGTGGCGAGACCATCTGGCGCTCGCAGTCGACCATCGGCACGGACGTGCAGTTCGGTCCGCCGCTCGAGCCGGGCGAACGCAACTTCTTCTTCACCGAGATCGCCGGCACGCCGATCCGGCTCGCCGTCGCGAGCCGCGGCATCGTGTGGGAGAACCTGCACGGGCAGACGGCGAGATTCACGTTCAGCGTCGCCTCGAGTCTCGAAGCCTACGAAGAGCAGGTCTCGAGCTTCCGGCATCAGCTCGTGGGCTGGTTCGCGGGGCTCGCGCTGCTGTTCGTCGCGACGCTCGCGGTGCTGATTCGCTGGCTCTCGCAGCCGGTGCGGCGGCTCGAGCGCCAGATCAAGGAAATCGAAGCGGGCACGCGCGAGCGGCTCAACGACGAGTGGCCGGTGGAACTCGCGGCGGTCACGGGCAATCTCAACGCGCTGCTCGACGCCGAACGCACGCGCGTGAAGCGTTACCGCGACACGCTCGGCAATCTCGCGCACAGCCTCAAGACGCCCTTGGCGGTGATGCGTCAATCGCTGAACGTCGGCGAGGAGCAGGCGCGTAATGCGGCGCTCAACGCCGAGATCGACCGCATGAGCGTCACCATCGAGCACCAGATGAATCGCGCCGCGGCGAGTGGTGGCGTGCTGCTCGGCCAGGCGCCAGTGGATCTCGCGCCCGTGGTGGCGGAGCTGCGCGTGGCACTGCTCAAGGTCTACGGCAACAAGGACCTGCTGTTCTCGACCGAAATCGAGCCCGGCGCGCAGTTCATCGGCGATCGCAACGACATCACGGAGATGCTCGGCAACCTGCTCGACAACGCCTGCAAGTGGGCGAAGTCGAACGTGCGTATCGAGGCCTCGATTGCGCCGGATGCGCAATCGCGTTCTGCGCTGACCATCGTCATCGATGACGACGGACCCGGCATCAAGGAAGCGGATCGGGCCAGGGTTCTACAGCGAGGCGGCCGCGCAGACGAGGCGACGCCGGGACACGGACTCGGGCTTTCGATGGTGCACGATACGGTCGCGTTGTACGGCGGTGCGATGCACATCGACGCCTCGCGGTTCGGCGGCGCGCGATTCGAGCTCAAACTACCCGGCAGGACTGGCTGACCGAAACGAGGAATGTCCCCATTACGGCCCTTCCTTGATCTCGAACGTGATGCCTTGGGCCAGAGGGAGCTGGCGGCTCCAGTTGATCGTGTTCGTCTGGCGGCGCATGTAGGCCTTCCAGGAATCCGAGCCCGACTCGCGGCCGCCGCCCGTGTCCTTCTCGCCGCCGAACGCGCCGCCGATTTCGGCGCCGGAGGTGCCGATGTTCACGTTGGCGATACCGCAGTCGCTGCCGGTGGACGAGAGGAATCGCTCCGCGTGCTGCAGACGGTCGGTGAAGATCGCGGAAGACAGGCCATGCGCCGAGGCGTTCTGCATCTCGATCGCTTCGTCGAGCGTGTCGAACGCAATCAGATAGAGAACCGGCGCGAACGTCTCGTGCTGGACGATCGGCCAGTCGTTCTCGGCACGAACGATGGTCGGCGCGACGAAGTAGCCCTTGCCGGACAGGACCTTCTCGCCTGTGACGACCTTGCCGCCGGCGGCCTTCGCCTGCTCGATGGCCTGTGAGTAACGCTCGACCGAACCCTTGTCGATCAACGGGCCCATGAGCGTCGCCGGATCGGAAGGATCGCCGATGCGCACCTGCGCGTAGGCATGCACGAGTTTCTTCTCGAGTTCGTCGATGCGAGAACGGTGCACGAGCACGCGACGGGTCGTCGTGCAGCGTTGGCCCGCCGTACCGACCGCGCCGAACACGATCGAGGGAACCGCGAGTTTCAGGTCCGCGGATTCGTCCACGATGATCGCGTTGTTGCCGCCGAGTTCGAGCAGCACCTTGCCGAGGCGCCGCGCCACGCGTTCGGCGACGTTGCGGCCCACCGCGGTCGAGCCCGTGAACGACACGAGCGCGACGCGGCGATCCTCGACGAACTTCGTCGCAAGCTCGGTGCCCGCGTCGATGAACAGCTGGAAGATCGCGGGCAGGTCGTTCTCGCGCATCACCTTGTTGCACAGGTGCTGGACGGCGAGGGCGGTCAGCGGCGTCTTGGGCGAAGGTTTCCACACGGAGGCGTTGCCGCAGATCGCCGCGAGGAACGAATTCCACGCCCATACGGCGACGGGAAAATTGAACGCGGAAATGATCCCGACGACGCCGAGCGGATGCCACTGCTCGTACATGCGATGCTGCGGACGCTCCGAGTGCATCGTGAGGCCGTACAACATGCGCGACTGCCCGACCGCGAAATCGGCGATGTCGATCATTTCCTGGACTTCGCCCAGGCCCTCGGCCTTGATCTTGCCGTTCTCGAGCGTCACCAGCGCGCCGAGATCTTCCTTGGCGCCGCGCAATGCTTCGCCGAGCAGGCGGATCGCCTCGCCACGACGCGGCGCGGGCACGGATCGCCACGCGGCGGCCGCCTCGACGGCGCTGCGCATGACGGCTTCGTAGTCGGTGAGGGTCGCGCCGCGCACCTGCGCGAGCGACTCGCCGGTCGCGGGATTCACCGAATCGATGAGCGGGCCGGCGACGTCCTTCGACCAGCCCAAACTACCGGACCAGGCGCCGGCGTTGATCGAATCGATGC
>JAEZCR010000246.1 GCA_023433465.1 Pseudomonadota bacterium | reverse complement strand
CGTCACGACGGCAACGTTTCCCAAGGAAGTCCTCGACGCCTCGGCGTCGCAACCCGTTCTCGTCGATTTCTGGGCGCCGTGGTGCGGACCCTGCCGCATGCTCGGGCCCGTGCTCGACCAGGTCGCCACGGAGCAGCAGGGCAAGATCAAGGTCGTCAAGGTCAACACCGACGAGAACCAGGATCTCGCGCAGCAGTTCCAGATCCGCAGCATTCCCGCCGTCAAGCTGTTCCGCGGTGGCCGCGTGGTCGGCGAGTTCGTGGGCGCCCTGCCGCTGGCGCAGGTGCGGAATTTCCTCGAGCCTCATCTGCCGCGCGCCTCTGAAGTGCAGGTCGTCGCGGCAAAGGCGCTTGCCGGGAAGGGCGACTACGCCGGCGCGATATCGCAATTGCGCACGGTCGCGGAAACGGACCCGGCGAATCTCGATGCTCGCCGCGAACTCGCGCGTTGCCTGGCGTTGTCGGGCGACGTAATCGGCGCCTCGAAAGTACTCGGCCAGCTTCCACCGGTGGCGCAGAGCGACCCGGCATCGAATGCCGTGCGTTCGGTGATCCACTTCGCCTCGCTCGCGACCGAAGAGGCGGCCCGCAACGACGCGGAACGCGCGAGCGCCGCGCGTTCGCTGCTCGGAGGCAGCGTCGAGTCGGCCATCGAAACCCTGCTGGCCCGCATGCAAAGCGACCGCACCTTCGCGACCCGCGCCGGGCGGGAGGATCTGCTGCAGGCATTCGCACTGCTTCCGGCGAACGACGAGCGCGTGGGTGGATGGCGACGCCGCCTGGCGGCGCTGTTGAATTAGTCTCCTCGCGGATCCGCCGAACTAACCACTGGAGGGCCTGATGAGCGACTTGGGAAACGGGCTCGTTGTCGCGTCGGTGGTCCTCGTCGTCATCATCCTCGGCTGGGGTCTTACCACCCTCATCCGTCGATCGAAACGTCCCGGAAGAGGCTTCCAGGCGATCGGCGCCGCGCTGATGTTGTTCGGCTGGGGCAACCTGCGCGATCCGGCCAGCAACCCGGTCGCGGAGGCGAAGGACGGCCGTGTGCGCAAAGGCAACCATTCAGGCGATCCGCTCGACGACGAACCAGGTTAGTTCGGGGGATCATGGCCCGGCCAATGGCTTAGTCGGCAGCCGCCTCGCGGCGGAGGCGCTCCGCCTCGCCATGGCCCAGATAGGACCGGATCGCCGCGCGCGAGATGTACAGCAGCGGAATGAGCGCGATCGCCGCGCACATCTTGTACGCGTAGTTGACCGTGCCCACCGCGAGGAACTGCGACATCGACCACTTTTGCGGGCCAAGCACGAACGCGATGTACAAGACGATGAAGCTGTCGAGCAGCTGCGAGACCGCGGTGGACGCCGTCGCGCGCAGCCATACGAACCTCTCTCCGGTCATGCGCCGGATGCGATGGAAGATCGCGACGTCGATGAGCTGACCGATCAGGAACGCCGTGATCGATCCGACGATGGTCCACAAACCCTGGCCGAAGATCAGCGCGTAGGACTTCTGGATGTCGGGTACGCCGAGATCCTTGTTCACGTCCACCCAGAAGGTCGCCGGCGCGAGCGAGATCGCCGCGTAAGCGGCGAAGAACGCGTACGCGATGAAAAACACGGCCATCCACGAGATGAGCCGCACACCGCGCACGCCGAAGTATTCGTTGATGATGTCCGTCATGATGAACACGAACGGCCAGAGCAGGACGCCGGCGGTGAAGTTGAGCGTGCCCTGGATGCCGAACAACGACCAATGGAACGGCTCGGCGCCGACCGTGTCCTCGAACGAGAAGATCTTCACGCCTACGAACTCGGCCAGCAGCGCGTTCGTCAGGAAGAACCCCGCGAGAAAGATGAAGAGCCGGTTGGCGCGGTGAACGGTCGTGCTCATCGGCTGGTCAGTCCCGGCCGCGCAGGCGCCGCAGCTCGCGGCGACCGTGTTTGTCAGGCTTCTCCAGCGAACGTGGAGCAAAGGCGGCCGCGAGGCGCGACTGTTCGACGTATTTCTCGCGCGCCGCACGCGCCGCCTCAGTCTCTGCGTAACAGGCCTGCGCGATCGGGGCGGCGCCGCGACGCTCAGGGAGTTTCAGCACTTCGCATTCGAACTCGAACCCGGGCCTGGTGATGGCGAGCTTGTCGCCGATCCGCACCGGCTGCGCGGGTTTCACCCGGCGGCCGTTGAGATGCACCTTGCCACCGGCCACGGCCTCCGCCGCCAGCGAACGAGACTTGAACAACCGCGTACACCACAACCAACGGTCGATGCGCAGCGAATCCCCGCCACCCTCGAAGTGTTCGTTTTCGTCTGAATGCCCCATGGCGGCGGCCAGTATAATTGCGACCAATCCCTTTACCCACCGGTGCCGCGTGGATACCGCCTTCTACCAACGTTTCGACGCCCAGCTCGAGGAACTGCGCCAGCAAGGCCTGTTCAAGACCGAACGCGTGATCGCCAGTCCGCAGGCCGGCTCGATCCGCGCCAACGACGCGGAGGTCATCAACCTCTGTGCTAACAACTATCTCGGCCTGGCCAACCACCCGTTCATCCGCGAGGCCGCGCACCGCGCGATCGACCGCTACGGCTATGGCATGGCCTCGGTGCGCTTCATCTGCGGCACGCAGACGGTGCACAAACAACTCGAAGCGGCGCTGTCGAAGTTCCTCGGAACCGAGGACACCATCCTCTATTCGTCCTGCTGGGACGCGAACGGTGGTTTGTTCGAGACCGTGCTCGGAGAGCAGGACGCCATCATCTCCGACGCGTTGAACCACGCCAGCATCATCGACGGCATCCGCCTCTGCAAGGCGCGCCGGCTGCGCTACGCGAACCGCAATCTCGCGGAGCTCGAGCAACACCTGAAGGATTCGCAGGACTGCCGCACACGGCTCATCGCGACCGACGGCGTGTTCTCGATGGATGGCAGCATCGCGCCGCTGCGCGAGATCTGCGATCTCGCGGACAAATACAACGCGCTCGTGATGGTCGACGATTCACACGCCACCGGATTCCTGGGCGCGGGTGGCCGCGGCTCGATCGAGCATTGCGGCGTCATGGGACGCGTCGATTTCCTCACGGGCACGTTCGGCAAGGCGCTCGGCGGCGGCAGCGGCGGCTACACCAGCGGCCGGGCCGGCGCGATCGCGTGGCTGCGCCAGCGCTCGCGCCCTTATCTGTTCTCGAACAGCATCCCGCCCGTGGTCGCCGCGGTCACGCTGCGCGCGCTCGACATGGTCGAGAACGTGCCGGAGCTGCGCGCCACGCTGTTCAGGCACGCGAAGAGATTCCGCGAGGGCATGGAACGGGCCGGTTTCAAACTACTGCCCGGCGAGCATCCGATCATCCCGGTGATGATCGGCGACGCGGCTCTCGCGGCGCGTTTCGCCGACCTGCTGCTGGCCGAGGGCGTGTACGTGATCGGTTTCTCCTTCCCCGTCGTCCCGCGCGGCGAGGCGCGTATCCGTACGCAGATGTCCGCGGGATTGACCGACGCGCAGCTCGACCGGGCGCTCGCCGCCTTCATCAAGGTAGGCCGCTCACTGGAACTCATCAAATGAAAGCACTGGTCAAGAGCGAGGCGCGCCCGGGCATCTGGATGAAGGACATTCCCGAGCCCAAGGTCGGACCCAACGACGTGCTCATCAAGATCGGCAAGACCGCGATCTGCGGCACCGACATGCACATCTACAACTGGGACGCCTGGGCGCAGAAGACGATCCCCGTGCCGATGGCCGTGGGTCATGAGTACTACGGCCGCATCGTCGACATGGGCAGCGAAGTGCGCGGTTTCGCGCTCGGCGACCGCGTCTCCGGCGAAGGGCACATCACCTGCGGCTTCTGCCGGAATTGCCGCGCGGGCCGCCGGCACCTGTGCCGCAACACCGTGGGAGTCGGCGTCGACCGCCAGGGCTGCTTCGCGGAATACCTGTCCATACCGGCGAGCAACGCGTTCAAACTACCCGACGCGGTGACCGACGACATCGCTAGCATCCTCGATCCCTTCGGCAACGCGACCCACACCGCCCTCGCCTTCAACATGGTCGGCGAGGACGTACTCATCACGGGCGCGGGGCCCATCGGCATCATGGCGGTGGCTATCTCGAAGAAGATAGGCGCCCGCAACGTCGTGATCACGGATGTCAACGACTACCGCCTCGATCTCGCGCGGAAGATGGGCGCGACCCGCGCCGTGAACGTCACGCGCCAGACTCTCGATGACGTGATGGCGGAGCTCCGGATGCAGGAAGGCTTCGACGTCGGACTCGAGATGTCCGGCAACCCCACGGCATTCCGCGACATGCTGCGCACGATGCATCACGGCGGCAGCGTCGCGCTGCTCGGCATCCCGCCCGGCGACACCGCGATCGACTGGAACCAGGTCATCTTCAAGGGCCTGAACATGCGCGGCATCTACGGCCGCGAGATGTTCGAGACCTGGTACAAGATGGCCGCGCTGCTGCAGGCCGGCCTCGACATCACGCCGGTGATCACGCACCACTTTCCGATCCAGGAATTCCAGCGTGGCTTCGAGACCATGGGATCCGGACAGGCGGGCAAGGTCATCCTCGACTGGTCGACGATCTGCTAGTACAGTCGGCCGCGGTCGTTCAGGCGACCTTCGGTCCGCGAGAAGGGTTGAACCCACCTGCCGTTGATTACAACTTGCCTCCTTTCTGCCCGTTTCGCGGACACCGGGCGTACTGAAAGGAAGGTGTCTCATGGCCACGCTACCCGCGCGCCCGAATCTCGAGTGGTTGAAGAAGACGGCCAAGCAACGGCTGGTTGACCTGCGCGGCCGCGATCCCGCGGCGAAACTCGCCGACGCTCAGCTCGCGGTCGCGCGCGAGCACGGATTCGCGAGCTGGCGCGAGCTCAAGGCGCATTGCAGCGAGGTGCGCGCTTCCGCCTCGCCGGGCGAGGCCACCGCCACCCAATTCCTGCGCGACGTGCGCGCCGGCAACATCGCGGCGGCCAAAGCGGCACTCGCCGCATTCCCCGCCATCGTCAACGTGAAGGCCCGGCATCCGCACTGGGGCGGCCAACCGCAGCCGCTGCACATGGCGATCGAAGGCAAACAGTGCGAGTTGTTCGATCTGCTGCTCGAAGCCGGCGCCGATCCGCGCGGCGACAACAGCGGCTATTCGGGCTGGTCGCCGTTGATGCTCGCGGCTTCGACCGGCGATGCCTACATGCGCGATGAATTGATCCGCCGCGGCGCGCGCGTCAGCCTCGTCGAGGCGCTGATGCTTGGAGACGACGCCCGCGTCGAGGAAATACTGAAGCGCGGCCGCAAGGGGCTGCCGCGGAAAGTCCCGGGCGGCGCCTCACTACTCGCCTTCGCCAGGACGACGCGGGCGCTGGACTTGTTGCTCGCGCGCGGCGCGCCAATTGACAAGCCGGACAATTGGAATACGACCCCCATCGACACATTCACGGAACTGGGCGAACGCGGTCGCGAGCTCGTTCGTCACTTGCAAAAGCGCGGCGCCACGGTGCGGGCGCGCGACTTCGCGCGACTCGGTGATCTCGACACCGTCGTCGCGCTGGCAGCCGAGGACTCGCGGATCGTGAGGGACGACGAAGTGCTCATGGGAGCGATAGACGCCGGCGCCTTGGAGCTCGTGCGATGGCTGCTCGACAACGGCGCGAATCCCAACGCGCGCACGTCCTTCGGCTCGCAGGCCATGGCGCTGCACGGCGCCGCATGGAACGGTAACCTGCGCATGGCCCAACTGCTGATCTCGGCGGGCGCCGACGTCCACGGACGCGACGTCGAACACCAGAACACGCCCTCGGGTTACGCGCGCGTGTCACGTCGAATCACCGGCAATCCTGACTGCGACGTCGTCGCCGAATACCTGGAGAACCTGGAGCGCGGAGCGGCTAGTTAGATCGTCGCCGCGCACGCCATGCGCGCTCCAGCCGATCCACGCCGGTGGCCACGGCCAATCCGACCAGCCAGGCGACCAGCACCGTGGCGAGGCAGGTCAGCGTCGAAAGGCGCGGACCACCCACTCCGATCACCATCGCGACGGCGGTCAGCGGCAAATGATAGCCGCCGGCGATGCCCGCGGCCGCTCCGGCCGCGCCGGCCAAGTCATTGCCGATGCCGAGGATCGGCGCGAATACGCGCCCACCGATGTCGCCGGTCGCGAGGAACGGGACGAACACACCGCCGCATCCGCCCGCCGCCGTGGCCGCGGTCGTTATCGCCGCTCGTAGCAGCGCGACGGCGAGCAGCGTCAGCGGCAACGCATCCACGCTTTCGGCCCAGACGATCGCACCGCCGCCCGGCCCGACCGCGGCAGCAGGCCCGGCGACGTGCACGAGCAGCAGCGCGACGGCGATCGACGCGAGCCCGCCGACGGCGACGCGCACGGCCGGGTGCGCGCGCCAGTCCTTCGCGCGGTAGATAGCCGCCGCCGCGAGTGCCGTGATGGCGCCCGCCAGAACTCCGATGCACAGCGCCGTGACCACGCCCTCCCGGATCGAATACGGCGGCACCTTTGGCACGACCAGCCGGATGAGATCCAGATCGAGCGCGTCATTGATCTTCCAGCCGACGAAGCCGCCGATCAGCGCGGCAATGACCCGCTCGAGACTGAATGGCGCGCCGTTGCGCCGGCCGATCTCGAGTACGTACGCGGTGCCGACCAGCGGTATCGCCATCAACGCCGCCACACCCGCCGCGCCGCCGCCGAGCACGGCGGGACGCAGAAGTCGCCGGCATTTCCCGACGCGATCGCAGACAGCCGCTCCAGCCGCGGAGGCGAGATACGCGGCCGGCGCCTCGGTGCCCATTGCCGCGCCCGACCCCACGGTCGCGAAGATCGCGCCGAGCCGCAGGGGCGCGAGCCGCCACGGCATCCGCTCTTCGCGGCCAGCGCACGACTGCACGTCACCCGTGATGTCGGCGGGAATGGCGCCCGGCGGCCACGAACGCCAGGACTTGCGTGGACGACTGTCATCGGTGGTAGCTGGCGCGCGCCGGCCGAAGCCGTTCAGCAGTAACGAGGCCAGCGCGAGCCCTATCACGGGCATGACGATGAGCACCCACGTGTCCTGCGCGGACACGAATTCGAGCATCACCTTGAGGGCGCACACCACGGCGACGACGAGCAGACCGCCCACGATTCCGCCGAGGAGTCCGCCGACCGCGAAGATCGCGACGCGCGGCCAGCTCGGCAGTTCATCCGTGAGTTCGGTCGCCATCGACCGATACTGCCGGATGGCAGCGGTTGGGATGGATACGCCTTTAGGTCAACTGGCGGGAGATGCCGCCAGTGCCCGGGGGCCTAGCGCACGTCGCAGAAGCAGTACGCGTAGCGATTGTCGCGCGAGCTCATGCGCGACCAGCGTTCGAGCTCGCGTTGCACGGGCTCGAGCTGTCTCGCGAAGCCGGCCAGCGGATTCTGGCGCGCGACATCGCCGAGGACGTTGGCGGCGAACCAGACGCGAACACGCATCGCGAGGCGCTCGGCGAGCGTCAGCTGCGGTTCCACGCGTTCGACGTCGTATTCCTTGATCCCGGCGCGCTCGGCGGCGGACTTCACCGCGTCGTCGAACAGACCGAGCTTGTCGACCAGGCCGTTGCCCAGCGCATCCGTGCCGATCCAGACACGTCCCTGCGCGATTTCGTGGACCTCGTCGCGGGTCTTCTTGCGGCCCTCGGCGACGTGCCCGAGGAATTCCTCGTAGCCGTGCTCGATCAACGACTGCAGCAGGATCTTCGCGTCGTTGCCGAGCGGCCGGTCGATGCGCAACTGGCCGGAGAGCTTCGTGGTCCCGACGCCATCGACTTTCACGCCTATCTTGTCCATCGTGCCTTCGAAAGTCGGGATCGCGCCGAAGATGCCGATCGAACCGGTGATCGTCGCCGGGTGCGCCCAGATCTCGTCGGCCGACGCCGCGATGTAGTAACCGCCCGAGGCCGCCAGGTCGCTCATCGAGACGACGACCGGCAGGCCGGACCTCTGCGCCGCGCGGACTTCGCGGTAGATCTGCTCCGACGCGAGCACGCTGCCGCCGGGGCTATCTACCCGCAGCACGATGGCCTTCACGTCGTCGTCGTGGCGCGCCTCGCGCACCAGTCGCGCGGTGCTCTCGCCGCCGATCGTACCCGGCGGCTGCGAGCCGTCCTGGATCTCGCCCGAGGCCACGATGACGGCGATCTTGTCCTTGCCGGCGCCCTTGGCCGCCTTCTCGGCCTCGACGATGCGCAGATAATCCTCGAAGCGGGTCGCGTTGAAATCGTCATCGGGCTCGGCGGCCTCGATGGCGCCCTTGCCCTTGTTGCGATCCGGGTTCGCGCTGCCGACGAGCTCGACCATCCGGCGGTCCACGTCGAGCGAGGACTTGAGGCCGGTGACGAGCTTCGCATCGAGCGCGATCCGCGCGGCGTTGCCCTTCGCGGCGAGCAACGACGGCACGGCGTTCTCGACGTACGCGCTGATGTCCTCGGGCTTGAGGCCGCGAGCACTCGCGACCGCGGTCCGGTAGTTGAGCCACAGGGCGTTGAGGTACGCGAGGCTCGCCTCGCGGTCTTCCGGCGACATGTCCGAGCGCACGTAGACCTCGGCGGCGCTCTTGTACGCGCCCACTTTGAACAGGTTGACGGTCACGCCGAGCTTCTCGAACAGCTCCTTGTAGTAGATCCGGAAGCGGTCGTATCCGTCGATGGCGACGAGACCCAGCGGATCGATGTAGACCTCGTCCGCGTGCGCCGCGACGAAGTACTGGTCCTGCAACATGGTATCGGCGTGCGCCACGACTTTCTTGCCGCTCGAGCGGAAGTCGTCGATGGCGGCGGCGAACTCGGCCAGCGTGGGCTGGCCACCGCCGGTCATCGAATTCAGGTTGATGACCACCGCCTTGATGCGCGCGTCCTTCTTGGCGGCGCGCAACGCGTCGACGAGGTTCCAGAGCAGCGTCTCGCCCTGGCCTTCACCCTGCGCGCGCGCAATCGCCTGGTCGACGGCGCTGCCGGAGAGCTGCTCGACGATCTCGCCCTGCGGCGCGATGACGAGCGCGGAGTTGTCCGCGATGTGGGGAATGGACGTCCGCAGTGCTCCGACGATGAAGCCGAAGATCACCAGCAGCAGCAGCAGGTGCAGGAACTTGCGCAGCCCATCCAGGCCGCGCCACAGTCCAAGTGCGATACGGCCGATCATGGCTGCCAGACGTCCAAGTGGTGGTTAGACCTTCTCTTCGATGCGCGCGGCCTTGCCCGACAGATCACGCAGGTAGTAGAGCTTCGCGCGACGGACGCTGCCGCGGCGCTTGATCTCGATCTCGCTGATCGCGGGGCTGTAGGTCTGGAACACGCGCTCCACGCCCTCGCCGTGCGAAATCTTGCGCACCGTGAACGAGGAGTTGAGTCCGCGGTTGCTCTTCGCGATGACCACGCCCTCGTAGGCCTGCGCGCGCTCGCGGTCGCCTTCCTTCACCTTCACCTGCACGACGACGGTGTCGCCAGGGTTGAAATCGGGGACTTTGCGCGTCATGCGCGCGGATTCGAGCTGTTGAATGATGTTAGCCATGTTCTTCACCTTCGCGTTCA
>JAEZCR010000244.1 GCA_023433465.1 Pseudomonadota bacterium | reverse complement strand
TGGTTTCTGGACACAGTCTTGCACAAATCTCTACACTCGGCCGCCGTGAATGACACCCAACGTGCCTTCCTCAGGGAATCGATCCGTACGATCCCCGACTACCCCAAGCCGGGGATCCAGTTCCGTGACATCACCACGCTGTTGCGTGATGCCCGCGCCTTCGAGACCACCATCGACGCGCTGTGCGCGCCGTGGGTGGGCGCGAAAATCGACAAGGTTGCCGGCATCGAGGCACGCGGTTTCATTCTCGGTGGAGCCGTCGCTCACTGCCTGAAGGCAGGATTCGTTCCGATCCGCAAGCGCGGCAAGCTGCCGCACGAAACGGTCCGCGTCGCCTACTCGCTCGAGTACGGCGTCGACGAGATGGAAATGCACAAGGATGCGATCCGGAACGGCGAGCGGGTGTTGTTGCTCGACGACCTCATCGCGACCGGTGGAACGGCCACGGCGGCGGCGCAGTTGCTGGGTTCCGCGGGTGCGCAGGTGATGGCGGCCTGTTTCGTGATCGATCTTCCGGCACTGGGTGGCGCGGAGCGGCTGCGCAAGTCCGGTATCGAGGTGCAGGCACTGCTGACGTTCTGAACCACATCGGAGGGGTTTGATGACGGTGCATCTGTACCACTGGGAGCCCAACGCTAATTCCGGCAAACCCATGCTCACGCTCGCCGAGAAAGGCGTGCCCTTCGAGAGTCACTACACCGACCTGCTCAAGTTCGATCAGCACCAGCCCGCGTATCTCGCTATCAACCCGGACGGCACGATTCCCACGCTGGTCCACGGATCGCGCGTACTGACCGAATCGACGCCGATGATGGAATACGTCGACGACGAGTTCGACGGACCGCCACTGAAACCCCGCGATCCCAAGGAACGCTGGCGCATGCGCTGGTGGATGCGGTTCCTCGATGCCTACTACGGGCCGTCGCTGAGCATGATCGGCTGGAGCGTGTTCGTTGGACCCGCAGTGCGGCAGCGGCCCCGGGAGGAGCTCGAAGCCGCGATCGCGCGCATTCCGCTCGAATCGCGGCGCATCGCGTGGCGCAAGGCGATGTTCAATGAGTTCTCGCCGGCGGAGCTCGACGAATCGCGCCGCCGGGTGCGCTTCTGCACGGGCGTGCTCGAACAGCATCTCGCGCGGCATGCATGGATCGCGGGCGGGACGTTTTCGCTCGGCGACATCAACGGATTCAACCTCGGCTATGCGTTGCCGCTGTCGCAGCCGGATCACTGCAACGATCAGAAGACGCCGCACATCATGGAGTGGCTGCGCAAGATCTACGAGCGGCCGGCGACGAAGGAAGTCTGGAAGCTCGGACGCACCGCGATGGCGGAACGCGTGAAATTCCTGGAGCGTGGCCGTCATGCTTGAGCTCTACACTTCGGAACCCAACACGTTTTTCCTCAAGCCGCTCATCGCGCTCAACGAGAAGCACGCCGAGTTCGAGATCCATTGGTTCGACGCCGAGCGCTTCGAGCAGTTTTCGCTCGGATTGCCCGAAGGCCTCGAGAACGAAGTCGAAGCGCAGTTGCATCTCGAACGCGAAGGGCCGCTGCTGCTGCACGACGGCTCGCTCATCTCGAACTCGTGGTTCATGCTCGAATACATCGCGGAGGCGTTGCCGGGTACACGCTTGCTGCCGAAGACGCCGTACGACCTGTATCGCGCGCACGCGTCGGCGCAATTTCTCGGCGCGCAACTCGGATCGCTCGTGCCCGTGCTGGGATGCGCGAAATACCTGACGCCCCGGCTTGCATCGCGTGATCGCGCTGCGGTCGATGCCTCCATTGCCAGGATCGATCCGACGGAACGGCGTCAGTCGTGGGCCGCGCTGCTCGATGGCACCTACACGCCCGAGATCCTCGGCATCGCACGCGAGCGGCTCCGGTTCCCGGTGCAGCGCGTGGAGAAGCAACTGGCGGATGGGGCGTGGCTCGCAGGGCCGGACTTCAGCATCGCGGACATCGATGCGTTCGCGCTGCTGCGACCGGTGCCGGATCTCGCACCCGACGTGGTGAACGAGAACGCGACGCCACGAATCGTCGAGTATGTGAAGCGCATCGAACAGCGCCCGTCGGTGAAGGCGTCGCTGGCGATTTCGCGCAGCGGTGAGCCCGGGAGGCACTTCGTGCCGGGCGTGGAACCCTCCAGGTGGGGATGAACCACATCAGCACGCTGACAGGCCATTCGTGACGCACTCCCTGGTTCTCCTGCCCGGCCTCTCCTGCGACGACGCCGTCTGGGCGCATGCACGCGACGCATGCGCGCCACGCGCCGACGTACATATCGCGACTTACGGCACGCTTGATTCTCTGCCGGCGATGGCGCGCCACGTGCTGGACTCCATCGGAGGCGACCTCGCGGTCGCGGGCCACTCGATGGGCGGACGCGTGGCGCTCGAGATGTTCCGTCTCGCGCCCGATCGTATCCGCGGCATCGCGCTGCTCGACACGGGCACGCAGCCGCTCGCGGCGGGAGAGGCCGGCGAGCGCGAGGTCGCCGGTCGCCACGAGCTCGTCGACATCGCGCGGCGCGACGGCATGGCCGCGATGGCCCAGCGCTGGGTGCAGGGCATGGTCTGGAAGCCACGCCTCTCCGACAAACTACTGGTGGACGGCATCGTCGCGATGTTCGCGCGGGGCAGCGCCGAAATCTTCGCGGCGCAGATCCGCGCGCTGATCGCGCGGCCCGACGCGAGCGGGCTGCTGCCACGCATCACCTGCCCCGCGCTCGTGTTGTGCGGCGAGGACGACAGCTGGGCGCCCGCGGCGCGTCATCGCGAGATGGCGCAACGGATCCCCGGGGCGATCCTGACCCTCGTGCCCGAGTGCGGGCACATGTGCACGCTCGAGCGACCAGAAGCCGTCACACAGGCCTTGCTCGACTGGTGGGGTCGGATCCATTAAATGGGGACATTCCTCGTTTCCCCGCCGCAGGCGGGCAAAAGAGGACGCGCCTCTTCAGGTGCGTCCCCTTTTGCTAGGAAACGAGGAATGTCCCCATTTGATGGATCCGCCCCATTCTCAGAACATCGTATTCTCGTTCGCCGATTTTTCCGGGATCGCCTGCACCACGTCCCAGTGTTCGACGATCTTGCCTTTCTCGAAGCGGAAGATGTCGACCACCGCCATTCCGCGATCGTCCGGATTCATGCGCACGTGTGAATGCAGCACCACGATGTTGCCGTCCACGTAAGCGTGCTTGAAGTCGTAGGTCCAGCCCGGCAATGCGATCAGCGCCTTGCCCAGGACCTCGACCGCCGCTTCCTTGCCGTCGGGCGCGATCGGGTTGTGCTGGATGTACTTGTCGCCGACGTATTTGTCGAAGCCCTCCTTGACCTTCTTCTGGTTGAACACCAGGTCCATGAACGCGATGACTTTCTGCGCGTTCGGTTTCTTGCTGATGTCCGCATGGGCGGTCGCGGCGGCGGTGCACAGCAGTACGAGCGCCAGCAGCCGGGTGGTTAGATGGGTGGTTCTGGTTTGCATGCGATCCTCCTTCCCTTTCAGCGCATCCTAGCCCAGCCCGGCGCCCCGCGAATTGCACTCCTGGTGCAGTCGCGTGCCCTTTCAGTCGAGTTGGCGGGCGACGGGTTGGCGCCGCATGCCCATCTGGCAGGCCCGCCGGCTGAAACGCCGCGCGACTGAAAAGCCGCCCGACTGTTAATGTCGCGCGCGTGACGACGCCCAGGACATTCGTGTTGATCCATGGCGCCTGGCATGGCGCCTGGTGCTGGCACAAGCTCGTGCCGCTGCTGGCGGCGGACGGCCACCGTGTCGTCGCGCCGGATTTGCCCGGGATGGGTGAGGATCCGACGCCGGCCTCGTCGATCACGCTCGATTCGTGGGCCCGGTTCGTGGCGGACCTCGCGAGCGCGCAACCGGAGCCAGTCGTCCTCGTGGGCCACAGCCGCGGCGGCATCGTGATCAGCCAGGCCGCGGAGCTCGTGCCGGACCGCATCGCGAGGCTCGTCTATCTTTCGGCCTATCTTCTACCGCCCGGCGAATCCCTCGCCGACGCCGCGCGCGCGGACGATGGCTCGCTGGTGCCTGCCAACATGATTCCCGCGGCGAGCGGCGTGACCTGCACCCTGCGGCCGCGCGTCGTGCGCGACGCGTTCTACGGGCGTTGCGGCGACGCGGACGTGGAATTCGCGCGTGCACGGCTGACGCCCGAACCGCTCAAGCCGCTGGTGACGCCGTTGACGGTGACGGAGGAAAAGTTCGGCCGCGTGCCGCGCGCCTTCATCGAATGCTTGGATGACAGGACGATCTCGCTCGCGGCGCAACGCCGGATGCAGTCGAGGCTTCCGTGCGATCCGGTGTTCACGCTCGAAGGCGATCACTCGCCATTCCTGTCGGCGCCTCAGGACCTGGCGCGGATATTGATCTCGATCTGAATCCCGTCGGGATCGTGCACGAACAGCTGCCGCAGGTCGCTGGCCGGAACGCGCGTGGCGCGGTACTTCACGCCGTGTTTTTCGAAGCTCGCGATGAGCTCGTCGTAGTTGTCGGCCGCGAACGCGATGTGGTCGACGCTGCCGCTGCCGTGACGCTCTCGCGCCGCATCGTCCATGCGTCCGGTGGCGACGTAGCTGGCCTGCCCCGCGACGTGCACGACCGCGACGTCACCCACGTAAATCCACAACCCCTCGAAATCGAACGGCGGCCGCGGCCCCGTGCGCAAGCCGAGCACATCGCAATAGAAATGCCGCGTCTTTTCCAGGTCCTTGGACAGCACCATGTAGTGCTGCATCTGCGTGATAGGCATGGGTGGGGAAAGTGGTGCCGGTGTAAAAAGTGGGGATTAGCACCGCACACGTCGCCGCTGTCAACGCCTGTTCAGGCT
>JAEZCR010000223.1 GCA_023433465.1 Pseudomonadota bacterium | reverse complement strand
ACGGTGCCTGGCACGGAAAAGCCGGGAGAAGCGGCGAGCCGGCTGCGTCTGACGTGACATTCCGCCGCTTCTCCCGGCTTTTCCGTGCCAGGCACCGTTCACATTTCTTCCGGGCGGCGGTAACGCTCACGGAGCGTAACTATTTGAATTAATTCGGTTGTCGCGATCCGCAGACGAGCGGGTCGGAGGGCACTTTTTTTCTAACGCGCTGAAACATTTGCACGCGGAGTCCTAAATCGCCTCCTGTCCATGAAGGGGCTCGACGGAGGATTCCGACAGATGCAATTCGATGCGCGCAATTTCGTAAGAGCGCTCCTACCCGCCGCGGTCATCGCGCTGGGTGCGGGTTGCGGTGGTGGTGGCGGCGGCGAGAGCGCCACCGGTGGTGGCAGCGGCTCGTCCAACAGCCCGCCGCCCGCGTCAGCCCCGGCGGATACGCCGTCGCCCACGCCCACGCCCACGCCCACGCCCACGCCGACTCCGACTCCGGATCCGACGCCGAGCCCGACTCCGGCTCCGACGCCGGCTCCGACGCCGACTCCGACGCCCGAGCCGACTCCCGAACCGTCCCCGAATCCTCCCGCCGCGGGCAACACCGCGCCGACGATCACGGGCACGGCTGGATCGACCGCTATTGTCGGGGCGCTGTACCAGTTCCAGCCCATCGCCGAGGATGCGGATGGCGATTCGTTGACGTTCACGGCCGCCAACCTGCCGCCCTGGGCCACGCTGGATCCGGCCACCGGCCGCATCTCGGGCACGCCGGCGGCGAGCCACGTCGGTTCGCACGAGTCGATCACCGTGACCGTCGCGGATGGCGCACACCAGACTTCCATCGCGCCGTTCTCGATCGTGGTCACCGCCGCGGGCACGCCCGTCGCGGGCGGCGCCTCCCTGCAGTGGGTCGTGCCGCCGTCGAAGGTCGATGGCTCGCCGCTCGATGACCTGGCCGGTTATCGCATCTCGTACGGCCGCAGCGCGGACGATCTCGACAACAGCATCTACATCGAGGATCCGGCCGCGACCTCGTACACCATCAGCTCGCTCGAAGGCGGCGTCTGGTACTTCGCCGTGAGCGCGGTGAATGCCGGCGGGCTCGAGGGCGCGCCTTCGGTGGCCGTCCAGAAGTCGATCTGACACCCAATCCGACGACTGACTTCCTTTTTTCCGAGGGGATTTCTTAAATGAAGCTTGCTAGTGTCCGGACCAAGATGAAGTTGTTAGCAGCCGCGACGGTATCGCTGGGCGCGATCGCCGCGCAAGCGCTGCCGGTGGTCCAGGGTGGCGCCGGATTCGGCATCGACACCCCCGCGGGCCGTGGTGGCACGGTGCATCGCGTGACCAACCTGAACGCGTCGGGCTCGGGCTCGCTCAAGGCCTGTATCGACGCCACGGGTCCGCGCGTCTGCGTGTTCGAAGTCTCGGGCACGATCCGCCTCACCACCGACCTCATGGTCCGCAACGACAACCTGACGATCGCCGGCCAGACCGCGCCGTCGCCCGGCATCCTGCTGCGCGGCGCCGCGCTGCGCATCCAGGCGTCGGACATCCTGGTCCAGCACCTGCGCATTCGTGTCGGCGACGACGCGAACGGTCCGGATCCGTCCAACCGCGACGCGCTCAAGATCGAGGGCAGCGATACGCGGCCCGTGCGCAACGTCGTGATCGACCATTGCTCGTTCAGCTGGGCGATCGACGAGATCGCGAGCGTCTGGGGCAACTACGACAACATCACGCTCAGCAACAACATCTTCGCCGAGCCGCTCGACCAGTCGATTCATCCGACCGACGACGGCAGCGGCATCGAGCGTCACGGCTACGGCCTGATTCTCGGCAGCAACTCTGGCCAGGGCCGCGTTACGGTGGTGGGCAACCTGTTCGCGCACATCGTCGAGCGCAACCCGCTGTCGCGCGCGCGCAATCTCGTGTTCGTGAACAACGTGGTGTACAACCGCGCGAACATGGACGTGGACCTGCAGAGCGCGAGCGGCCGCCAGACCAACAGCTCGGTCGTGGGCAACGTGTTCCTGCGCGGCGCCAACTTCACGCGCAGCACGCGGCCTATCTACATCCGCACGAGCGGCGAATACTCGCTCGCCACGAGCGGCCGGGTGCACCAGGCCGACAATCACGCGCCGGAGAGCGGCTCGGCGCTGCTGCAGTTCACCGGCAGCGAGTTCTCGGGAATGATGGTCACGAGTCCGCCAGTGTGGAACACGGGCCTCACCGCGCGCGCGACGGCGAACAACGCCGTCTACGATCGCGTGCTGCGTTACGCGGGTGCGCGTCCGGCGGATCGCGACAGCGTCGACAAGCGCATCGTGAGCACCGTGCGCAACCGCAGCGGCCGCATCATCAATTGCGTGTCGTCGAACGGCACGTCGCGTTGCAATCTCAATGCCGGCGGCTGGCCGACGATCGCGCGCAACACGCGTCGTCTCACGCTGCCGTCGAGCGCGAGCACGGTGGCGTCGAATGGCTACACCAATCTCGAAAACTGGCTCCATGCGCTGGACGCCGCGGTATGCGGAACGGTGCAGTCCACGAGTCCGTCGGCGCCTCCGGCGGTGTCAGTGCAATGATGACGAAGTAGGAGCGGCACCGGCGACGTGTAATCGTCGGGTGGCAGGGAGCGATGGATCAGGCCGGCGTCAACAACGCCGGCCTTTTTTTATTCTCATCGCTCATAAGCATAAGGGACGTGCGACTGCCGATGAGCCACGAGTACCATTACCCCTACCAGGTCAGTCAGCCGATCATCTTCAAACGCGGGACGTCCCTGGTGGCGCCGGTTCTGTTGTGGCTCATGGACGCGCTGCCCGCGGTTCTCGCGGGCGTCATGTTCTATCCGCTGTGTCGGCTGTTCGGCGTGGATTACGACAAACCCTTCGTGGTGCTGTCGATCCTGGCCGCGATGGCCACCCTCGCGGTGTTGCCGCCACACAATCAATCGCACCAGATCGTCTCGACGCGCCTCGAGCTCTCGACGAACCTGCTTCTGCGCTGGGCCGTGCTGGTCGCCGTGCTGCTCGCGCTCGGTTACGTCACCAAATACTCGGAAACGTATTCGCGGCGCGTGATCGTCACGTGGGTGCTCGTCACGCCGGTCCTGCTCGTGGGACTCACGCTGCTGTTGCAGACCATCACCCGTGCCCTGTTGATGGACGCGACTCATGCGCGTCGCGCGATCATCGTGGGTTGCACGCAAGCTTCGATGGAACTCACGCGGCGGCTCGCGCAACACCACGAGCTCGGCATGACGGTGGCGGGGTTCTTCGACGACCGCGGCAGCGACCGGCTCGGCTGCGCGAAACACGCGCAACTGCTCGGTACGTTCGGTGACGTCGCCTCGTTCGTCAACTCGCGCAACATCGACGTCATCTTCATCGCGATCCCCCCGGGGCAGGTGAGCCGCATGCGCGAGCTCGTGCACGAGCTCGGCGATACCACGGCATCCATCTACTACGTCCCCGACGTCACGGGCTTCGACGTGATCCAGCAACGCACCAGCGAAATCCTCGGATTGCCGGTGGTCGCGATGTGCGAGACGCCATTCCACGGTTATCGCGGCCTCGTGAAGCGGCTCATGGACGTGGCGATCGCGAGCATCGGCATCGTCGTGATCTCGCCGCTGCTCCTAGCTATCGCCATCGCGGTACGGCGCAGCTCGCCGGGGCCCGTGCTGTTCCGGCAGCGGCGTTACGGGCTCGACGGCCGCGAGATCGACGTCTACAAATTCCGCACGATGACCGTGTGCGAGAACGGGTCGCGCATCAAGCAGGCGTCGCGCCAGGATCGCCGCGTGACGCCCGTCGGCCGCGTGCTGCGGCGCTGGTCGCTCGACGAGTTGCCCCAGCTCATCAATGTTCTACAGGGCACCATGAGTCTCGTAGGACCCCGCCCACATGCGGTAGCTCACAACGAGGAATACCGCAAGCTGATCAAACGGTACATGGTTAGACACAAGGTTTTGCCGGGCATAACGGGTCTCGCGCAAGTGCGCGGATGTCGTGGCGAAACCGCACGGGTCGAAGACATGGAAAGGCGCGTGCTGTTCGATCTCGAATACATGCGCACCTGGTCACCGCTTCTGGACCTGCAGATCCTCCTGGCCACGGTGGTGACCGTGATCAGGACGGATCGGGCTTACTGACCGTGTACACGGTTGATACAGAAAAAGGGGATTTGTCTGGCGACTTTGCTCGGAATCGCGTCGTTCTTCCTGCTCACGACGGAAGTCCTGCGCTGGGATCTCACGATCACCACGGGCCTCTCGGCCAAGAATCTCGTCATCTACATGCTCGCGACGTTCCTCGCGCTGCGCATGGTGATGGCCCGCACGTCGGTGATGGCGGCCGGTCCGTTGCAGGGCGCGTTCATCATCCAGATCGGCTACGCGATCGTCACCTGGCTCGTCGCCGCGCTGGTCGTCGAATACCAGGCTTATGACCTCGTCGCGAGTGGCATCAAGCTCAAGAGCCAGCTGATCGACTACTTCATCTTCTTCCTCGTGTTCCTGTTCGGAGTGCACACGATCGAGGACGGTCTCAAGGTCATCAAGTGGATCCTGGCCGGCGCGATCTTCGCCAATCTCGGCACCGTCCTCGACAACGCCGGCATCATCAATCTCGGGTTCACCGAACGCGTGGACGGTCGCACGCAGGGCGCGATCGGCGAGTCCAACCAGTACGCCGCGTACATCATCCTCCTGCTGCCGGGATTGATCGCCGCGGCGGTCGCCTCGCGCGGCTTCCGGCGATTCTTCTGGTCCTGCGGAGCGCTGGTGTCGGTGATGGCGCTCGCCGGCACGGCATCGCGCGGCGGATTCGTCGGCGTCATCTTCGCGTGCGCCGTGGGCGCCTATCTATACCGGCAGGTGATCTCCTACAGCCGCGTGTTCAGCTGGGCGTCGGCCGCCGTGGCCGCGCTCGTGATCGTGCTGGCCTTCTCGGATTACGGCGGCCTGCTCACCGAACGCGTCTTCGGGCAGACGAGCCACATCGACATCAGCGTGGCGAGCTCGGGCCGCAGCGAGATCTGGGCCACGCTGCTCCACGCGATGTACGAGGCGCCGATAACGTTCGTCACGGGGTTCGGCTGGAACGTCTACTGGTCGATGCCGTTCAACTACTCGCCTCACAACCATTACCTCGCGTTGTGGTTCAACCTCGGGCTCGTCGGCCTGGCCACCGGCTGCTACCTGCTGTTCTCCCCGATCGCGCGCGCGCGCCGCGCCAGCCTGCTCGCCGACCAGCCGGCGCGCGGCCAGCTCATCGCATTCGTGCTGGGTGGTCTCGCGATCAGCTGCGCCGTCTTCTTCGTGGACCTGCACACCCCCTGGATCTACTTCTGGATGTACACCGGCGCGGTCATGCGCGTCGTGTTGTGCGTGCAGGAGTCACCCGTCACGGCGCCCGAAACCGAACGCGCTCCGCGCGGGCGTCCGATTCAGACGGATCCCTACGGCTGGGCCGGAGCGCGGCGGAGGGCATGAACTTGAGGAAGATCTGCATCGTCGGGCTGGATTCTTACGGCATGTTGTCGGGCAACGGCGACCTGCAACACGGTGGCGGCGAGTCCGTTCAGCACGTGCTGCTCGCGCGTGCGTGGCGCGATCTCGGCTACGACGTGTCGATCATCGTGCACGACGAAGGCCAGGGGCAGAGGCGCGTGATCGACGGCATTACAGCGATCGCCGCGCATCGGCGCGAGGCCGGGATTCCGGGTTTCCGTTTCTTCCATCCGCGCGCGACCCGGGTAGTGGGTGCGCTGACGGACGCCGACGCCGACGTCTATTACCAGTCGCCCGCCGGCGCGTTCACGGGCATCACGGCCTGGTTCTGCCGCACGGCGAAACGCCGCTTCGTGTTCCGCGTCGCCTCGGACAGCGACTGCGAGAAGGTCCACGCGCGCATCCGCTTCTGGCGCGACCGCAAGCTCTACGACTTCGGCTTGCGGCGCGCCGACGTGCGCGCGGCGCAGACCGAGGCGCAGGCGCAGATGCTGCGCAAGAACCACGGACTCGACAGCAGCGTCGTCAACATGATCGTCGAGCAGCCACGCCCGGTGAACGGCGTCGAGAAGGACATCGACGTCCTGTGGTTGTGCAACCTGCGGCGCCTGAAGCGTCCGGAGCTCGCGCTCGAGCTCGCGCGCCATCTGCCGAAGCTCAGGTTCACGCTCGCGGGCGGACCGATGCCGGGCGGCAAGACTTACTACGACGACGTGGCCGCGGCAGCGGCGCGCCTGCCGAACGTGACGATGCTGGGGCCGGTGCGTTACGAGGACACGGGCGCGCTCTTCGATCGCGCGAAGGTGTTCCTCAACACCTCGAGCGTCGAAGGTTTTCCCAACACCTTCCTGCAGGCCTGGATCCGCGGCGTGCCGGTGGTGAGTTTCTTCGACCCGGACGGGCTCGTGCGCCGCATGCAGCTGGGACGCGTCGCCACCTCGATCGACGAGATGCGCGACGGCCTGCGCGAACTGCTCGAGGTCGAGGGTTACCGCGAACACATTGGCCAGCAGGCGCGCGATTTCGCGCGCCGCGAATACACCACGGGCGTCGCCACCCGTTATCTCGAACTACTCGAACGTGAACCCCGGCGTCTCCGGCTCGACGCCGCCGATGAAGGAGCTACCCCATGACGACACCCGCGTACGCCACCGCGCATCTGTCCGCGCTCGAGGGCAACGGTCGCATTTCCGAGAACACATCGACGGCGACGAACACGTCCACCGACGTGTTGTTCGTCGTCAACAATCTCGGCATCGGGGGCTCCGAACGCAAGATCGTGAGACTTGCGAACCGGCTCAAGGAGGAGGGGCTCAACGTGCAGCTCGCCTGCCTCAATGGCCCGTTCACGATCGAGCAGGGGATCCGGCGCGACGTGCCGCTGCGCAAGCTCGAACGCTCGGGCAAGTTCTCGTTCCGCGCGTTGTGGCAACTGCGCCAGGCGATCGTGCAGGACCGGCCCGCGACGGTCATCGCGGTCAATCTCTACCAGGCGCTGTACGTCGCGCTCGCGACGCGGTTCGTCGGTTATCGGCCGCGCACGGTGGCGCTCGTGAACACGTCGACCTTCCGCGGGCATCGCGCGGTGAAACGCCTGTACCAGTTCGTGCTGGCGCGCTTCGACGTCACCGTTCACGGCTGCGAGGCGCAGCGCGCGTTCTGGTTCAAGACCCAGTGCGCGGCGTGGAAGAAGTCCACTGTCATCTACAACGGCGTCGACTCCGAGCATTTCGAATGCACGCGCTCGTTCGAAGCGGCCAAGCGCCTGCGCGCGAAGCTCGGTCTCAAGCCGGATTCGCTGCTGTTCGGCACGGTGGGGCGCCTCGCGCCGGAGAAGAACCAGGAAGTACTGCTGACGACCTTGCGTCGGCTGCGCGTGGCGCGCGTCGACGCGCACTTGGTGCTTGCCGGCGGCGGTCCGCTGCGCCAGCACCTGATGCGGCGCGCGGCGGCGCTCGAAGTCGCCGATCGCGTGCACTTCATCGGCGAAATCGAGGACGTGCGGCCGACGCTAGCGGCGCTCGACATCTTCGTGCTGCCCTCGGTCGCCGTCGAGTCGTTCTCGAACGCAGCGCTCGAGGCCATGTCGATGGGCCGGCCGGTGATCCTGTCCAACATCGGCGGCGCCCGCGAGATGATCAACGACGGCGTCGAAGGCTACGTCGTATCGCCGACCGAGCTTCCGGCGCGGTTGCCGGCGCTGATCGCCGCGTTGTATTCGGACAAGCGCAAGCGCGTGCAGATGGGCGCCGCGGCGCGCAGCCGCGCGGTCAACTGCTTCTCCGTGCCGGCGATGGTCGCGGGGTACCGCGGCGTGATGCAGCGAGAGGCGATCGAATGAGCGCAGAACCGCGCACCATCAATCGTTCCTTCGTGCCACTCGCGGCGCGGATGTCGGGTCACGTGCCCGAGACGCGAGTGCGCGTGTTGCAGCTGGGGCCGGCACTGAACGTGCACGGCGGCATCACCTCGGTCGAGCAGCTGATCTGCGACTATCTACCGCCGTATGTCTCCATGCGGCACATACCGACCATGGAAGAGGGCTCGGTGCTCACCAAGGCCTCGGTGTTCGCGCGCGCGTTGCACGAATTCAGCCGCGCGCTCGAATCGCCCGAGCCGACCATCGCCCACATCCACATCGCCTCGCGCGGCAGCACGCTGCGCAAGGTCATCCTCGCGGAGATGGCGCTGCGCGCCGGCACGCCGCTCATCTTTCACGCGCACGGCTCGGAGTTCGACAAGTTCCACCGGAGTCTGCCGGCGGCCCTGCGGCGCCGGGTCAATGCGACGCTGCAGCGGGCGAACGTGTTCATCACGCTGTCGTCGCAATGGCGTGACTTCTACGTCGAGGAATGCGAGATCTCGCCCGCGCAGGTCGTGGTGCTCGCGAATCCGGTGCGTGTGCCAGGCGAACTGCCCGCGCGCGACGGCCGATCCGACGTGCAGTTCCTGCACCTCGGCCGACTGGGCGAGCGCAAGGGCACGTACGACCTGCTGCACGCCTTCGGCGGATTGCCCACGCAGCTGCGCGATCGCGCGCGGCTGGTGCTCGCCGGTGACGGGGATGTCGAAGGAGTCCGCAAACTCGCGGCCGGCATCGGCGAAAACGTGCAGGTGTACTCCTGGATCGATACGGCCGAGCGCGACCGATTGCTCGGGCAAAGCGACGTGTTCGTATTGCCGTCGCGCGCCGAGGGTGTGCCGATGGCGCTGCTCGAGGCCATGGCGCACGGATTGCCGTCCATCACCTCGTGCGTCGGCGGAATCCCGGATGTCTTCCGCGATGGCGCCGATGGCGCCTACGTGACGCCGGGAAACGTCGAGGAAATCCGCGCCGAGATGGCGCGCATGATCACCGAGGGCGAAGCGAGGCGCGCGGCGGGACGCGCGGCCTATGAACGCGCCCACAACTTCGACGTACACGTCTACGCGCGGCGCCTGGCCGAAATCTATCAACGGATCGCGCCGATCTCGGAAACACGGGACATCGCATGAGCGCGACCCTCGCATTCGTCGAGCGCATCAAGCGCCACGTCGTCGGCGAGAATTTCGTGCGCCGCAATCCGTTGTACTACGACCGCTCGCGCCGGCTGCTCGAGCGCCTGGCCTGCGCGGATTTCGAGGAGCGGCGCGCCTGGACGAAGTGCCAGCTCGCGAAGACGCTGCGCCTTGCGCGCGCCACACGCTACGGCAAGCTGGTGCGCGGCGGCGACACGCTGACCAGCTGGCCGATGCTCAACAAGGAGCTGCTGCGCAATCGCCTGCACGCCTTCACCACCGGCAGCGAATGGTTCTCGGCGCCGGCGAACACCGGCGGCACGCGCGGCGTGCCACTCAAGCTCGTGCGCTCGTTCGATGGCGTGGTGTTCGAACAGGCCTGCATCGATCGGCTCGTGATCAGTCTCGGTCTGTGCCCGCGCACCGTGCGCACGGCCGTCCTGCGCGGCGACAACCTGCAGGATCCGCGCGCGCTCGCGCTGCCCGAGGGTGTGAGCGCCAATGGCGGGCGCTCGCGCATCTTCTGCGCGCGCAGCGTGTCGCCGCAGACCGTCGGACGTCTCGCCGACACGTTGGAAAAATTCGCGCCACAGCTCTTGTGCGCGTACCCGAACGCGCTCGAGTCGTTGTGCCGCATGCTGAGCGAGCAGGGTCGCAGGCTCCACATCCCCGCGGTGCTCACGTCGTCGGAAGTGCTGAACCCCGTCGCCTGGGATCTCGCGCGGGACGTGCTCGGCTGCCGCGTCGTCGACTACTACGGCCAGGCCGAACGCATCGCCTTCGCGCATGCGTCGGAGCCGCGCAACTACCGCTTCCTGCCGGGATACTCGTTCATCGAGTTCCTGCCGTACGAGACCAAACTACTGAACGGATCCGCGGAGCGGCTGTACGAGATCGTCGGCACCTCGTTCTGGAACAACCTCATGCCGCTCGTGCGGTATCGCACCGGGGACCTGATCCGCCTGCCGGCCTCGTGGGGCGAGCGCGAACTCGAGGAGCTCGCGGTCGGCATGCGCCCGTTCCCGGGAATCCTCGGCCGCCAGCAGGAAATCCTCGCCTGTCCCACCGGTGTGCGCGTGACCGGGCTCGATTCCATTCCCGAAACCGTCGAGCACGTATTGCGCGTGCAGGTGGTGCAGGAAGCTCTCGACTCGGCCTGCATCCGCGTGGTTCCGGCGCCCGGCTTCAGCGACGCCGATGCCGAGCATCTGCTGCGCAACGCTCGCGCCTGCGTGCCCGAGGGCGTGAAGCTCCGGGTCGAACTCGCCAGCTGGGTCGAACGCACGGCGCGCGGCAAGGCGCCGCTGGTCGTGCATCGCCCGGAGGTGTACGACGCGCTGCGTCGCGCGGGGTTCGAGCCTCCGCTGGTCGCCGCCTGAGGCTCTCGCCCGGGAGCCCTCATGCAGCAACCAGGCTGGTATCTGCGACGTTTGCGTCGCATGTCGGGCGCCGAGGTGGCGCACCGGGTCGCGCAGCGCGTACGCGCGGTGTCCGCACCGTTCACGCCACACGAACTGCCGCCCCGCGATGCATTCGCGACGGATCTGAGATTCCTGCCTCCGTTCGTCGCGCTCGCGCCTGACTCGTTGCTCGCCGCGGCCGACCGCGTCCTCGCGGGGCGCTTCACGTACTTCGATCTCGAGGACTGCGAGCTTGGAGATCCGCCGCAATGGAATCGAGACCCGCTGACGCGACGGGAATCCGGACGGCGCCGCGCGTCGGCCATCGACTATCGCGACGAGCGCGAGGTCGGGAACATCAAGTACCTGTGGGAAGCGAATCGGCACCTGCACCTGCCGACCCTGGCGCAGGCCTACGCGCTCACGGGCGACTCGCGTTTCGCGGTCGGCGTGCAGCACCACGTCGATTCGTGGATAGAGCAATGTCCGCCGGGGCGCGGGCCCAACTGGGTGAGCGCGCTCGAGTTGGGTATCCGGCTCATCAACTGGAGCATAACGTGGCAGCTCATCGGCGGAATGCGCAGCCGCCTGTTCCGGAGCCAGTCGGGACAGGCGTTCCGTGATCGCTGGCTGCGCGCGATCTACGAACAGGCGCGCATGGTGTCGGGCAACCTGTCGCGCTTCTCGTCGGCCAACAATCACCTGATCGGCGAAGCGGCGGGCGTCTACATCGCGGCCTCGACCTGGCCGCTATGGGAGCAGATGCGCGTGTGGGGCGAGCGCTGCCGCGGACTGCTCGAGGAGGAATGCCACAGGCAGAACGCGGCCGACGGTGGCAATCGCGAACAAGCCTTTGCCTACCAGACCTTCGTACTCGACTTCCTGCTGATCGCCGGGCTTGCGGCGCGCGCGCGCGGCGAGGATTTCTCGTCCATCTACTGGCGCCGGCTCGAGGTCATGATCGACTTCCTGGCCTCGATGACGCCCGTGTCGGGCTGCCTGCCGATGATCGGCGACGGCGACGACGGCTACGTCGTGAAGCTCGCGCATGAACCCGGTTTCTCGCCGGTGGGTTCGTTGATCGCGACCGGCGCGGTGTTGTTCGATCGCCCCGATCTCGCGGTGAAATCGCGCGCGATCGACAGCAAGACGGTCGCACTGCTCGGCGTGCAGGCGACGCGCCGGTTCGAGCAGCTGCGCGAGATGGGACGACACGGCTTCCGTCCGCGACAGCAGTTCACCGAGTCGGGCTACTACCTGATGGGCACGGGGTTCGAAACACCCGACGAGGTGCGGCTGCTCGTGGATGCCGGCCCGCTCGGTTATCTCAGCATCGCGGCGCACGGTCATGCGGATGCGCTTTCGTTCACGCTGAACGTCGGCGACCGCGAGATCCTCGTCGATCCGGGCACGTACGCTTATCACACCGATCCGGCGTGGCGCCGCTACTTCCGCAGCACGCGCGCGCACAACACAGTCGAGGTGGACGGGCAGGACCAGTCGGTGCAGGCCGGCAATTTCATGTGGACGGATCACGCGACCTCCCGCTGCATCGAGTTCGACTGCGGCCCCGGATCGCAGGTGTTCGTCGGCGAACACGACGGCTACGCGAGGCTCGCGGACCCGGTCGTGCACCGCCGCGAAATCGTGTTCGATCCCGAGCGGCAGGTCATCGACGTCGTCGACCTGCTGCGCTGCGAACGCGACCACCAGGTACGGCGGAGCTGGCATTTCGCCGAGGAGTGCGAGGTCGAGACCGTCGGACAGGAGTTGCACGTCGTCAACGGCGACGCGCGAGTGATCCTGCAGCCGCAGGAGCCCGTGGATCACATCGAGGTATTCCGCGGCGGCAGCGCCGAGCAGGGCGGATGGATCTCGCGGCGCTTCGGTTACAAGGCGCCGTGCACGACCGTGGCGTGGCGATCGACGATCCGCGGCGCGACCGCGCTGCGCACGCGCATCCTGTATTCGAGGAGCGATTCCTCGGGGAAGGATTCCGTTGGCGTCTGAGCCCGTCTCGCCCGAACTCCCGTCGCACCAGGTGGTGACGGCGGAGGTTCCGAACGCCGAACGCACGCTCACGCTGCGTCACGACGACTGCTTCGGGCTGTTCAACGAGATCGGCGACATCGACGCCGAGGCGCGCGGCGAAGCGGGGCTGTACCGCGGCGGCGTGCGCTACCTGTCCCGGTTCACGCTGATGATCGGCGGCCAGCCGCCGCTGCTGCTCGCCGCGAATCCGCGCGAAGACAACGTGCTGCTGACGGTCAACCTGACCAATGGCGACGCGCGCGGCGAAGGCGGGCGCATCGTGCTGCCGCGTGGCACGTTGTACGTCACGCGCTCGCGGTTCATCTGGGAAGGCGTGTGTTACGAATCGATCCGGGTGCGCAACTTCGCGTTGACCACGGTCTCGGTCGAACTCGTCATCCGCTTCGGTTGCGACTTCGAGAACATCGTCGACGTGCGCGCGCAGCGGCGCGTCGACGCGGGGCGCGCGCGCGTCGAGCGCGTCGAGGAAGACAGTGTCATCCAGGGTTATCGCGGCGCGGACGACATCGTGCGCGAGACCGTGGTCGACTGTCACACGGCGCCGGAGGCGATTTCCGCCGACGCGTTGCGTTATCGGCTGCAGATCGGCAGCCGCGGCGAGAAGAACATTTCACTCGCGGTCGGATGCCGCTCCGCCACGAGTCCGGTGCAGATCGCGAGCTTCACGCGTTCGCTGGCCACGGCCGAGGAAGCGGCACGCCGCGAAGGTGTGCCCGAGACCCGCATCGATTCGACGGATCCGCTCTTCAACGCCTGGGTGCAGCGCTCGGCGGCCGACATCAACATGCTGCTGACCTCCACCGCGCACGGACGCGTTCCGGCGGCCGGGTTGCCGTGGCTCGATGCCGCGTTCGGCCGGGATGCGATCGTCACCGCGCTCCAGACGCTCTGGGTGTGGCCCGACATCGCGCGCAACGTGTTGCGGTATCTCGCCGCGACCCAATGCGCCGACTCCTTCCCGGCCACGGGCGCCGAGCCGGGCAAGATCCTCAACGAGGCGCGCGGCGGCGACATCGCGCCAAACTACTTCGGCGTGGACACGACGCCGTTGTTCGTGCTGCTCGCGGCGGCGTACTTCACCCGCACGGCGGACGTCGAGTTCATCACGGAGCTGTGGCCCGCGATCACCGCGGCGTTGTCGTGGATCGACGTGTACGGCGACATCGATGGCGACGGCTTCATCGAGGCGCAGCCGGCGCGGGCGGGGCACCCGCGCCAGCACGGGTGGAAGAGCTCGACTGACGCGGTGTTCCACGCGGACGGCCAACTCGCGCAAGGACCGCTCGCGCTCTGCGAAGTGCAGGGATACGTCTACGGCGCGAAGCTCGGCGCCGCGCGCATCGCGCGTTCGCTCGGCGAGATGCCGCGCGCCATCGCGCTGGTCGAGGCGGCGCAGGCGCTGCAGGCGCGATTCAACACCGCGTACTGGTGCGACGAGATCGAAACCTTCGCGCTCGCGCTCGACGGAGACAAACAGCCCTGCCGGGTGCGCACGTCGAACCCGGGGCATTGCCTGTTCTCCGGCATCGCCCATGCGGAGCGCGCGCGCCAGATCATCGCCGGGTTCGGCCACGAGCAACTATTCTCGGGCTGGGGCGTGCGCACCGTCGCGGAGAACGAGTTGCGCTTCAACCCGATGGCCTATCACAACGGCGCGATCTGGCCGCACGACAACGCGCTGCTCGCGTTCGGGGCATCGCGCTACTACGACAAGGCGTTCGCGCTGCGCATCCTCGTCGCGCAATACGATGCCGCTCGGCACTTCGACCTCATGCGCATGCCGGAGCTGTTCTGCGGCTTCCGGCGCCGCGGGCGCGAGGCGCCGTTGAACCTGCCGGTGGCGTGTACGCCGCAATCGGTCTCGGCGGGTTCGACGTATCTGCTGCTGCAGAGCATCCTCGGGCTCACGATCGACGCGCTCGACCGGCAGATCGTGCTCGCGCATCCGGTCGTGCCGGAGGGCATTGACGAAATCCGGGTCAAGAACCTTTCTGTAGGCATGGCGTCGGTGGATTTCACTGTAAGACGTCATGCCGGATCGGTCAGCGTCAGCGTCGAACGGCGCGAGGGGAAGCTCGATCTGGTGATTCGGAGCTGAACAGCCGCCAAGTAGTCCCCGTCCTACACGAGTGTGCGGAGCAGTCTCGGGGGATGGGGCTTTAGACTCCTGCACGTTCGCAGGGAAAATAGGCAGGGGTCAAAGGGGCAATGGATATATCCGCGCGCGGACGCGCGGCGGCGACGCGGCGTCGCTCGCCGGGCGTCGTCAAAATGAAGGGCCCGCCGGCGAACGGCACCGGGAACGGGCACCATGCGGATGTCGACCTCAAGCAGATCCTGCGAGCCCTGCAGGCGGTGCGCGACGGAAATTTTGCGGTGCGGCTGCCCGCCGACCAGACCGGCCTCGCCGGAAAGATAGCCGACACTTTCAATGAAATGGTCAGCTGCAACGAGCGCCTCGCGCAGGAGCTCGAGCGCGCCGGCCGGCTCGTCGGCAAGGAAGGCAAGACTCGCGTGCGCGTCACGTGCGAGCGGCGCAACGGGGCGTGGGGCGAGATGGAATCCTCCGTCAACACGCTCATCGACGACCTCCTGTGGCCGACGGCCGAAGTCACGCGAACCATTACCGCGGTCGCGAAAGGCGATCTCACCCAGAACCTGAGGCTCGAAGCGGACGGCCGACCGCTCAAGGGCGAATTCCTGCGTGCCGCCACCGTCGTCAACGAAATGATCGCGCAGATGAGCGTGTTCACCTCCGAGGTGACGCGCGTGGCGCGCGAGGTCGGCACGGAGGGAAAGCTCGGCGGCCAGGCCCTGGTGCTCGGCGCGAGCGGCGTGTGGAAGGACCTCACGGACAACGTGAACTCCATGGCCAGCAACCTCACCGGCCAGGTGCGCAATATTTCCGAGGTGACCATCGCCGTGGCGAGCGGCGACCTGTCGCGCAAGATCACGGTGGACGTACGTGGCGAGATCCTGCAGCTCAAGGAGGCCATCAACACGATGGTCGACCAGCTGCGATCGTTCGCGTCCGAAGTGACGCGCGTGGCGCGCGAAGTCGGCACCGAGGGCAAGCTCGGTGGCCAGGCGATCGTGCCCGGCGTCGCGGGCACCTGGAAGGATCTCACCGACAACGTCAACGCGATGGCATCGAACCTCACGGACCAGGTGCGCAACATCGCCGAGGTGACCATCGCCGTCGCGAACGGCGATCTCTCGCGCAAGATCACGGTCGACGTGCGCGGGGAGATCCTGCAGCTCAAGGAGCCCATCAACACGATGGTGGATCAGCTGCGATCGTTCGCGTCGGAGGTGACGCGCGTCGCGCGCGAGGTCGGCACGGAAGGAAAACTCGGCGGCCAGGCCGAGGTGCAGGGTGTGTCGGGCGTCTGGAAGGACCTCACCGACAACGTGAATTCGATGGCGAGCAATCTCACCGACCAGGTGCGCAACATCGCCGAGGTGACCACGGCGGTAGCCAGGGGAGACCTCTCGCGCAAGATCACGGTGGATGTGCGCGGCGAAATCCAGCAGCTCAAGGAAACCATCAACACGATGGTGGATCAGCTCAACGGCTTCGCGGCGGAAGTGACGCGCGTGGCGCGCGAGGTCGGCACCGAGGGCAAGCTCGGCGGCCAGGCGACGGTGACGGGTGTCGCCGGCACGTGGAAGGACCTCACCGATTCCGTGAACGCGATGGCGACCAACCTCACCTCGCAGGTGCGCAACATCGCCGAAGTGTCCACGGCCATTGCGCGCGGCGACTTGTCGCGCAAGATCACCGTCGACGTCAAAGGCGAGATTCTCGAGCTGAAGGAAACGATCAACACGATGGTCGACCAGC
>JAEZCR010000182.1 GCA_023433465.1 Pseudomonadota bacterium | reverse complement strand
CGCACGCGCCGCGCGCGCCGCAGCCGCGCGCCGCGGTCGAGCCGCCGCCGGTTCGCAAGGCCGTCGGTGACGACGCGGAATGGACCGAGTTCTGAGCCGGAGAGCGGACATGCAAGCAGCAGCCATTCAGACTTCCGGCGAATCCGCCGGCACATCCCAGTTCCTCACCTTCGTGTGCGCGGGCGAGGAATACGGGGTGGACATCCTCTGCGTCCAGGAAATCAAGGGCTGGGACGGCGTCACGCGCGTCCCGTACACGCCGCCCTATCTACTGGGCGTCATGAACCTGCGCGGCGTCATCGTGCCGGTCATCGACTTGCGCACGCGCTTCGGCGTCGAGCAGCGCGCCGCGGACAGCTCCACGGTCGTCATCGTGGTCCGCGTGCGGACCGACCACGGCGAGAAGACCGCGGGCATCGTCGTGGACGCGGTCTCCGAGGTCTACAGCATCGGCGAGGACAGCATCAAGCCGACGCCGGACCTCGGCGCGTCGGCCGAGGGCGCCTGCGTGCGCGGATTGACGAGCGTCGACGGAAAGATGGTCATGCTCCTCGACATCGATCAGCTGGTCGCGTCCTGCATCTCCACGCCGGCCGTGCGCGACGCCACGCGCTGATCGACCTGCCCACATGATCCCGGAGCCGACTTCGCAGACCACGGTGCGCCTCACGCGCATCGAGTTCGAACTCACGCAGTCGCAGTTCCAGCGCATCCGTGAGCTCGTGCGCACGCACACGGGAATCGCACTCTCGGATCACAAGTTCCAGCTCGTCCACGGACGGCTGGCGCGTCGGCTGCGCGCGCTCAAGCTCGACAACTTCGGCGACTACATCAAGTTGCTCGAGGGCGGCGGACCGGAGATCGAAGAGTTCACCAACGCGGTGACGACGAACCTGACCTCCTTCTTTCGCGAGCCGCATCACTTCGAATACCTGTCGCGCGAGATGATCCCGGCACTGCGGGTGAGGGCGATCGGATCGCGCCGCCTGCGCATCTGGTGCGCCGCGGCCTCGACCGGCGAGGAGCCGTACTCGATCGCGATGGTGCTGCGCGAGGCGCAGGCTCAGCTCGAGGGCTGGGACGCGAAGATCCTCGCGACCGACCTGGACTCCGCGGTGCTGGCAACCGGCGCGGCGGGTGTCTACGCGGCCGCGCGCTTCGAGAACATGGACATGAAGCGGGTCGGGCGCTACTTCGAGAAGGGAGCGGGCGCGCAGTTGGGCAACTACCGCGCGCGAGAGGAGCTGCGGAATCTCATCACGTTCAAGCAGCTCAATCTCATGAACCCGTGGCCGATGCGAGGCCCGTTCGACGCGATCTTCTGCCGCAACGTCATCATCTATTTCGACAAGCCCACGCAGCGCGTGCTGTTCGAGCGCATGGCGAAACTGCAGCGTCCCGGCGACCTGCTGTTCCTCGGGCATTCGGAGACTCTGTACCGCGTGAGCTCGCGCTACGAGCTGGTCGGCCGGACTATCTACCGCCGGCTGGAAGACTGAGGAACCGGTCATGTCACGGAAGAAGATCAAGGTCCTGGTCATCGACGACTCCGCGCTCGTGAGGCAGATCCTCGGCGAGATCCTGAAGGAAGCGAAGGACATCGAACTCGTCGGCACCGCGTCGGACCCGTACGTCGCGCGCGAGCGCATCAAGGAAACCAATCCCGACGTCCTTACGCTCGACGTCGAGATGCCGCGCATGGACGGCCTGACCTTTCTCGCCAATCTCATGCGGTTGCGGCCGATCCCGACCATCATGGTTTCGTCGCTGACGGACAGGGGCGCGGAGATAACGCTGCGCGCGCTCGAGCTCGGCGCCGTCGACTACGTGTCGAAGCCCAAGACCGACATCGCGGGCACGCTCAAGGATTTCAGCGAGGAGATCCTCGCGAAGATCCGCGTCGCCGCGGAGGCGCGGGTGCACGCGCGCAGCACGCCGGCGCTTCCGGTGTCGGTTGCGCCGCGTCACTCCGCGGACGCCATCATTCCCCTTGGTGCCGCAAGACCGCGCGTCTTGCGCACCACGGACCGCATCGTCGCGGTCGGCGCCTCGACCGGCGGCACGGAGGCGATCCGCGAGGTGCTGGTCTCGTTGCCGCCGGACAGTCCGGCGGTGCTGATCGCGCAGCACATTCCCGCGGCATTCAGCGGTCCGTTCGCGCGCCGCATGGACGCCGCCTGCCAGCTCAACGTGTGCGAGCCGACCGACGGCCAGCTCATCATGCCGGGACACGTCTACATCGCGCCGGGCGGACGGCACTTGCTGGTCGAGCGGGATGGCGCGCGTTATCGCTGCCGCCTCAAGGACGGCCCGCCGGTCAACCGGCACATCCCGAGCGTCGACGTGTTGTTCCGCTCGGTCGCGCAGCAGGTAGGACCCAATTCCGTGGGCGTCATCCTCACCGGCATGGGTGATGACGGCGCGCGCGGGCTCAAGGAAATGCACGACGCCGGTGCTCCGTCGGTCGTGCAGGACGAAGTCACGAGCGTCGTCTGGGGAATGCCCGGCGCCGCCGTGCGGCTCGGAGCGGCCGACGAGGTCGTGCCGCTCAACAAGGTGGCGGAGACCATCATGCGATTGGTCGAGACGGCGGGCGCGCAGGCGCTCGCCGCACGTGGATAGGCAACAGTGGAATGACATCATGAGAACGATACTGACGGTTGACGACTCTCCCTCGATGCGCCAGATGGTGCGCGCAACGCTGGAGTCGGCCGGTTACGGGGTGGTCGAAGCGACGGATGGCCAGGAGGCGCTCGAGTTCGCGCGCAAGGAGAACGTCGACCTCGTGATCTGCGACGTGAACATGCCGCGCATGGACGGCATCACGCTGGTCCGCGAGCTGCGCACGCTCAGGGGTTACCGCCTGACGCCGCTGCTGCTGCTGACCACCGAGTCGAGCCAGGACAAGAAGTCCGAGGGCAAACGCGCCGGCGCCACCGGCTGGATCGTCAAGCCCTTCAATCCCACCCAACTACTGGCGACGCTCGACCGGTTGCTCAGTGCCGCATGAGCGCGGCCAATGCGATCCCGTTGCCACCGCTGCTGGAGCTGACGTCGAATCAGCTCGAGGCGGCGGTGCGGAACGCGAGCGAGGAGCTCGAACGGCTCGCCGTCTCGGTCGCCGCCTTCGTCAGGCTCGGCGCGGAGATGAGCGCGCACCCGGATCCCGCGATCGCGGCGCACGGCGCGCGCGTCGCGGCCGAGGCCGAACGCGCGCTCTTCGCGATGCAGTTCCACGATCCGCTGGTGCAGCGCCTGCGTCACGTGAGCGATTCGCTCGCCGATCTTCGCGCAGCGCTCGCGGCCCCCTCCGCGCCGCCGATGAACCTGCTGCTCGCGGTCATCCGCGCGCGTTACACGATGGAAGACGAGCGCCGCCTGTTCGACGTGATGCTCGAACGACTGCCGGACGCACAGCGCGTGCCCGGCGAACCCGCGCACGACTCGCCACGCGGCAGCATCGAACTATTCTGAGATTTCGACTGGGCATAAGGACATGACCGAAAACAGCAGCAAGACCGCCAGCCAACGATTGGTGCGCGGCATTCCACCACCCGATGCAGAGCTCAAGCCGGCGCTTCCTCAGTTCGCGCACGTCGCGCGTTACTGGGACCAGGTGCACGAATGTTTCGCCGCCCGCGTGCTCCCGGGCGAGTACTACGTGACCATGCACGAAGAGGCCGTCTCGACGGTGCTGGGGTCCTGCGTTTCCGCGTGCATCCGCGATCCGCGCGTCAAGGTGGGCGGAATGAACCACTTCATGCTGCCGCTCGATGGCTCGCAGGGTACGAGCGCCTGGGGTGAGGCCGTGAGCTCGGCCACGCGCTACGGCAACGTCGCGATGGAGCGGCTCATCAACGAGATCCTCAAGCTCGGCGGCCGGCGCCAGGACCTGCAGATCAAGCTGGTCGGGGGCGGGCGGGTGCTGCCGGACATGTCCACCGACATCGGCGAGCGCAACATCGCGTTCGTGCGGCGCTTCATCGAGAACGAGGGGTACCAGGTGCTCGGCGAGGACCTGGGCGACCGCTTCGCGCGCCGCGTGGTGTATTTCCCGCAGACCGGCCGCATCCGGGTGCGCAAGCTGATCCCGGGCCGGGACGAAACTCTGGCGGTTCAGGAGCGGGCATACCTCAGGCATCTCGACACGGCGCCGATCGAGGGCGATATCGAGCTGTTCTAGGCCTCGTTTTACATATGCCGGGGCAATCCGCCGCTTGTCATTAAATAGTCCGGACGCGTGTCCGATAACCCATAAAGAGACGGATGCGAGTCCCATGACCCTCAAGTTAGTCGGTTTGGCGCCCCCGACGAGTGGCGCGAATGCGCGCCAGTCGGAATTGGCGCGCCTGGTCGAAACGCTGAACGTGGAACTCACGAGCGAGCGTATCGACCTGCCGAGCTTTCCCGACGTCGCCGCGCGTGTGCGGCGTGCCCTGACGAACGAACAGGTGGACGTCGAACAGGTCGTGCGCATCATCAGCGCCGAGCCCGCGCTCGCCGCGCGGCTGCTGCAGCTCGCGAACTCCGCGGCGCTCAACCCGGGCCGCACACGCATCACCGACCTGCGCAACGCGGTTTCCCGAATCGGTTTCAACATGGCGCGCAGCGCGACCATCGCGTTCGCGATGTCGCAGCTGCGCCGCGCCGAGGCGTACAAGGACCTGGGCGAGGAACTGTCCGAGCTGTGGCGCCAGTCGACGCACACCGCCGCGGTGTGCCACGTCGTGGCGCGGCGCTTCACACGCATCAATCCCGACATCGCGCTGCTCGCCGGCCTGCTGCAGGGCGTGGGCAAGCTCTATCTACTCACCCGTATCGTGCGTTTCCCGGCGGTGCGCGCCGATCCTGGCACCTACCAGCGCGTGGTCGGAGACTGGCACGTGCGCATGGCGCAGGCGATCCTGCGCAACTGGGAGCTGTCCGACGAAATCGTCACCGCGGTCGCGGTGGGCGAGAGTGCGTGGCGCGAACACGCGGGCGTCACGGACCTGGGCGACGTGCTCGCGATCGGCGGCATCCTCGCGCAGCTCGGCCCGGATCCGCGCGCGCACGAGATGCTGTTCCTCGACAGCGCGGCGGCGCGCCGCATGAAACTCGATGCCGATGCCTGCGTGACCGCGCTCGCCGAATCCCAGGATTCGATCGCATCGTTGCGACAGGCGCTGGGCGCATGAGCGCGACGGAGACATCGGTGAGTTCGCGCGCGCTGCCGAACACGGTGGTGTTCGCGTTCGTGAAATCGCTGGCGGCCGATCTGTCGGAGGGACAGGTCGTGCTGCCTTCCGTTCCGGAAGTCGTCACGCGACTGCAACGCGCGATGTCCGACGAAAGTGTCGACAACGAGACGGTGGTGCGTATCCTCGGCTCGGAACCGACGCTCGCCGCGCGTCTCATGACGATGGCCAACTCGGCCGCGTTGAATGCGTCCTCGCGCAAGATCGCCGACCTGCGCACCGCGGTGGCGCGGGTGGGTTTCAACATCGTGCGCTCGGTGGCGCTGAGCTTCGCCGTCGAGCAGCTGCGCAAGTCGGGCGACTACCGGCATCTGGAAGGACCGCTCGATTCGTTGTGGAGAAAGGGCGTGCAGATCGCGGCGCTGAGCCACGTGATCGCACGGCGGTTCTCCTCGCTCAACGCCGATACGGCGATGCTCGCGGGACTCATGCACAACGTCGGGCGCATCTACATCCTGACCCGCGCCAGCAAGTTTCCCGCGCTGACGGCCGATCCGCTCACGTACGAATCAATCGTGCGCGACTGGCACACGAACGTCGCGAAGGCCCTGCTCGAGAACTGGAAGGTCGCCGACGAGATCGTCGACGCGGTGGCCGGACACGAAGACTTCAATCGCGAGGCACGCGGACCGGTGACGCTCACCGACGTGCTGGCGCTCGCGACCATTGTTGACGGCAATCGCGAGGGCGCCGAGATCCCGACGCCGAGCCCGACGCTGCTTGCCGCGCTCAGGCGCATGCAGCTCGAGGTACGCGACTGCTACGCGGTACTGGACGAATCCGCCGAAGAAATTTCCGCGCTCAAGTGCGCGCTGGGAGAATGAGGATGGCACCGATGGCGTTAGGGACGACCACCATCGAGGACATCGTCGCGCACGACGCGGCGGCGCTCGAGAAGGACCTTGCTTCGATCCGGCCCGACGAACAGCTCACGCTGCCGGGCGTACCGCAGATCGTCACACGACTGCAGCAGATGCTGTCGGATCCCGAAGTCGGAATCCCGCAGCTCGTGCCCGTCATCAGCTACGAACCCATCCTCGTGGGCCGCGTGTTGCAGATGGCGAACTCCGCCGTATTGAATCCGACCCGCAAACCCATCACCGACCTGCGCACCGGCGTGACGCGCGTGGGCTTCGATCTGCTGCGGTCCGCGGCGCTCGCATACGCGCTGCGGCAGGTCTCGCAGGCGCACTCGGTGAAGGACATCCGCCCGCACCTCGAGGCGTTGTGGGAGCGCAGCGCGTGGACAGCGGCGGTCTCTTTCGTCATCGCGCGCAAGTTCACGAACCTGAACCGCGACGTCGCGTTCCTCGGTGGCCTCATGCACGGCGTGGGCAAACTGTTCATCCTCATGCGCGCCGCGCACTACCCGTTCGTCCTGCGCGATCGCGGCAAGTACACGGCCATCCTGCGCAAGTGGCATTCGAAGTTCGCGAAGACCATCCTCTCCGGCTGGCGCATCCACGACTCGGTCATCCAGGCGGTCATGCGCTACGAGGACCTGAATCGCGAGGTGGTGGGCGAGGATCCCGATCTCACCGACATCCTCGCGGCGAGTTACCTCGTGGTCGGTCATACGGGCCGCATGCACGACCTTTCGATGACCGTCGAACGGATCGCCGCTTTCTCGCGGCTGCGTCTCGACATAAGGGCAATCGAGGAAGCCCTGGAAACCGCTAAGGAAGAGATCGAAGACCTCCGGTTGGCCATCAAGTAACGGGCAACTTGTTATTGATGTTGCCCTAAATCGGGGACAGGACGTGCCGATACAGAAAGCAGGGACCTGTACCGCGATTTACTTATTGGAGACGGAAATGAAGAAGATGCTTTCGATTGCAGCAGCCTGGGCAGTCTGCGCACTGCCGGCCCTTGCATGCGAAAGACCCACCGCGCCGACGTCGATTCCCGACGGCAAGACTTCATCGATGGAAGAGATGATGGCCGCCAAGAAGGCCGTGGACGCGTTCAAGAAGAGCATGGAGGAGTACCTGGCCTGCGAGAAGAGCTCGGCCAAGCAGACCGCCGCCCATGCCGAACTGGAAAAGGTCGCCGACCGCTTCAACGCCGAGGTCCGCGCGTTCAAGGCAAAGGGCTGATTCGATAACTTCTGGACGCCGCGTGGCCGGGGGACCGGCTGCGTGGCGTTTTTGCATTCGGGCCGGGAAAACCGGATATTTGCGACAAGACATATAACAAGAGTCGCCTCATGCAGCCTGAAAATGTCCGCTCCGCGGCCGACGCCCGCCGGATCGTCGAGGAACGCAAGCTGGATCACGTGAAAGTCGGCGTGTTCGACAATGACGGCATCCTGCGCGGCAAGTACATGGGGCGCGACAAGTTCTTCTCGGCGCTGGACAAGGGTTTCGGCTTCTGCGACGTCGTGCTCGGCTGGGATTCGAACGACCAGCTCTACGACAACGTGCGTTACACCGGGTGGCACACGGCTTATCCGGATGCGCCGGTGCGCGTGCTGCCGGAGACCTGCCGCGCGGTGCCGTTCGAAGGCGACATGGTCATGTTCCTGGGAGAGTTCACGGACAAGGCGGAGGCGGTGTGCCCGCGCGGGACGCTGCGCCGCGTGCTCGCGAAGGCCGACGACATGGGCTACCAGGCCATCGCGGCGACCGAGTTCGAGTTCTTCATGTTCAAGGAGACGCCGGACTCGGTGCGCGAGAAGGGATTCCGCAATCTGGCCACGATGACGCCGGGGTTCTTCGGCTACTCGGTGTTGCGCAGCTCGGTGCATTCGGAGTTCTATCACCAGTTGCTCAAGCTCTGCGCCGACATGCGCATTCCGATCGAGGGCCTGCATACCGAGACAGGTCCCGGCGTGCTCGAGGCCGCGATCCAGTATTGCGAGGCGCTCGAGGCCGCGGATCGCGGCGCGTTGTTCAAGACTTTCACCAAGGTGCTCGCGCAGCGCAACGGCATGATGGCCACCTTCATGGCGAAGTGGTCCAAGGACTGGCCGGGGCAGAGCGGGCACATCCATACGTCCTTGAAGAGCAAGGCTGACGGCAAGCCGGTATTTCATGATTCGGCGAACCCACACAACATGTCCGACGAAATGCGCTGGTACGTCGGCGGTCAACAGAAGCTCATGCCCGAGCTGCTGTGCATGGTGGCCTCCACGGTGAACAGCTATTCGCGGTTGATCCCGGGGTTCTGGGCGCCGACGTCGGCGACCTGGGGTGTTGAAAACCGAACTACGGCCTTGCGCGTCATACCAAGCGGTAGCCCGGGTAGCCAGCGCGTCGAGTACCGCATCGCGGCGGCCGACATCAATCCCTATCTCGCGATCGCCGTGGCCATCGGGTCCGGTCTTTACGGCATCGAGAACCGCATCGAGCCCGACGCGGCGGTCGAAGGCAACGCGTACGAGAAGAAATTCCCCTCGTCGCGCAAACTGCCGCGCACGCTCACCGAGGCCTCCGAGTGGTTGCTCAAGTCGAAGGCGGCGCGCACGCTGTTCGGCGACGAATTCGTCGAGCACTTCGCGGCCAGCCGGGAGTGGGAGGACCGTGAATTCCGCCGCGCCATCACCGACTGGGAGCTGGCGCGTTACTTCGAGATCATCTGATGACGGCCATGCAAAGAACGATCAGCCCGGTGGATGGACGCGTGTACGTCGAGCGTCCGCTGGCTTCTCTCGGCGAGATCGACAAGGTGCTCGGCACCGCGCGCAAGGCCTTCACCGGCTGGCGCGAAACGAAGATCGCGGATCGCGCCGCGATCCTCACGCGCTTCTGCGAAGAGTTCGAGAAGCGTGGCCCGAAGATCGCGGAGGAGCTCACCTGGCAAATGGGTCGGCCCGCGCGATTCGCGCCGAGCGAAGTGCGCGGCACGCTGGAGCGCGCGCGCCACATGATCGCGATCGCGCCGGCCGCGCTCGAGGATCTCGATGCCGGGCCGAAAGAAGGATTCACACGCTTCGTGCGCCGCGAACCGCTCGGCGTCGTGTTCACGATCGCCGCATGGAACTACCCGTACCTGATCGCGGTGAACAGTGTCGTGCCCGCGATCATGGCGGGCAACGTCGTGATCCTGAAGCATTCGGCGCAGACGCCGCTGTGCGCGGAGCGATTCGCGGAGTGTTTCGAGGCCGCGGGTCTTCCGAAGGGCGTGTTCCAGCTCCTGCACACCTCGCACGAGGACACCGACCGGATCATTCGCGATCCGCGCGTGGACTTCGTCGCGTTCACAGGGTCGGTCGCCGGCGGTCGCGCCGTGCAGCGCGCCTCGTCGACGCGGTTCATCGGCGTCGGACTCGAGCTCGGCGGCTGCGATCCGGTGTACGTGCGCCACGATGCGAACCTCGATCACGCGATCGAGAACATCGTCGACGGCGCGTATTTCAATTCGGGGCAGTCGTGTTGCGGGCTGCAGCGTGTATACGTGCATCACGGCGTGTACCAGCGCTTCGTGGATGGCTTCGTCGATCTCACGCGCAAGTATCTGCTCGACGATCCGACGAAGGAGTCGACCACGCTGGGACCGCTCGTGCGCATCGCCGCGGCGGATGGCGTGCGCGTGCAGATAGATGCCTCCGTGACCGCGGGCGCGCGCGCCGCGATTCCGGAGAATGAGTTCGGCAAGAGCGCGGCCGGCACGCCGTATCTCGCGCCCCAGGTGCTGCTCGACGTGAATCACCGCATGCCGGTCATGCGCGAGGAAATCTTCGGGCCCGTCGCGGGCGTCATGAAGGTGGGTTCGGACGACGAGGCCGTCGCGCTCATGAACGACAGCGATTACGGCCTGACCGCGGCGATCTGGACCGAGGACGAGCAGGCGGCGATGGCGCTCGGGCAACGCGTCAACGCCGGCACCTGGTTCATGAATCGCTGCGACTACCTCGATCCGGCGCTCGCCTGGGTGGGCGTGAAGGATTCGGGCCGCGGCTGTACGCTGTCGGTCGTGGGTTATGAGCACCTGACGCGCCCCAAGTCGTTTCATCTGAGGACCCGCACGAAATGACCATTCCGATGAAGGGCAACTGGAACTACCCGACGCGCGTGTGGGCGGGGCCGGGCCGCATCTCCGAGCTGCCGAAAGCCTGCGAGGAACTCGGCATCGTGCGGCCGATGATCGTCACGGATACGGGTCTCAAGGACTCGCCGATGATCCGCAACGCGCTCGGCCTGCTGCGCAACGCCAGACTGTTCGCGGACGTGCGCGGTAACCCGGTCGCGGCGAACGTCGAGGCGGGACTCTCGGCGTACAACGCGGGCGCGCACGATGGCGTCGTCGCATTCGGCGGCGGCTCCGCGCTCGACGCGGGCAAGGTCATCGCGTTCATGTCCGGCCAGACGCGGCCATTGTGGGATTTCGAGGACATCGGCGACTGGTGGACGCGCGCGGATCCGAAAGGCATCGCGCCCGTCGTCGCCGTGCCTACCACGGCCGGAACGGGTAGCGAGGTCGGCCGGGCGGGTGTGATCCTCAACGAGGAGAGCCATCAGAAGAAGATCATATTTCATCCGAAGATGATGCCGGGCATCGTGATTTCCGATCCGGAGCTCACCGTGGGTCTGCCGCCCAAGGTGACCGCGGCCACCGGGTTCGATGCGTTCGTGCATTGCTTCGAGGCATTCTGCGCGCCGGGTTTCCATCCGTTGGCCGATGGCATCGCGCTCGAGGGGATGCGTCTGATCAAGACCTATCTACCGCGCGCGGTGAAACTCGGCGTGGATCTCGAGGCGCGATCGCGCATGCTGGCGGCCGCGAGCATGGGCGCGACCGCGTTTCAGAAGGGCCTCGGCGCGGTGCACGCGATCGCGCATCCAGTGGGATCGTTCTTCGATACGCACCACGGTCTGACCAACGCGGTCATCCTTCCGTACGTGATGGTCCACAACCGCGACGCGATCGCGGACGGCATGAGAGTGGTCGCGCGAACACTCGACCTGCCGAAGCCCGGGTTCGACGGTGTGCTCGACTGGGTGCTTGCGTTCCGCAAGGAGCTCGGCATTCCGCACTCGCTCGGCGAAATCGGCGTGACGCTGCGCAATCCGGAGGAGATAGGCCGCGAGGCGGCGATCGATCCATCGGCGGGCGGCAATCCGATCCCGGTCGACGCGTTCACGCTGGAGCGCATCTTCCGCTCGGCGGTGAAGGGCGATCTGTCCTTGAAGAGTTAGGCGCGCGTGACGCGCATCCTCGTCATCGACGGCAACGAAGCCGCGACGCGTGCGAAACACGTGTCCGTGGGCGGCACGGATTCGGGTGACGGGTATGCCGCGACGCTGGCACGATTGTCGCCCGGCATCCAGTGCGACATCGTGCGTCCCGCCGACGAGGAGCCCGAACTACCTGCGGGTGTTTCGATCGCGGATTACGACGGCGCGGTGATCACCGGTTCCGCGTTGAACGTGTATTCGCGCGAGGCGGCCGTTCAGCGGCAGATCGAGATCGCGAAGGCGGTGTTCGATGCTGGCGTTCCCTGTTTCGGCAGCTGCTGGGGGCTGCAGGTGGGCGTCACCGCGGCGGGCGGCACCGTGATCCGCAATCCACGGGGGCGCGAATTCGGTTTCGCGCGGCGCATTGTGCTGAGCGCGCTCGGCCGCGATCACGCGATGTTCCAGGGCAAGCCCGAGGTGTTCGAGGCGTGTACCGTGCACGTCGACACCGTCGAGAGTCTGCCTCCGAACTCGACGCCGCTCGCGCACAACGACATGGGATTGCAGGCCGCGGAAATCCGCCTGCCGAAGTCGACATTCTGGGGCGTGCAGTACCACCCCGAGTATTCGATCGCGGAGATCGCCGCGATGGCGCGGCGGTATCGCGAGGTGTTGATCCGCGATCAGCTCGTGAAAGACGAGGGTGAGCTGGATGGGCTCGCCGCGGAACTGGTGGCGTTCAACGAGAATCCCGAGGATGCGCGGCTCGCGTGGCGCTTCGGTGTGGGACCGTCCGTCACCGATCCAAGTTTGCGACTCGCCGAGATCCGCAATTGGCTCGAGAAGCAGGTGCGGAGTTAGAACGCAGGCGCTGGGTATGAATCTGACCTGGACAGAGACGGAGCAGGCGTCGCGTGTGAGTTGGCCCCATGGCGATCCCCGTGGCCCTGGTGGTCGTTCCATTGCTGATCGTCATTGGTTGGACAGGAGCGCGCGGAACGCGACAACTGGGTGGACTGGTGATGAGGACGCTGGCGATCGCTGTGGTTCCGCCGATCTTTTTGCTGGTGTTCAAGGCGCTCGAGACTTGAAACAGGCTTGCGGCCGTAGCCCCTCAGTCGAGCTTTTGATCTTCGGCCTTCGCTTGCGCCATCGCTTCCGGCTCCAATTGCTCGGCGGAGCGATTGAGGTGAACGAACAAGCCCCACGCCGCAACCAGCGCGGCGACCGCGATCAGGAGCGCTGCCGCATACAGGAGCTGCGTCGGATCTTCGTGCAGGCCCTTGAAGGTCGCGACGAGACCCTCGATCGCAAGCGCCACCACGACGACGACGAAGAATCTCGACAGGAACCTCCGCGCACGCGTCGGCGCGCTGATGTCCGCGCCTCTGACTATCTCCTCTTCGTAGATGGTCTCGGCGATCTGCAATGCGACGACCGCGGCGGCCAGCAACCCGACCGCCTCTATGATCGTCTGCGCGGCGCCGGGGTCCAGGCCGCCGACGAATGCCAGCCCGCCCATTCTGGCGGCGATCGCGATCAGTAGGAGAGACGCCGCGGCGAACAGTGCCGCCGTCACGCCATGGACGAGCCGGAATGCGGTCACGACGACTTTCATTGCACTGTCCGGCCGGCCGGAGACTGACCTGGAGCCTAGCGCTGGAAGATGCCTGAAACGATCTCCAATCAGGCGGCCATGCTGTAGCCGCTTTCCCTCATGGGCATTCCAGGAGGCGGCCTGATGAATCAAACTAACGGGTATGCAAGTCCCGCGAAGCGGCAGCAAGTCGACATGACCGAGCCCAACCCGTACAAGCCACCGGCGACGCATGTCGCGGACTCGATCGTCCACAGTGACGTGGTCGCATACGAGCCTGAGAACGCGGGTTTCTTCTTCTTCACGAGGGTTCTGCTCGTGGTTCCGCCGATCATGGTCACGTTCGGCATCGGTCAGTCATTCGCCTGGCTGGTCATCGTGGTGGTCCTGCTGGTTTTCGGACTCGTCCCGGGTGATCGGGTGCCGAACCGTTTTGGATTGCCGCAAGGCAGCCGCCCGATCGAACCGACATCCTCGCAACGCCAAGCTTCTCCCGGCTTTTCCGTGCCAGGCACCGGGGCGGTGCCAGGCACCGGGGCGGAGTGATGGATCTGACGACGATTGCGGTGTTGGCGGTGGGCGTGGGGATCGGCGTGACGACGGTCCGCGGCTTTCGATTGAAGGCCAGGCGCGAGAATTACATCCGCACTTACATGTTCCCGACCGGGGTGTTCGAGAAGTTCGCGCAGGCGCGGCCGGGGCTGGGCATCAAGGAACAGCAACTCGTCGCGCGCGCCTTGCGGCAGTTCTTCCTTGTCTATCTGAAGAGCGGATTCCGGCGCGTGGCGATGCCTTCGCGCGTGGTCGACGATCTCTGGCACGAGTTCATCCTGTACACGAAGAATTACGCCGCGTTCTGCGATTACGCGTTCGGGCGTTTCCTGCACCACACGCCCGCGGTGAAGATGGGCCCGGTGATGAGCGACAACGAGGGATTGCGCCGCGTCTGGTGGTTCTGCTGCCTCGAGGAGAACATCAACCCTCGCAACGCGACGCGCCTGCCGCTGCTGTTCGCGCTCGACCGCAAGCTCGGCATCGCGGATGGATTCGTCTATGACCTGCAGTGCCGGCGTCAACTCGCGAAGACCGCGGGAGCGGATGGGGGCGGATGTTCGGCCGGCTGCGCGGACAGCTTCAGCGATCCGCACATCGATGGAACGATCGAAGGGTTCGGTGACAGCGCCAGCGGTGATGGCGGCGACGGCGGCTGCTCGGGTGGCTGCGGTGGAGGCGGCGACTGAGTCGACGCTCAGAGCGCCGACGCGGCGACCTCGGGTGGCGCCGGCAGGATCGTCGGTGACGGCGGATTGCGCGGACCCAGTCGTCCCACGATCGGTAGTTTGAGCGACAGGCTCTTGGGATCGACGCCGAAGGTGAGGCCGAGCAGATTGACCTCGAGTCCTTCCTCGACGCCCGCCGCGACGCCGACCACGCCGAACAGGCTGGCCTGTCCGCCCGTGCCGCTCGGCGTCTTGTTCACCGAGCGCCAGCCCAGGTAGTCCTTGCCGATGGCCGTCGGCGGCAGATCCACGCGCAGCTCCGGAACCTTGCGCAGCACGAACGCCGTGAAGGTGTTCGAGTTCGGGCCCGGCCACACGTGGTAACGATCCGGATACGGGTATTCGGCGATCGCGGCCTCGATGCGGTGGATGATCTCGTCCACGCCGGGTCCGCGGATGTCGCCTAACAACTCGGGCTCGGCGCCATACCACCGGCCATCCGCCGGCCGGTTACGCGCCACGAGCGCGGTGCCCGTGCGTTTCAACCGCCACCCCATGACCTCGTGCACCGTGAACTCGGTGGCGTTCGCTGGCTTGACCGCGATCCACGTGTGCACCCCGAACCAGCCGCGCCAGCTCACGGCGCGCGCCGAATAGACCTGGACGACGGCTTCGGGGGTCGTTGCCGGGTCCGGCGCGAGGCCCACCGGCTCGCGCGAAGCGGTGCGCCAGTCGGCCGCGCCGAGCTCGCCGCTGAACGTCAAATAGAGGATCGCGACGGGCACGTAACCCAGGAGCATCGCGAGGGTGATTCGGCGTTTCTTCTTTGCGGGCATGCAAGAGGGACACTAGCAGTTCCCGGTGAGTTCCGATTGGGGGAATTCCCGGTGTCGGCGGCCGGGGACAGTTCGAAGCAGCGCACAGTTCTGGAGGCGCGCGATTGCTTGCGCGCAGGTGCGCCAGTAGCGTGAAAACTCATGTTTTTCCGCGCCAGAGTCCTGCTTTCCCTGGTGGCCGTGGGCTTGCTCGCGGCGGCTCCGGCCGCGCGCGCCGAGAACCCGCAGGTCCAGGACATCGTCGACCGCGCGGTGCCGACGCTCAAGGACGGCACCCGGATCCCGATCGGCGAGGTGCAGCGTGCGCTGCTGCAGGCGCTCATCAAGCACAAGTTCGACGCCGAGGCGATCGCGCCTGGTCACATCGTCGCGCGATACACCCAGCGACGGCGCTCGTTCGAGGTGGATATCCACTACACCGAAACGGCTTACTCGGTGCGCTACAAGTCCGGCCGGCGCGTGAAGTTCGATGCCTACAACGAACGTCTCGCGCTGCTCGGCGAGCAGGTCGACGAACAGTTCGAAGTGGCGATCCAGCGCATGAAGCGCATCGCGCTGAAGCAGACCCGGCGCAGCCTCCGCGCGTAGCATCGGGCCCCATCGCGGTCGCGTTGGGGAAGCGTTTATGCTCCGCGCATGTCTTCTCAACTCGACACCTTGAAGATCGAAACCCCACGCCTGATCCTGCGTCCACCGCGCATGGAGGATTTCGATGCGTGGGCGGAATTCCAGGCCGACGAAGAGGCAACGCGTTTCATCGGCGGCACGCAGGTACGCGCCACCGCGTGGCGCACGTTCATGGGGATGTGCGGTTGTTGGCACATGACCGGCATCGCCATGTTCTCCGTGATCGAAAAATCCTCGGGCCAATGGGTGGGACGCCTCGGCCCCTGGTTTCCGGAAGGCTGGCCGGGCGCGGAGATCGGCTGGGGCATCGCGCGCCCGCACTGGGGCAAGGGCTACGCGAGCGAAGGCGCGGCGGCCGCGATGGACTACGCGTTCGACGTGCTGGGCTGGAGCGAAGTGATCCACGCGATCCACGAGGACAACAAGGCCTCGCAGGGCGTTGCGAAAAAACTCGGCTCGCGCCTGCTGCGGCGGGTGGAGATGCCGTTTCCCTTCCAGGGCATGCCCGTCGATGCCTGGGGCCAGACCCGCGAAGAGTGGCGAAATGGGGTCAGACCCCATTTGCTGGCAGGAGGGGCCGGGCCTCGCCCTACGTCGTCAGCCTGATCGGCGGCGCCGCGTCAGCGCCCGCCGATTTCCCCGGACTTCCGAAACGCCCATCGTGTGCTCGTCATTCACAGATTGGCCGCCCGGAGTCTGCCCATGCTTCGAACCCCCGACGAGACGCTGCCCATCTGGTACGAAGCCGTGCCCACGGACGCGGTCTCCCGCCCACCCGATGACGCGGCCGTCTGCGTGATCGGCGCCGGCATCGCCGGCCTCACCACGGCCTACCTACTGCAGCGCGACGGCTACGACGTGCAGGTGCTCGATGCCTACGCGCCCGGCGCCGGCGAAACCGGCCGTACCACCGCGCACCTCACCGCCGTGCTCGACGACCGTTTCTCCCACCTCGAACGGCTGTTCGGCATCGACGACACGCGGCTCGCGGTGGACAGTCACCGCGCGGCCATCGACCAGATCCAGTTCATCGTGGAAGAGGAGGGCATCGCCTGCGACTTCGAGCGCGTCGACGGCTACCTGATCAGCACGAGCCCCACTCAGGACCGCCTGCTGCGCGATGAGGAAGTCTCGGCCTCGCGGCTCGGACTCGATCCCGAGCCGCTCGATGCGCTGCGGCTCGGCAGCGTGTCCTTCGAAAGCCCCGCGCTGCGTTTCGCGAACCAGGCGAGCTTTCACGCGGGGCGCTATCTGCGCGGCCTCGCGCGCGCATTCGCGCGCCGCGGTGGACGCATCGCGACCCACACGCGCGCCATCAAGGTGACCGGCGGCGAAAACGCGGTCGTCACGCTCGAATCCGGCGGCACCGTCCGCGCCATGCACGTGGTCGTCGCGACCAACACGCCGTTCAACGACCGCGTCCGCATGCACACCAAGCAGGCGGCCTACCGCACGTACGTCCTCGGCTTCGACATCCCCAAAGACACGATCCCGCCGCATCTCTACTGGGATCTCGAGGACCCATACCACTACGCCCGCCGCGTGCGCGGCGATGGACGCGACACGCTCATCGTCGGCGGCGAGGATCACAAGACTGGCCAGGCGAACGACGCGCCGCTGCGCTTCCAGCGGCTCGAGGAATGGAGCCGCACGCACTTCAGACTACTCGGCGAGGTGACGCACCGCTGGTCGGGCCAGATCATGGAGCCCATCGATGGCCTCGCGTTCATCGGCCGCAATCCGCTCGACGAGGAAAACGTGTACATCGCCACCGGCGATTCCGGCAACGGCATGACGCACGGCACACTCGCGGGCATGATCCTGTCCGATCTCATCGTCGGGCGGCTGAATCCGTACGAGAAGCTCTACGAACCCACGCGCAAGAACGTGCGCGCGGCCGCCACCTACCTCGGCGAGAACGCGAACTTCGTCGGCCACATGATCCGCGACTGGACGCGCGGCGCCGACGTGCGCGACCGCCGCGACATCCCGAGCGGCGAGGGCGGGATCGTGCGTGACGGCGCCTCCCTCGTCGCGGTGTATCGCGACCATGAGGGGGCGCTGCACGAGCGCTCCGCCGTGTGCACGCATCTCGGCTGCGTCGTGCAGTGGAACTCGAGCGAGAAAAGCTGGGACTGCCCGTGCCACGGCTCGCGCTTCAGCGTGGATGGCGCGGTGCTCAATGGACCGGCGAAGGCGGGGTTGGGAGAGTCTTCGAGCGCGTCCCACGCGCGCAAGCGGATTGCCTGACCTGTTGGCCTGACCCAAAGGCCTGACCCAAAGGCCTGACTAATAGAGTTGCGGCACCAGGCGCTTCGTGCGCCCCATGTAATTCGTGTACGGCGTCCCCAGCGCGTTGGCGAGGGCGTGTTCCTCGACGTTCATGCGCCGGCGGAACGCCAGCATCGTCGGGATGACGATGACCGCGAGCGACACCCAGTTCGCGAGGCACAGCGCGAGTCCGAGGAACGCGAGCAGCGCGCCCAGGTACGACGGATGACGAATCAACTTGTACGGCCCCGTGTCGATGATCTCGTGGCGTGAATGGATCGCGACGTTCACCGTGAAGTAGCGGCCGAGGTAGTAGATCGAATACCAGCGCAGCGCGAGGCCGAGCGTGAACAGCGTCGACCCGATCAGGAAGAGCGGCCGGGCCGCGCCGATGGCGGCCTCCGGCACGCGGTACGAGGCGACGATTCCGCCGAAGACCGCCACGGTGTTCGAGATCCACAGCACACGCAGCGAGCGGCGGTCCGCGTCGACGCTGTCGTCGCGCGAGCGCTTGAAAAAGCCCAGCGCCGCTTCGGAAAGCGCGAACGCGAGCCCAAGGAGCGCCGTCAACGGGAATTGCACGACCCGAGTGTAGCGTGCCGTCCCGGGATTTGCTGCGGCGAACCATGACCCGGAGTGCGCGCCAGATCACAATCAGGCGGTTACGCGCGCCCGCGTCACTCGCAGGTTGCGCAACGCCCGAAGTGCGACCCATGGCCGAGCGGCACCGGCTCGTGCGGATCGGCCTCGTGGATGGCCAGGAAACGCCGTTCGCCATTGCGCCGGACGAACACCATCCCGCCGGAGGCGCCTTCGCTTTGCCAGCCGTCGCGTTCGAGGCCGGCGACGCCGTCGGCGAAGGCCTTGCGCAGGTCCGTGCCGGGCGCGAGCTCGGTGGAGTCGAGCACGTTGTGGAACATGTCGCGGAGCACGAGCCAGCGAGTCTGGCTCGAGGTCGCGAGTGGATCGTATTTGCTGCGTTTGGTTGTCATGCCTGAAAGGTAGCGGCAGAGGAAATCGGCAGTCCAACCAGTAGTGCGCGGCGCAGCAGGCTGGATACATGAGTGATTGATCGGCGGATATTTTCTTGACGTGACACCTTTCGGAGGTTGTGCTGCGTCGATTGCCGATCGGACGGTTCGAACGCGCTAACTACATTCGATACGCGCGCTTCACGCGTGCTGAGAAAAATTCATCCGCGCGTAATCCGATTCCTACACGCAGAATCCATTTCGCGCGACGTCGCCGAATGCCGTCATTTACAGTTGCGCGATCGTTTGCACGCTGATGGACATCGCGCGCATCCAATCGGTGCGCGAAAAAGAAGTTAGACCGCACCGCGCACGTGCAGTGATTCGCGGACGATGCACGCATGTCAAGACGTTCTCGCGCGTCGCGAAGAATTTATTTCGCGGAATTGCTCGTGAATCGCAGTGTATTCGCGTGGCGACATCCAAAAAGCGACAGTTGCAATCCGCGCGTCAAACTACTTAAGTAGCGTCCATGGTCGCCGCCCGTAATGGTGCGTGATCATGGGGAACGGAACTTGCATTGCTTCGCTCGTCGATATTCCTTGCATGGAGGCGATAATGATTCTTAGAAAGTTGCTCATCTGCACGATGCTCCTCACCGGCTCGGTGGCGGCGAACGCATCGACCCACTACACCAACCTCGGCACGCTCTCGAACAATGACTTCGGCCTGGTCGCGGGGCTGTTCACGAGGCACGAGAGCTTCGAAAGCGTCATCAACTTCACGCTCAGCAACACTTCGACGATCACCGGGTTCTTCACGCCATTCCGCCTGCAGACGGCGAACTGGAGCCTGTCCTCGGCGAGCGGAGTGCTCGGTGGTGGCGCGCTCTCGCTCGGCCAGTATTCGTTCGCGGACCTGGCGCCGGGCAGTTATTCGCTGTCGATCTTCGGCGACAGCAAGCCTTTCGGCTTCTACTCCGCGTCCTACCGCGTTGCGGTCGCCGCGGTGCCGGAGCTCGAAACCTGGTTGATGCTGCTCATCGGTGCGGGCCTCGTGGCCTTCCAGCTCCATCGAAAGCAGAAGTCGCTCGGTCAAACCGTGCCTGACGGTCCCATGACGGCCGCATAACGACGCAACGGGCCGCTCCGGCCCGGAAAGAACGGGGGGTAGTTAGCGACGATTCCCACAGGGAAGGGATATGGTTGTCCGAAAGAAGAGTCATCGGTCGGCTGGCCTGAGTGCCGCCGCCCCGGTCTCTT
>JAEZCR010000163.1 GCA_023433465.1 Pseudomonadota bacterium | reverse complement strand
AAGGAGACAGGAAAAATGGGGACAGATTTATTTACAGCAGATTTAAATCTGCTGTAAATAAATCTGTCCCCATTTTTCCTGTCTCCTTTACCGGATCGTCAGCGGAATCTCGTCGCTGTGGAAGTTGGATTCACGGCTCGCGATACGCAGTACGCCCGACGAGCGGCGCAACGCGGCGGCGGGGATCGTCATGATCAGCGCGCCCGCGCGCGCGTACGCGAGTTCGCGCCAGTGCTCGTCGCCATGCGGGCGGTACAGCGCGGTGACGTTCACGCAATAGGGCGAGCGATAACGCAGTTTCCATTTCAGCGTCGCGTCCGCGAGCGCCGACCACGTCAGCATCGGCGCCTCGCAGTCGATCTCGATGGGACCGAGCACCGCGTGCTCGATGTTGAGCGCGCGCACGTGCGCGTCGCCGTTCGACACGAGCGCCTGCGCCTTCGCGCTCGCGAGCAGGTGTTCCTTGATCTCGAGATATCCCCACGCGGGATTCTGCGCCTTGAGCAGCGCCGCGCAGCCGCTCACATACGACGGTCCAATGGTCACGTGCTCGCGCACGACATGACCACTCGCGCGCCACTCGGGTACTCGCCCGAAACCCGGCGCGGCCATGTGCGCGGCGTCCGGCACGTGATTCACGAGCGGCTCGAGCCGCTCGTTGATCGAGAGCACCGCGAGCCGGTTGGGCACGGGATCGCGTTCACCCTCGGCGAAGCCGCTGGTCGCGGGGCTCACGATCAGCGCATTGCGCGCGGCGGCGTACTGCATCGCGCGCCGTACCGCGTCCTGCTCGAGGTTGGCCGCGTGAGCCACGTTGATGATGCTGGCGCCCATCTCCGCGGCGTATTCGATCGCATGCGCGAGGTCGAGCGCCGCAGTGTCGGCGGTGCTGCTGAAGCGGACAGGAAGGATGCGCGATTCGGGCGCTACGCCCGAGAAGCTTGCCGCATCGCTCTGCCGGCCCGCGGCGATGCCGGCCGCGTGCGTGCCGAGGATTTCGTGCTCGCCCGAGGGTGCGAGAGCCTGGCCACGCGCCGGATGGATGTTAGGTCCAATGAGCGGGTGGTCCGCCTGCACGCCGTGATCGATGATCCCGATGATCACCGACGGGCTGCCGCGAGTTCGCGTCCATGCTCTCTCAACCCCAAGCCAGTCGAAAGCAATGCCGAATCGGCCCGCGCGGGCCCCGGCCATGGTCATGAATTCCGTCCGTTACCCGGTCAGGGGTGACTAGTTGCAGGGCTTCTGCGACGAGTCGACCGGCGGTGACAGGAAGGCTCAGTTTTTGACGAATTCGATCTCGAGAGGCTCCTCGTCGCTCGATTGTTTGCGAACGCGGAGCTGGTAGGCGCCGGGGCGCAACCGCTCGGCATTGAGCAGGACTTCGAGCCTGACGGAGGAGGCCGGCCGCTGGCCGTAGAGAGTGGCGATGTTCTCGGTGTGGTTCTCGCTAGTCAGCCGCGCCAGCTCGACCGAGTAGTCATATTGCAGGTCGAACAGGCCGACGATTTCGACGAGCGTGGTGTCGTCCCGCAGCGTGGCGGTTTCCAGGGTGCCGCGCACCAGGGCCAGGCGCAACGTGGCGACGTCGCCGGGCGCGTGACTGGCGGCGGCGAGGTAGGGCTTGGTCTCGGGGTTCCATGACCCCCAGCCGATGAATCCACCGGCCAGGACCAGCAGGATCGTCGCCGCGATGGCGAACCTCCGGAAAGCGGAGCTGTCGTCCCGCACGAATTCGGCGGTCGAGCCGCGCGCGACTTCCGCGATGCCCTCGCGCAGGCGCTGCTCGAATTCCACTTGTTTGGCGAACTCGGGATTGGCGACGCAATACGCCTCGAAAGCTTCGGCTTCCGAAGAGCCGAGCTTGCCGGTGACGTATCGTTCGATCAGATCCTGGTTCATATGAACAGGCTGAGGAGCTCGCGCTTCGTGAATCCGCGTTCTTCCAGGATCTGCCGGAACCGCTTGCGTGCGCGGCTCAGCGCCTGGTTGAACGCCGTCTCGGTCAGGCCGAACTCCTCACAAATCTCCTGTTTGTCATGTTCGTCTAGATAGAAACGCTTGAGCATCAGGCGATCCCGGGCATGCGGCAGTTCGCGCAGCAGGGCCCGGACCGCGAGCGCCGCTTCCTGGTCGCCCACTTTTCCTTCGACGTTGGTGCCCGGGTCGGCATTGCGATCCGTCGCATCACTGTCGATATCGGTCTTCTGTCGCTCGGCCTTCCGCAGTGACGCGATTGCCAGATTTCTTGCGGTCTGGGCCGCGAAAGCCGCCAGCTTCTCGGGGTCTTCGATGCCTGCGCCGCGCAGGCGCCGGATCACGATGAGCAGGGTTTCCTGGATGAGGTCTTCCATGAGCGCGGCATTGCCTCCGGTTCTGCGGCGCAACAAGACGCGCAGACCCGGCTGGAACTGGCGGACGAGCTCGCTCTCCGCCGAACTGTCGCCCGCGCGAATGCGGCGCGACAGGTCGCCCCCTGGAATGAAATCCATGCCCCTTCGAAACCCCTACAGACCGACCGCCCCATCTTGCCATGGGTGCCGGCCCGTTCATCCATCGCCTTTGTCTAATCCAGCAATCAATCCGGCTGTCGTACCGGCAGCCTTAGGTGAAATGTCGTGCCCTTACCCATTTCGGTATCGAAATCGAGCTGGCCGTTATGCCCCTTCACGATCACGTTCCGCACGATCGACAGGCCCTGGCCCGTGCCGCGCCCGACCTCCTTGGTCGTGAAGAAGGGGTCGAAGATGCGACCGCGGATCGACTCGGGAATTCCGCCCCCGGTGTCTTCGATCGCGATATGCACGTCGTCGCCCTCCGCGCGCGTGCTCACGCGGATGCGGCCGCGCTGGCCGGTTTCCTTCATGCGGTCGGCAATCGCGTGGGCGGAGTTGACGACGAGATTGAGCACGACCTGGTTCACCTGGCCCCCGTGGCACATCACGGGCGGCAGCTCGCCATAGTCGGTCTCGAGATCCGCGACGTCCTTGTATTCGGTGCGCGCGATGACGAGTGTGCTCGCGATCGAGCGGTTGAGGTCGACGGCGCTCATCTCGTTCTGGTCGGCGTGCGAGAAATCCTTCATCGAACGCACGATCTCCGAGATGCGCTGCAGGCCTTCGGCGACGCGCGAGAGGGCGGGCGGCAGCTCCTCGCGCAGGTATTCGATGTCCTCGTTTTCCTCGGGCTTCGGTTGCATCGACGCGTGTAGTTTGTCGATGTAGTCGAGCAGCTCGCCGACGCCTTCGTGGATGAACCTCACGCTGTCGTTGAGAAACTGCACGGGCGTGTTGATCTCGTGCGCGACGCCGGCCGCGAGCCGGCCGATCGATTCGAGCCGGTCGCTCGAGGCCATGCGCTCTTCGGCCGACTTGCGCTCGGTGATGTCGAAGCCCGTGCCGACGATGCCGGTGAGTTTGCCGTTGGCGTCGCGCAGCGGCATTTTCGATGTGAGGATCACGCGATTCATGCCGGTGATCTTGTCGAACGCGATTTCCTCGCAGTCGATGAGCGGCTCCCCGGACTGGATCAACGCCTGCTCGTCGTTGAAGAACTTCTCCGCCATCTCGCGCGGGAAGAAATCGAAGTCGGTCTTGCCGATGACGTCCGCGGGTTCGACGCCCATGCGGTTCGCGACCAGCTTGTTAGCGGCGGTGAAACGGCTCTTCGCATCCTTCGCGTAGATGAACGCGGGGATCAGGTCGATCATCGTGCGCAGGACGTTGCGCTCGTGCGCGAGCGCGTCGGCGAGATTGCGGCGCTCGAGGGTGGGGTTGTCGTCGCTCCTGTCGAGCAGGATGTCGGCGTCGGAAGGATTCTTGTTCGAACGGCTGGTCACGGGCGAGTACCGCAGCGATGGACGGTTGACCCGGTAACGGCGAAAAACCCCAAGAACTTGAGCCGCTTGCGCCCTTACGGGCGGCGGGGACGATGCAGTTCACAGGGCCGCGATCAGCGGCGGCGGATTGCCGCTGATTGCGCTATCAGATGTTGTCGAGGCTGATCTGATCGAATACGCAATCGAAGCCGGGGCCTTCGGGGGCGGCGCACATGAGGCCGACCTTGACCTCGACGGCGGGCGGGAAATAACCCTGCCGGACGGTCTGAAATCTTTCGCCGTCCTTCGAGCACTGGGCTTCGATCGAGTCGCGCGTGCGCACGACGCGCCAGTACACGGGGCCCACCTGCGTGAGGTCCTCCAGGGTCGACCAGTCGGAGAAATCGTGCGTGAAGACGACGCTGGCCCAGCGCTTGTTTTCGAAGAGCTCCGTTCCGCACTTCATCCAGCGCTTTTCGTCGAGCCGCACCATGAGGCCGGCCTGGTCGTAGAGCGCGGCGTAGTTGCCGCCGATGCGCGCCGTGAACTTGAACTCGCCCGCGACCGGCAGGTGCAGGAAGTGGCCGTTGTCGGTGACGTAGCCGTAGAACGTCTTGCGCCAGAAATCGGTCTTGCCCTTGCTGCGGACGTCGAGCTTGCCGTCGTCGTAGTGCTCGTGGGCGGGGGGATTGAGCCAGCTCATGCGGGTCAGCAGGTCGCCGCTGGTGCGCGGGACGAGCTTGGGCTTTTCGGTGGGCGCCTGCTGCGCGGGGGCCTGCGCCGAGGCATGTGTGGCCGCGGCCGTTGCCGCCGCGAGTGAAATGCCGACGAAGTCGCGTCTGGTGGGTCGCATGGGAGGCCTATAACCCGAGGTGGGGTAGATAGTGGCGCAACTCGGCGCGGCAGTCATCCGCGCTGCGGAACTGGATGGCGTGCAGGCCGCATTCGCGCGCCGCTACGACGTTGCGGGTGAGATCGTCGATGAACACGCTTTCGGAGGGCACGATGCCCGTCTTCTCGACCAGGTGTTTGTAGATAGCCGGGTCGGGCTTGATCATGAGGATCGCGCCGGAGATCACGAGCTGCTTGAAGTGGCGGAAGAAGGCGTGGTGTTTGACCAGGTATTCGTACGTGCTCACGGGCATGTTCGAGAGCAGATAGAGATGGACCCCGCCGGCGGCCAGCTCCTCGAGCAACTGGATCGTGCCGGGAATCGGGCTCAGCGACGCGTTGGCGGTGGCGAACAGCCTGCGCATGTCGTCGGTGGTGAGGCCGACGCGTTTGCCGAAGACTTCGGCGGCCTTTTCCACGTCGAGCGCGCCGCGGTCGAATTCGTGCCAGTCCGCGTGCTCGAAGATCTCGCGGCGGATCAGCGCCTGCGTTTCAGCATCAGGATGCAGCCTGGCGATGAAGGCCGGCGGGTCCCATTGCAGCAGCACGCCACCGGCATCGAACACGACGTTGCGGATCATTGGAATCGGGGAGAGATTTATTTATTGACGATAACTCAAGAGTATCGTCAATAAATAAATCTGTCCCCGATTCGCGCGTCAGCGCCTTTCGAGCAGCAATTTGACCCCGAAAAGGATCAGGGCGCCGCCGAAGAGGCGTTCGATCCAGGTGATGATCCGCGAGCCCTTCAGCACCCGCGCGCCATGCGCGGCGAGGTTCGCGTAGGCGAGCAGCGCGATCGCGTCGATCACGATGGTGACGGTCATCATGATCGCGAGCTGCAGCAGCAATGGATGGTTCGGCCTGATGAACTGTGGCAGCAACGCGAGCATGAACAGCAGCAGCTTCGGATTCGTGAGCTGCACGAGGATGCCGTGCAGGATGAGTCCGCCGTGCGCCGGGGGCTTGGGAATCGCGTCGGCGACCGGAGCCTCGCCGCGTTTGCCCATCAACATCCGGCCGCCCAGGTACATGAGGTAAAGAGCGCCCGCGATTCGAAGGGCCGTCATCGCGCCGCTGAAGCTCGCGAGCAGCGCGAGCAGTCCGAACGCGATCGCCGCGAACACCACGACATGCGCGATGCTGATGCCCACGGTGCCGGCCACCGCGCCGCGCATGCCATGACGCGCGGCGAGGCCCATCGTGAAGAACACCGCGGGACCCGGCGACAACGCGAGCAGCGTCCAGGCGGCGAGGTAGAGCAGGAATACGTCGAGGTCCATGAATCGAACGTACGCCTGAGACGCGCCGGAGGCCAGAACAGTCGGGCGTGCGGTCGTGCCAACTGTATCGAGGTCGAAGGCACGGAAGGGGACAGACTTCAAGTCTGTCCCCGCACATCCAGCCGAGTGGGGTGGGCAGATTTGAGTCTGTCCCACAAATCGTCAATAAATAAATCTGTCCCCGTTACGCCCTTGCCGGCATTGGCACGGGCATGTCGCGTGTCGGCATCGGCGCGGTGACCGGCGATGTCAGCCCGGTGACGAGGTCATCTATTTTCACCGCCTGCCCCGACCCGAAGCACTTGTTAGCCGCGGCGCCGATCAGGATCGAATACAAACCACTGCGCTCGTCGGCCGCGCGCTTGTACTTGTCGGGCTCGGCCGTGCCGAACACTTCGGTGAGCATCACGTTGTCGCCGCCGCCGTGGCCGCCGGTGCCGGTCCACACCTCGAGCTCCTCGGCCTTGCCGCGCAGCGGGATGATGCGCGTGCGGATGATGTCCTTGTCCGCCTGGTACGCGGTCGCGCCGGCGGAGATCGCGCCGCCTTCGACGATCTCGTGTTCGATGCGGCCCTTCGTGCCGTTGAACGCGATCGTGTAGCCCTCCCAGGCATTGAACGCGTTCAGCGAGTACGACAGCGTCGCGCCCGTCTTGTACTTCACGATCACGTTCATCGTGTCTTCGATGTCGATCTCGGGCCGCCACACGCAGCGGTCGCGGAAGTAGCCGTCGTGGTGCTCGTTGTCGAGATAGAGCTCCTTGAAGTTCCTGTCCGCGGCGAGGTCGAGGAAGAACGTGCACTTGCCCTTCTCGGGGCAGGTGCGGCAGCGCTCGTGGTGACTGGTGAGTCCCATGCGCCTGGCCATCTTGGGCGTGTAGTACTCGCGTTTGCCATTGGCGAGCACGAGCTCGGGATCCGAGCCCAGCCACCAGTTCACGAGATCGAAGTGGTGAGTTGCCTTGTGCACCATGAGGCCGCCGGAGATCTCCTTCTGACTGTGCCAGCGCCGGAAATAGTCCGCTCCGTGCAGCGTGTTCAGCAGCCAGTGGAAATCGATGGACATCACGTCGCCGATCGCGCCGTTCATGAGCAGATCCTTGATCTGCGTGCGCGGCGGCGAATAGCGATAGTTGAACAACACGCGCACGTGGCGGTTGTTGCGCTTGCAGGCGTCGACGATGCGCTGCGCCTTCTCCGGCGTGGTAGTCAGCGGCTTCTCGGTGATGCAGTCCATGCCCGCGTCGAGCGAGCGGACGATGTATTCGTCGTGGAAGGCGTCCGGTGTCGTGACGATCACGCAGTCGGGCTTCAGGTCCCTGACCATCTTGTCGAAGTCCGACGCGAGGTATTTCTTCGGCGCCTTGACACCCGTCGTTGAAAGATCGGGAGCGACGAAGCGCAGCGCGGCGTCCATGCGGCCCGGGTTCGTGTCGCACACACCGACGAGCTCGTTGCCCGACGCGAAAGTCCTGGTGATCGCGGTCATGTACATGCGCGAGCGTGAGCCCACACCCACGATCACGAACTTGCGCTTGCGTCCCGCCGCGTACGCGCTGGCCGCGAACCCCACCGCGGCAACGCCCGCGGTCTTCAGCAACGAGCGCCGGTCGATCGTCGATTCACTCATCTATATGTCCCCCAGGTTTCGAGTTGAAGACGGTGCCAGGCACGGAAATTCCGGGAGAAGCGGCGGGGGTCGCCGCGCCTCGCGAAATTC
>JAEZCR010000088.1 GCA_023433465.1 Pseudomonadota bacterium | reverse complement strand
GAGCGACCAGAGCGCCGCGAGCTCGGATTCGTCGCGCCAGATGCCCGCGCCCAGGCCCGCGAGCGCGGCGGCGCCGAACGCGGTGACCTCGGTATTGGCGGGCCGCAGTACGGGAACGCCCAGCAGGTCCGCCTGGAATTGCATGAGCAGGTCATTACGCGCGGCGCCGCCGTCGACGCGCAGTTCGCTCAAGTCCTGCTCGCAGTCCCGTTGCATGGCCTCGATCAGGTCGGCGGTCTGGAAGGCAATGCTTTCAACCGCGGCGCGCGCGATGTGCGCGCGTGTCGAGCCGCGCGTCAATCCCACGATCGTGCCGCGCGCCGCGGCGTCCCATTGCGGCGCGCCGAGCCCGGCGAAGGCCGGCACGAGATAGACGTCGCCGGTGTCCGGCACGCTGAGCGCGAGCGCTTCCACGTCCGCCGAACGTTCGATGATCCCGAGACCGTCGCGCAGCCATTGGATCGTCGCGCCACCCATGAAGACGCCGCCCTCGATCGCGAAGCGCGACGCTCCGCCGCGCCGGCTGGCCACCGTCGTGAGCAGCCGATGCGTCGAACGTCGCGGCTGCGTGCCGACGTTCATGAGGGCGAAGCAGCCGGTGCCATACGTGTTCTTGGCCATCCCCGGCGCGAAGCACCCCTGTCCGAACAGCGCGGCCTGCTGGTCGCCCGCGATGCCGGTCACAGGTAGTTTGACACCCTCGACTTCCACCTCGACCGCTTCCGCGCGATCGAGGCACGAATCGACGATCCGCGGCAGGCAGGCGCGCGGGACTCGCAGCAGTTCCAGCAGCCGGTCATCCCACGTGCCCGTTTGCAGATTGAAGAGCAGCGTGCGGCTGGCGTTGGTCGCGTCCGTGACGTGATGGCGGTGGCCGCTCAGTTTGAACAGCAGCCAGCTGTCGATCGTCCCGAAGGCGAGTTCGCCCGCTTCGGCGCGCGCGCGGGCGTTCGGTACGTGATCGAGCAGCCACGCGAGTTTGGTGGCCGAGAAGTAGGGGTCGAACAGCAGTCCGGTGCGCGCGGAGACCTCCTCCTCGCGGCCGGCCGCACGCAGGGACTCGCACACATCGGCGGTGCGCCGGTCCTGCCAGACGATCGCGCGGTGCAGTGGCTCGCCGGTCGCGCGATCCCACAACACGGTCGTTTCGCGCTGGTTAGTGATGCCGATGGCGGCCACGTCGCGCGGTGACGCGCGCGCGGAGCGCAACGCTTCACCGATCGTCGCGAGCTGCGTGGACCAGATTTCGCCGGCATCGTGTTCCACCCATCCGGGACGCGGGAAATGCTGGGTGAACTCGCGCTGCGCCAGCGAGACGATGCGTCCCGCCTGGTCGAACAGCAGGGTGCGGGAGCTGGTGGTGCCCTGGTCGAGCGCGAGCACGAGCCGTGCGGAAGCGCTCACGACGCGTTCCCGTCAGGCACGCAGTCCGCGCGGCTTCAAGCCCGCGGCCCGGTAGATGGCGTCGATCGCGCGCATGTTGCCCAGCGCGTCGTCGCCGCCGGTGAGTGGTTTGGCGCGCCCGGCGATCACGTCGAGCACATGCCTGAGCTGGAAGTGAAACGTCGTTTCGCCGCCCGAGACGATCTGCGGCAGCGGGGCATCCGGCGCTTCGATCGACAACGTCGCGCCGGCGTGCGGCGTCACGGGATTGTCGAATTCGAGCAAACCCTTGTCGCCGTGCACGCGCAGCCGACGGAACAGCTTGCCGTCATCGGGCTGCATCGAACACTCGAGGGTCGCGGTGGGGCCGCTCGGAAACGCCAGCTCCGCGCTCGCCTGGACGTCCACGCCGGGCGTGATGCAACGAGCGCTGGCCTTGACCACTTCGGGCTCATCGCCCGTGACGGTGCGTATCCAGTGCACGCAGTAGCACCCGAGATCCATGAGCGCACCGCCGCCGAGTTCCTCGATGTATCTCAGTTCGCCGGGCGTGTCCGGCAGATTGGCGTTGAACACGGCCTCGATGTGCTTGATGCGTCCGATCGCCCCCGCGCGCAGCTGCGCGAGCACCTGGAGCATCAACGGATGGAAGCGGTAATGGAAGCCTTCGATCAAGTGGCGCCCCGAGGCCTTCGCGGCCGCGACCATCTGCGCGGCATCCTGCGCGTTGCTGGCGAACGGCTTCTCCACGAGGACGTGTTTGCCGCTGGCGAGCGCCGCCGTGCACCACTGCAGGTGCGCGGAGGGTGGCAGCGCCACGTACACCAGGTCGATGTCGTCGCGCGCGAGGAGCTCGGCATAACTACCGAACGCGAGCGGAAGGGAATGCGTGGCCGCGAAATCCCGCGCGCGCTCGAGGTTGCTCGCGGCCACCGCGATGGCCTCGGTGCCGAGCAGGTCGTTCGCGGGGGTGACGATGCCGCGCGGCGCTATGCGCGCCGCGCCGAGAATGCCGATGCGTATCATGGGCCGGCAGTCTCGCACGACTGCCGATGCTGCGGCACACTGTCGCCTCGGAATTGAGAAGGGAGACAACGTGACGCGAGCAGTCTTGATCGGTGCCACCGGCCGCATGGGCACGGCCATCGTGCGCGCCGCCGCCGGGGGCGGCATCGAAATCGTCGCGGCCATCGCCTCCGGCGGAAGCAAGTCCGCGGGCCTGGACGTCGGCGAAGTCGCGGGCGCCAAGGGGCTCGGCGTGCGCGTGGTCACCGAACTACCCGCCGATCTCGGCAAGGCCGAAGTCGCGATCGATTTTTCGCGGCCCGATCTGTCGCTGCGCGCGCTCGAGGCCTGCCGCGCGGCGCGCGTGCCGATTGTCATCGGCACGACGGGTCACGAAAGCGGATTCGACGCGCGTGTCGAGGACGCGTCGCGCGAAATACCCGTGCTCGTCGCGCCCAACACCTCGATCGGCGTCACCGTCGCGCTCGAACTCGTCCGAATCGCGGCGCGGGTTCTGCCATCCGAGTTCGACATCGAGATCACGGAAGCCCATCACAAGCACAAACTCGACGCACCCTCGGGCACGGCGCTGGCGCTCGCCGGGGCCGCGGCGAGCGGGCGAGGGGTGGACCCTCGCAAGCACGTCAGGCCCGGGCGCGCCGGAAACGAGGCCAGAAGTCCCGGAGAAATCGGTATTGCCTCGATCCGGGCGGGTGACGTGGTCGGGACCCATACCGTCCTGTTCGCCGGTTCGGGGGAGCGCCTGACCGTCGGCCACGAGGCCACGGACCGGTCGATATTTGCCCGGGGCGCCGTCCGGGCCGCGAGCTGGCTCGCAGCCCAGGGGCCGGGCCGATACGCCATGGTTGATGTACTTGGTTTAAAAACAAACGGTTAAGAGGGTTTCCGCGCTGATTGCATTAGAACTTTCCGCGCCGATTCTTCCGAAAACGGGCAAGAAGTTTCATGGACACCCCGGGGCCCGCTTCGTAAAATTGCCGCCTAATCCGAAACGGGTTAGTCCAACGCAGGGCGGGAGGAAGTTCGCGAGAACTCCTCCCGCTTTGTGCATGTACGCTCCGCACGGAGAGCTACCAATCTACTGAACTTTTTTTGTCGGGCCGGGCAGCCCGAGGGGAGTACCCGCGTGACGGTAACCGCGGTTCTGGCTCTTGAAGATGGAACCATCTTCAACGGCCAGTCTATCGGCGCCAAAGGCAACACCACTGGCGAAGTCGTTTTCAATACCGCGTTGACCGGTTATCAGGAAATTCTCACGGATCCGTCGTATTCACGACAGATCGTGACGCTGACCTATCCACACATCGGGAACACGGGCACCACGCCCGAGGATCTCGAGTCCCCCACGGCGTATGCCGCGGGCCTGGTAGTTAGAGACGTTCCGCCGCTTGCCAGCAACTGGCGCAAGGCCGAGGAGCTGCGCGAATTCCTGACCCGGCACAAGGTCGTCGCGATTTCCGGCATCGACACGCGCAAGCTCACCCGCATCCTGCGGGAGAAGGGTGCGCAGGCCGGCTGCATCATGACCGGCGAGAAGATCGACGCGCACGCGGCCGTGCGTGCCGCGAAGAAATTTCCGGGCCTGAAGGGCATGGATCTCGCGAAGGTCGTCACGACCAAGCGCGCGTACCAGTGGAACGAAGGCTCGCTCTGGCAGCCGGAGAACCGTCCGGTGATGCGCGCCCATCAACGCCTGCACGTCGTCGCGTACGACTTCGGCGTCAAGCGCAACATCCTGCGCATGTTGTCCGACCGCGGGTGCCGCATGACCGTGGTGCCCGCGCAGACCACCGCCGAGGAAGTGCTCGCGCTCGACCCGGATGGCGTGTTCCTGTCGAACGGCCCCGGCGATCCGGAGCCCTGTGAGTACGCAATCGAGGCGATCCGCGCGCTCGTGGTCGCGGAGCTTCCGACCTTCGGCATCTGCCTCGGTCACCAGTTGCTGGGACTCGCCAGCGGTGCGCGCACCATGAAGATGAAGTTCGGCCACCACGGCGCGAACCACCCGGTGCAGGACCTCGAAACCGGCCGCGTGTTCATCACGAGCCAGAACCACGGCTTTGCGGTGGACGAGAGCGAGCTGCCCTCGACGCTCAAGGCGACGCACCGCTCGTTGTTCGACGGTTCGCTTCAGGGCATCGCGCGCGTCGACAAACCCGCGTTCAGCTTCCAGGGACATCCCGAAGCGAGCCCGGGCCCGCAGGAGATGGGCGCGATGTTCGATCGCTTCGTGCATCTCATGCTCCGGCGCCTGCAAGCCAAGCTCCGCGCCCGCACCTCGGGCAAGCAGCCGCCTCCAGACAAAGCCGCGTGATAACTGCCTAACATGCCAAAACGTACAGACATCGAAAGCATCCTGATCATCGGCGCCGGTCCGATCATCATCGGCCAGGCGTGCGAGTTCGACTATTCGGGCGCGCAGGCCTGCAAGGCGCTCAAGGAGGAGGGCTACCGCGTCATCCTCGTGAATTCGAATCCGGCGACCATCATGACGGACCCGGAGATGGCCGACGCGATCTACATCGAGCCCATCAACTGGCGCACGCTCGCGCGGATCATCGAGAAGGAGCAGCCCGACGCGTTGCTGCCCACCATGGGTGGACAGACCGCGCTCAACACCGCGCTCGACCTCGTGCGCGAAGGTGTACTCGCCAAACACGGCGTCGAGCTCATCGCCGCCTCGCGCGAGGCCATCGACATGGCCGAGGACCGCGAGCTGTTCCGCAACGCGATGCGCGAGATCGGGCTCGAGTGCCCGCGCGCGGCGGTCGCGCACACGCTCGCGCAGGCCTTCGAGATCCAGCAGGGGCTCGGCTTCCCCTGCGTCATCCGTCCGTCGTTCACGATGGGCGGTTCGGGCGGTGGCATCGCCTACAACCGCGAGGAATTCGAACAGATCGTCGAGCGTGGCCTCGACGCTTCGCCGACCACCGAAGTGCTGATCGAAGAATCGGTGATCGGGTGGAAGGAATTCGAGATGGAAGTCGTCCGTGACCGGAACGACAACTGCATCATCGTCTGCTCCATCGAAAACCTCGACCCGATGGGTGTGCACACCGGCGACTCGATCACGGTCGCGCCGGCGCAGACGCTCACGGACAAGGAATACCAGCGCATGCGCAACGCGTCGATCGCGGTGCTGCGCAAGATCGGCGTCGACACCGGCGGCTCGAACGTGCAGTTCGCCGTGAATCCGAAGGACGGCCGATTGCTCGTCATCGAGATGAATCCGCGCGTCTCGCGCTCGTCCGCGCTCGCGTCGAAGGCGACCGGCTTCCCGATCGCGAAGATCGCCGCGAAGCTCGCGGTGGGATACACGCTCGACGAGCTCAAGAACGACATCACGGGCGGCGCGACGCCGGCTTCGTTCGAGCCGACGATCGACTACGTGGTGACCAAGATCCCGCGTTTCACGTTCGAGAAATTCCCGACGGCCAACTCGCGCCTGACCACGCAGATGAAGTCCGTGGGCGAGGTCATGGCGATCGGCCGCACGTTCCAGGAGTCGCTGCAGAAGGCGCTGCGCGGTCTCGAGACCGGACTCGACGGGCTCAACGAACAGATCACCCTCGCAAGCGAGGGCGATTCGCTCAGCGAACAGGATCGCGACAAGCTGGCCTACGAGCTGCGCGCTCCCGGACCGAGTCGTCTGCTGTACGTCGCGGACGCGTTCCGCGCGGGCTGGTCGCGCGAACGGATCCAGGAGCTCACGTATATCGATCCATGGTTCCTCGCGCAGATCGAGGATCTCGTGGCCGAGGAAGGCAGCGTTCGCGAGGGCGGCGTCGCGGCGCTCGAGACCGAGCGTCTGCTTTCGCTCAAGCGCAAGGGCTTCTCCGACAGCCGCCTCGGCAGGCTGACGGGCGCGGGCGAAGCCGCCATCCGCGCGAAGAGACATGCGCTCAACGTGCGTCCCGTCTACAAGCGCGTCGATACGTGCGCGGCGGAGTTCGCCACGTCGACGGCGTACATGTACTCGACCTACGAGGACGAGTGCGAGGCGCAGCCGTCGAAGAAGCGCAAGATCATGATCCTCGGCGGCGGACCGAACCGCATCGGCCAGGGCATCGAATTCGATTACTGCTGCGTGCACGCGGCGCTGCAACTGCGCGAAGACGGTTTCGAGACCATCATGGTCAACTGCAATCCGGAAACCGTGTCGACCGACTACGACACGTCGGATCGCCTGTACTTCGAGCCGCTCACGCTCGAGGACGTGCTCGAGATCATCGAGAAGGAACAGCCGGAAGGCGTGATCGTGCAGTATGGCGGCCAGACGCCGCTCAAGCTGTCGCGCGCGCTCGAGGCCGCCGGCGCACCGATCATCGGCACGTCGCCCGATTCGATCGACATCGCCGAGGACCGCGAGCGTTTCCAGGTGCTCGTGAAGAACCTCGGTCTGAAGCAGCCGGCCAACGCCACCGCGCGCACGGAAGAGCAGGCGGTCGCGCTCGCGCGCACCGTGGGCTTCCCGCTGGTGGTGCGTCCCTCGTATGTGCTCGGCGGCCGCGCGATGGAAGTCGTGTTCAACGAAGATGACCTGCGCACGTACATGTCGACCGCCGTGAGCGTGTCGAACGACAGCCCGGTGCTGCTCGACCGCTTCCTCGATGTCGCGATAGAAGTCGACGTCGACGCGTGCTGCGACGGCGAAGACGTGCTGATCGGCGGCATCATGGAACACGTCGAGCAGGCGGGCGTGCACTCCGGAGATTCCGGCTGCTCCCTGCCGCCCAACAGCCTGAGCGCCGAGACGCAGGCCGAGCTGCGCGAGCAGACCCGCAAGCTCGCGAAGGCCCTCAACGTCATCGGGCTCATGAACATCCAGTTCGCCATCCAGAACGGCATCATCTACGTGCTCGAAGTGAATCCGCGCGCCTCGCGCACGGCGCCGTTCGTGTCGAAGGCCACCGGGATGCCGCTCGCCAAGATCGGCGCTCGCGTGATGACCGGCCGCAAGATGAAGTCGATCGAGAACCTCGGCGAGGTCGTGCCGCCTTACTTCTCCGTGAAGGAAGCGGTGTTCCCGTTCACCAAGTTCCCCGAGGCTGACCCGATCCTGGGTCCCGAAATGAAGAGCACGGGCGAGGTCATGGGGACCGGCCGCACGTTCGGCGAGGCCTATGCCAAGGCGCAGGCGGCGTCCGGGGTCACGCTGCCCCGCTCAGGCGTGGTGCTGATCAGCGTGCGCGAGCGCGACAAGCAGGGCGCGGTGCTGCTCGCGAAGAAACTGATCGAGAAGGGTTTCGAGATCGCGGCGACCGATGGCACGGCGCGTGTGATCTCCGAGGCCGGATTCCCGTGCAAGCGCGCCAACAAGGTCCGCGAGGGCCGGCCGCACATCGTGGACATGATCAAGAACGACGAATTCGCCATGATCGTGAACACGACGGAGGGCAAGACGGCCATCGTCGAGTCGAACTCCATCCGTCGTGAGGCGGTGCACAAGCGGGTGACGTACTACACGACCCTCGCGGGCGCGCTCGCAACCTGCGAAGCTCTGGACCACCTCGACGCCGTCGAGGTAAACCGGCTCCAGGACCTGCACGAAGAGGCGAAGGCATGAAACGCAATCCGATGACCCTGCGCGGCGCCGAGGCGCTGCGCGTGGAGCTCAAGCGCCTCAAGACGGAGGATCGTCCGCGGGTCATCAAGGCTATTGCCGAAGCGCGCAGCCACGGCGATCTGTCGGAGAACGCGGAGTACCACGCCGCCCGCGAGCAGCAGGGCTTCATAGAAGGGCGCATCAGCGAGATCGAGGCCAAGCTGTCGACCGCCGAGATCATCGATCCGGCCGCCGTGAACAGCGGTGGCAAGGTCATCTTCGGCGCCACGGTGGATCTCGAGGACCAGGACGGCGGCAAGAGCATCAGTTACCAGATCGTCGGCGAGGACGAGGCGGACATCAAATCGGGCCGCATCTCGATCACCTCGCCGATCGCGCGGGCGCTGGTCGGCAAGAGCGCGGGAGACGTCGTCGACGTGGCCGCGCCCGGCGGCACGCGCAGCTACGAAGTCGTCAAGGTACGCTACGTCTAGTTAGCGGTTCGACCTGGCATCCAGTTTGGGGGGACGATGAAACGCGTCGCGCTCGGAACTTTCCTTTCGCTGGTCTTTTCGGCCGCTTCGCTCGCGGCCTCGCAGGAGTGGATTCCGCTGCAGGACGGCAAGTCCTTCGCCGGCTGGAAGGCCGCCGAGCGCCCCGAATCCTGGGTCGTCGAGGACGGCGCGTTCGTCACGCGCGGCGATCGGTCGCATTTGTTCTACGTCGGCAAGGTCGGCAAACACGAGTTCCGCAACTTCGAATTCTCCGCGGACGTGATGACGTCTCCCGGCTCGAACAGCGGAATCTATGTGCACACGAAGTGGCAGGGTCCGGGTTGGCCCGCCGCGGGCTACGAGCTGCAGGTCATCAATTCGAACCCGCCGGCCGAGAAGATGGACGACTACGTCGAGCACAAGATGACCGGCAGCATCTACGCCGTGCGCAATACCTGGGTCGCGCCGGCGAAAGACAACGAGTGGTTCAACTACCGTATCCGCGTCGTCGGCAAGACCATCCAGACTTTCATCGACGACACGCTGGTCGCCGAGTACGCAGAGCCGACGGGCGCCTTCCGGCCGGATGACAAGAAGGGCAGGTTGTTGGGTTCCGGCACCTTCGCGTTGCAGGCGCACGATCCCGGCAGTGTCGTGAAGTACCGCAACATGAAGGTGAAGCTGCTGCCCGACGATGCCGCGCCGCCGGCCGGACTCGTGCCGATTGCCGACCGTGAGCTCGAGCAGCTCGTCACCCAGGCATCGAACGACAATATTCCGCTGATAGATCTCGGCCTCGTGCCGCCTGCGGGCGACGCGGACGCGTTCTGGAGCGCAGTGCGCCGTTACGGGGTGACGCCCGGCGGCCAGCTTCCCGACGGCGCGCTGGCTAGCTACCCGGCCAGCGTCGTCGTGATCGTGGACAAGGACAAGGCGCCCGACGTGGCGCTGCTCGAGCGCGCGAAGGCCGCGGGCGCGAAGATCGCCTTCAGTTCCGGCGGAGCGACCTCGGTCGACGAGGCGCGGCTCAAGGCGCGCCTTCAGGCCATCAAGGCCGCGGGCCTTGGATGGAAAGACTTCTGGGTGCCGGGCAAGGACTGAGCATCATGAGCGGCTCCATCCGCAAGTTCCCACGCGCGATCGCCGCTCTGCTGTTCGCGGCCGCGCCGGCCTGGAGCTGCATCAATACCTTCGAGCCCGAGCTGCTGTATTCGCTCGAGCAGCGCGACGCGGAGGCCGCGCAAATCACGCGCGGACTCGAACAGGCCCACGCGGCGAAACCCACACTCGAGAACAGCAATGATTTCGGCGTCGCGCTGCTGCTCTCCGGAAAGACCGACGAAGCCATCGCGTTGTTTCGCGAAACCGAGCAGAAATTTCCCGGCAATGCGCGCGTCGCCGCGAATCTCGGCTCCGCCCTCGAACTCGAAGGCAAGTACGAGGAGGCGCTCAAATGGATTCGCGAGGGCGTGATCCGGGACGTCGCCGGGCACAAGGGATCCGAATGGCTCCACGAGCGGATCCTCAAGGCGCGCGTGATGCTGCCTTTCAATCCGAAGTGGTTCGAGAAGGAAAGCGTGATCGGACTCGATTTCGGCGCCGGCGAGGTGCCGGTGGCGCCGGAAATCCTCCCGTTCGAGAAGGGCAAGCTCAAGGGCGCGCAGGACCTGCTGCGCCAGGTCGACTTCCAACTCCAGGAACGCACGAAACACGCGAAGCGGCCGGATCCGGTCATCGGGGACCTCTTCCAGTCGGGGGGTGATCTCGTGATCGCCTCGGGACTGAGCCTGCTCGACGGAGGGACCGAGGACGCGAAGCGTTATTACGTGAGCGCGCTCGAGTACGGCGCGCCGCACTCGGACCTCGTCCGCAAGCGGCTCGCCCGCTACGAGGCTGATCTGGCGAGGATGCCTCCGCCGGACCCGAAGAAGGCAGAGGAAGTCGCGGAGTACCCGACGGCGGCGGAATCCCTCGAGTCCAGCGGCCGCCTGTTCTGGTATTTCGTCCTGGGCGCTTTCGCGCTCGCCATCGGCGGAATCGTCGTGCACATGATGCGCCGCAGGCGCATCGGCGGCTGATCAGGAAACGCGGACGATCTCGAGATTGGGGCCGCCCGTGAGGGGCGCCGCGCCGCGCATCGTGCGCAGCAGCTCGTGTGTCTCCTGGGCCGAGATCGGCTTCGAGAAGAAATATCCCTGGCCCGTGGAGCATCCGAGCGCGAGCAGCTGCGAGGCGTGCTCGCGTGTCTCGATGCCCTCGGCCACCGTGCCGAGGTGCAGGCTCTGCGCCATGCTGATGATCGCGCGCACGATCGCCGCGTCGTTGCGGTCGACGTTCATGTCGCGCACGAACGTGCGGTCGATCTTGAGGTAGTCGATCGGCAGGTTGCGTAGATAGGCGAGGCTCGAATAGCCGGTGCCGAAATCGTCCACCGACACGCGCACGCCGAGATCGCGCAGCGCATGCAGCTTGGTGACGTGCTGCTCCGAATCCTGCATCGCGACCGACTCGGTCAGCTCGACTTCGAGCTGGTGAGGGGCGATGTCGAATTCGTGCGCGATGGCGACGAGACGTTCCGGCAGGTTCGAACGCTTGAGCTGCTTCGCCGACACGTTGACCGCCACCGGCACGGGCTTGAGGCCCGCGCGTTGCCAGGCCGCGATCTGGCGCGCCACGTTCCTGAAGACGCATTCGCCGAGCTCGACGATCAGGTCGGAAGCTTCCGCGACCTCGATGAACGCGAGCGGAGGCACCGCGCCGTGGCGCGGATCGTTCCAGCGCGCCAGCGCTTCGAACGAGACCAGCCGTCCGCTGCGAATGTCGACGATGGGCTGCAACTGGATCTCGATCGCGTCGCGATTCACCGCGCTGCGCAGGTCCTGCTCGAGCGCGAGCCGCGTGTGCACGCGCTTGTTCATCGCCGCGTCGAACATCTGGACGTTGTCGCGGCCGCGGGCCTTCGCTTCGTAGAGCGCGATGTCGGCGGACCGCAGCAGCTCGCTCATGGTCGTCGCGTCGCGCGGATAGACCGACATGCCGATGCTGGTGGTCGCCGAGTAGGTGGCTTCGCCCAGGCGGACGGGTTTCTTCAGGGCCGCGGCGACGCGCTCTGCAATAGCGGCGCTGTCGGGCTCGAGCCCATAGTGACGCGTCACCACGAGGAATTCGTCGCCACCCATGCGTACGACGAGGTCCGGGCTCGCGATCGAATCACGCAGGCGGCGCGCCACGGAGCGTAGATAGTCGTCGCCGATCGAGTGGCCACGCGAATCGTTTATGTTCTTGAAGTTGTCGCAATCGATGTAGAGGATCGACAGCGAATCGCCACGGCGCGCCGCCTCGTCGATCAGTCGCGGCAATTCCTCGTTGAGGAACGTGCGGTTCGGCAAACCGGTGAGCGCGTCGTGCGTGGCGAGGTGCTGCAGGGACATCTGGTGTTCCTGCGCACGGCGCTCGGCCTCGCGTCGATGCGAGACGTCCTGCAGCAGCATCGCGTGGACGCGGCCGGTACCCGGCTCGAGGTCGGCGATCGAGAATTCGACGTCGCGGCGCTGCTCGTCCGTGCGAATGACCTGCGCGGGACGCGTATTCGCGGCCTGGTCGTGAGCGTGGCCGGGCGCGAGCGAAACGGGGGTATCGAAGATGGTCGCGACGTCGCGGCGCCGCAGCTCGTCGAGCGATGCGCCGACCAGATGCTGTGCCTGCGTGTTCGCATCGAGCACGCGGCGCGAGGTCGGGTCGAACAGCACGATGCCGGACGCGGCGCGGTCGAAGATCGCGCGGTAGCGGGTTTCGTTGGTGGCGGCGAGGGCGGCGGCGCGCTGCAGGCGGCGGCTGTAGACGTGCCACGCGGCGACGACGATGCTCACGAGCAGCGCCACCCAGCCGACGAGATAACGCACACCCTGCTGGCCGCTCAGCATGACGCTGCGCGGCTGCGTGGTCCACAACATCGCGATGGGATGGTTGTCGATGGTGTCGAGCCGCAGCTGACCTTCGATGGTGGTGTTCGAGCGGCGCACGATGCGGCGGCCGTCGGGGGCCACGAGCAACTCGGGCGTCTCCGCGGAAACGCGCGCGTCGCCGAGCATCGCGAATTTGACGTCGAGCTGCGTGTCCGCGCCGATGCCCGCGATTTCCGGCGCCGCGATCCGGCGCGCGAAGACCAGCGTGCCGTTCGCCGGACCGCTGCGGTCGGTGTGCAGGACCGTGTTGGCGGCGAGCACGTGCGGTACGCCGTTGATCTCCACGAGCCTGAGCGTGCCTTCCTGGTCGACGACGCTGCGCACCATCGGGGTGAGGCGTTCGATCTCGGCCAGCACGGCCGGGCTCGCGGGCGTGCGGTATATCGCGTCGTCGGTGTCGTTTTCGAACGAGGAGATGACCTTGTTGGCCGGGTTCAACACCCAGACCAGGTCGACATTCACCTCATCGAGACCGGCTTCCGAGAAATTCTCGTATTCGAAGCGTGGGTCGAGTGTCGAGGCGTACGAATACATCGCGTCCCAGCGCGCGAAGTCGCGCGAGACGATTTCGATCTCGGAGTTCTGCGAGACCAGCGCCTTGCGAATGACCTCGATGCTGCGCGAGACGTCGTTCTGCTCGATGTTCTCGAACTTGCGCAGGATGAGGTAGTGGGAAGCGGCCCAGGTCCCGAAAACGACCAGCGCGGCGGCTAGATAGACCGCAACTGCCTCGCGCCCAAACGATCGTGTGTCCTGCGCCGACATGTGTCCCTGATATACGACTTATTCCAGTAAGTTACCACTGGAACAGCGGCAGTGATTTCCGTTGGGCGATCCTCGCCCGCACCCATGAAATCGGCCAGCGGCGCCGACTCTTTATGCGTCGGGGATCACAATTCCGGGGCGGTCATCCCGGCGTTTGTAGTAGAGGGCTGTATGGCCGATGCGTTGTACGAGCACGCTCGCAGTCGCGGTTGCTAGTTGGGCGAGACCTGCGTCACGCGCTTCACGCTCGGCGCCGCGGAACTTCACCTTGATGAGCTCGTGGTCATGCAGCGCGCGAGCCGCTTCGGCGATGACGGCGGCACTGACGCCGGCGGACCCGATCCATAACACCGGATTCAATTCGTGACCCAGGCCACGGAGGTATTTGCGTTGTCGCTCGGTGAGTTCCATGGGCGGCATTGTAGGAGAGCCGGATTTGCGCGGTGGGGTTGAAACCAAATGGTGCGGGCCACATCAAAACGGCCCAGGACACCGCCAAATCAAGCTGATACGCGCGGACACGCGCTTCTGAGCTTTCCCTGCTGGCAGGTGGTTTTGGGATGGTGTAGCGTGCCCCTGATCCTGCATGCCGGGCTGGTCGCCCCGCGAGGGTAAACCTTTGAATGATCTGACGAAAAATATCCTGCTTTGGGTCGTAATCGTGATGGTGATGGTGGTGGTGTTCAGCCGCTACGTACCCACCGGCACCGAACCTTCGCAGGTGGCCTATTCGACCGTACTCGATGACATCCGCAATGGCCGTGTCGACTCGGTGACCTTGCGCGGTGACGAAATCATCGGAATCCGCAAGGACAAGACGAAGTTCAAGGCCTACAACCCGGAAACCGACAACACGAGCCTGATCGGCACGCTCGACAAGGCGCGCATCGACTTCAAGGGTGAGCCGCCGAAACAGCCTAATTTCCTCATGCAGCTGCTGCTGCAGCTCGCCCCCGCGCTGCTGCTGATCCTGGTGTTCGTGTACATGCTGCGCCAGATGCAGGGCTCGGCGGGAGGCCGGGGCGCGATGTCCTTCGGCAAGAGCCGCGCGCGCCTCCTCGGCGAGGACCAGGTCAAGGTCACCTTCGTCGACGTCGCGGGCGTGGAGGAGGCCAAGGAGGAGGTCTCCGAGATCGTCGACTTCCTGAAGGACCCGGCCAAGTTCCAGCGTCTCGGCGGCAAGATCCCGAAGGGCGTGCTCATGGTCGGCTCGCCGGGTACCGGCAAGACGCTGCTCGCGCGCGCCATCGCGGGCGAAGCCAAGGTGCCGTTCTTCACCATCTCCGGTTCCGACTTCGTCGAGATGTTCGTCGGCGTCGGCGCCTCGCGCGTACGTGACATGTTCGAGCAGGCCAAGAAGCACGCGCCCTGCATCATCTTCATCGACGAGATCGACGC
>JAEZCR010000102.1 GCA_023433465.1 Pseudomonadota bacterium | reverse complement strand
TTCGAAACCCTCAGCACCCACCAAAAATTGGAGCGGTAGTTCAGTTGGTTAGAATACCGGCCTGTCACGCCGGGGGTCGCGGGTTCGAGTCCCGTCCGCTCCGCCAATCTTTTTAGGACCGTCCAGGACAGTCGATGCTGCAACGTATTCGGGATGGCCTGCAGGCCTCCAAAGCGATCACTTGGGTCATCCTCGGCGCCATCGGTCTCACGTTCGTCTTTTGGGGTGGTTCCGGCGCGCTCGATCTCGGTGGCGGCGCCACGCAGGGCGCGGCGACGGTCGACGGCGAGGACATTCCCGCTTTCGAAGCGACGCGCGCGTGGAGCGAGACCCAGAATCGCTGGGCGACGCAGGTCGGCACGGAGATGACCGACGAGCAGCGCAAGAACTTCCAGCAGGGCATCATCGACAGCCTGGTCATGCGGAAGGTGATCGAGTCGCGACTGCGTGACGGCAACTACCGCGTGAGCGAGCAGACGGTGCTCGGTGAGTTCCAGAACATCCCCGCCTTCCAGGACGCCGAAGGCAAGTACGACCCCAACCAGGCGCGCTCGTACCTGCAGCAGACCGGCAAGAGCGAACGCGAATTCTTCGAAGACGTCCGCAAACAGCTGCTGATCAACCAGCTGCAGCAAGGGCTCGGCGCATCCTATTTCCTGACCCAGGCCGAAGCGCAGCGTCTGTTCAATCTCGAGAACGAAGAGCGCGAAGTGCAGTACGCGCAGGTCTCCGCCGATGCGTTCGCGAACGATCAGCCCATCGATGACGCGGCCATCACGGACTTCTACGAGAAGAACGGGGACCGCTTCATGACGCGCGAATCGGTCTCGCTCGAGTTCGCTGAACTGCGGCTCGAGGAGCTCGCATCGCAGGTCGAACCCACGGAAGCGGACCTGCGCAAAGTCTACGACGAGAATCGCGCCAACTACGTGCTCGAAGAGCGGCGTCGCGCGCGCCACATCCTGATTCCCGTCGAGGAAGGCCAGGAGGACGCGGCGCTCAAGAAGGCCGAGAGCGTGCTGGCCGAAGCGCGCGCCGGCAAGGATTTCGGCGAGCTCGCCCAGCAGCACTCCAGCGACGTGACCGCGTCGTCGGGCGGTGAGCTCGGCTTCGTCGAGCACAGCCAGTTCCCGGGTCCTTTCGGCGATGCCTTGTTCGGCATGCAGATCGGAGACATTGCTGGTCCGGTCAAATCGCAGTTCGGCTACCACATCATCAAGCTCGAAGAGATCCAGGCCGGTGAGGCGCGGGATTTCGACAGCGTGCGCGCGGAGATCGAGTCGCAGTACCGGCAGGATCGCGCCGCTGAGTTGTTCGGCGATCGCCAGGAAGCCGTTGCCGAGCGCATCGAGAAAGGCGAGGTGGATCTCGACAAGCTCGCGAGTGAATATGGCCTCACGCGCGGCAGCATCCCCGAGTTCCTGCGCGGAGGCGGCGCGCAGCCGCTCGGCTCGAGCCCGGACCTGCAGCAGGTCGTGTTCAGCGACGAAGCGCTCAACCAGGGCAAGATCGTGGGCCCGGTGCCGCTCGGCGAGGATCGCCTCGCGATCATCAAGGTGACCCAGCATCACAGGGCCGAGGTCAAACCACTCGACCAGGTGCGTGACGAGATCGTCGCGCAGCTGCGCCACGAGCGTGGCGCCGCGGCGGCCAAGGCCGCCGCCGAGGCGGCGCTGACCCGGCTCGAAGCCGGCGAGAAACTCGAGACGATCGCCAAGGAATGGAAGGTTCAGGTGGAACCCGCGCGATTCGTCGGCCGTGGCGATCCGTCGATCCCGGCGGCGCTGCGTTCCGCGATCTTCGACGCGCCGCGTCCCGCGGAGACTCCGGTGTCCAAGGCCACGTCACTCGACGACGGCTCGGCCGCGGTATTCGTCGTGACGCGCTCGCGCACCGGCGATGCCAGCGCGAATCCGCAGCTCGTCCAGCAACAGAAGGACATGCTGCTGCAGCGCTCGGCCCAGGGAGACCTCGCGGCCTACGTAAAGGGAGCCAGGGACAAAGCGGAAGTCGTGACGAACCCGAAGGTGTTCGAGTAACACCGCATGGGAGCGGCTGGCGCGGATTCGAAACCAACGCCCGTCCTGCCGATCCTGATCGCGATGATCGCCGGCGCGTTCGTCGGCGCGCTGGTCGGCCACTTCCTCGGTCCCGAGGGAACGATCGGACAATTCCAGCTCGTGCCGATCTTCGATCTCGTCGGCACGATGTTCATCAACCTGCTGAAGATGATCATCGTGCCGCTGATCATGGCATCGGTGATCACGGGCGTTGCCGCGCTCGGTTCGGGGCCGGACCTCGGTCGGCTCGGCGGCAAGACGCTGGCTTTCTACGTCATCACCACGCTGATCGCCGTGATGATCGCGCTGGCGATCGTCAACATCGTCCAGCCGGGCTTCGAGGATGGAGCGCCCGTGGGCGACAAGCTCGCGCTCACCCGGGATGCGGCGACGGTGGCCGAAGGCGTGAAGGCCCGTGCCGATGCCAGCGTGCTCGAAACCATCAAGGGCATCATTCCGCAGAACGTGATCGAGGCCGCCGCCAACACCAAACTACTGGCGCTGGTCTTCTTCTCGGTGCTGTTCGGTTTCTTCCTGGCGCGCATCGACCAGCCGCACCGCGGCACGGTCATGAGCTTCTGGCAGGGCATCTTCGAAGTGATGATGCGCATCACCGGCTGGATCATGACGATCGCGCCGATCGGCGTATTCGCGCTCATCGCCAAGGTCGTGGCGGTATCGGGATTCGAGGGCGCACGACCCCTCGCGATTTTTGCCTTGTGTGTGCTCGCGGGACTGCTGATCTACGGCTTCATCGCGCTGCCCGTGTTGCTGGCGCTGGTGGCCCGCGTGAATCCCTGGAGGCTGTACCCGGCCATGGCGCCGGCGCTGCTGACCGCGTTCTCCACGGCGTCGTCGTCCGCCACGCTGCCGCTGTCGCTGAATTGCCTCGAGAAGCGCGCGAAGGTTTCGGAAAGGATCGCCGGGTTCGTCATGCCGCTCGGCGCGTCGGTGAACCACGCCGGCAGCGCGTTGTACGAATGCGCGGCGGCCATGTTCATCGCGCAGGCCTATGGCCTGCACCTGTCGTTCAGCACGCAGTTCACCGTCGTGATCCTCGCGCTGATCACGTCCATGGGTATCGCCGGCATACCGTCCGCGTCGCTGGTCGGCATCGCCATCATCCTGGCGGCCGTCGGACTGCCCGCCGAAGCGATCGGCGTATTGCTGGTGTTCGACCGCATCCTCGACATGTGCCGCACGGCGATCAACGTGCTGGCGGATGCCGCCTGCACGGTGATCATCGCGCGGCTCGAGGGCGAGGAAGGGGTGCTGACCGACGATCCTCGGGTCGTAGGCGCTTAACAGGCTCGATGCCGGCTGGCATTCTCTGCACAGCGCATATCGACAGTTCATAGTTACCCGGTCCACCAGATGCAAAAGGTTCTCACGCAGCAGCAGGTCGAGGCTTTCCACCACGATTGTTTTGTCGAGGAGCAAGTCGCCCACTTCGTCGAGATGGTCGGAGATCTAAGCGGCAAGGCCGTGATCGTCGACGTCGGCGGAGGCATCGGTCTGTTTGCACACCGATTGCAGTCGCTGACAGGTCACGAAGTGCGGGTGCTCGATCTCGATCAGGCTTCGGTGGCGCTCTGCGAGCGTCTGGGTGTGAAATGTTCGGTCGGCGATGCGCTCAAGCCAGAATTCGTCGGCGACGAAGGAATGGCGTCCTTCAACATGATTCTTCACCATCTTGTAGGCGCAACGGAGAAGGAAACGCGCGTACTGCAGGCGCGCGCCCTTGGCGCCTGGCATACGCGCGGCGCGCGACTGTTCGTCAACGAATACATCTACGAGTCCCAGCTCGGAAACTTTTCAGGCTGGCTCATCTATCAAATCACCAAGAGCAAGATTCTCTCGGCCATTGGTCGCGCCGTGTCGACCTTTGTACCAAGTCTGCGCGCCAATACATTCGGTGTTGGTGTGCGATTCAGATCTGTCGAGGAATGGCGCAACCTGTTCGAGGCGGCGGGTTATCGGATTGGGAGGCATATGCGCGGCGAAGAAGAGCCGGTTTCCATTCCGCAACGGATGCTCCTGATCAAGAATCGTCGGCGCGACAGCTTCCTGCTCGAAACCCTCCCACGTTGAGCGCCGACTGGCGGAAGGTCAGCCCTCGCCAGCCTCTTGGGGAAAGCTCATGCCGACAGTGCTGAAGCCGGCGTCGACGTACATGATCTCGCCGGTCACGCCGTTCGCGAGATCGGAGCAGAGGAACGCCGCGGCGTTGCCCACATCCTCGAGAGTGACGTTTCGGCGCAGGGGCGCGACATCCGCGACACGGCTCAGCATCTTGCGGAATCCCGCGATACCGGCGGCCGCGAGAGTCTTGATGGGGCCCGCGGAGATCGCGTTCACGCGGATGTTGTGCGGGCCGAGGTCGGCGGCGAGGAAACGCACGTTCGCCTCGAGGCTCGCCTTGGCGAGGCCCATCACGTTGTAGCTCGGGATCGACTTCACGGCGCCCAGGTACGAGAGCGTCAGGATCGCGCCGGCGCGGCCTTCCATGAGCGGCTTCGCGGCACGGGCCAGCGCGGTCAGGCTGTAGCTCGATACGTCGTGCGCGACGCGGAAGGATTCGCGGGTGGTGCTGTCGGCGAATCCGCCGGCGAGGGCTTCGCGCGGGGCAAACGCCACGGCGTGCACGAGGACGTCGAGGTGGCCCCAGGACTGCTTCAGGGTGGCGAAGGTCGAATCGATTTCGGCGTCGTTCGTGACGTCGAGCGGCAGGACGAGCTTGGAGCCGAGCGATTCGGCGAGGGGCTGGACGCGGTCCTTGAACTTGTCGTTCACGTACGTGAAGGCGAGTTCGGCGCCTTCGCGGTGCATCGCCTGCGCGATTCCCCAGGCGA
>JAEZCR010000073.1 GCA_023433465.1 Pseudomonadota bacterium | reverse complement strand
GGCTGAAGCAGCGCTTCTCCCGGCTTTTCCGTGCCTGGCACCCATCTTGGCATCCATCTGACGCATCCGGCCCTGATGTGGGACCGGGACCGTGCGGCGCGCACGTTTCGGCATTCCGGAGTTTCATTCGTGCAGGATCAGGCGTAGTTTGTTTGCCATGTGGGAGAGGCCGACAATTCGTCGCATGGCCCTGCAGGCGTTGCTCGCCCTCGGTGGTGGCCTTTGCTCTCCCGTCTTCGCCGACCCTAACAACGCGATGCGCGTGCCTGGCACGCCCGAGGACCTCGGCGGCGCGTTGGCCGATCCCGAGCCGCTGTTCGCCGCGCCGACGCGCCTCGATCGCATCGGCCGCGTGATGACTCACGTGATGGTCAACGGCAAAGGCCCGTTCCGTTTCGTCATCGACACCGGCGCGAGCCGCTCGACGCTCGCGCCGCATCTCGCGCGCTCGCTCGGCCTTCAGCATTCGGTTGGCTAGAACGTCATGCTCAACGGCGTCACCGGCGCGGCGGAAGTACCCACGGTCGCGGTCAGCAGCATCGAGATCGGCCAGCTCAGGTTCGTGAACCAGAACCTGCCCGTGATCTTCACGTCGATCATGGGAAATGCCGACGGAATCCTCGGAGTCGCCGGGTTTCACGATCAGCGCATCGACGTCGACTTCAAGCGCGACCGCGTCACCGTGCTCGAGTCCAACGGCCGCCGGCCTCACTACAGCCTCGTGACGGCGCGCGCGCACCGCAACGACAACGGCCTCATGATCCTCGACATGCGCGTGGGCCGCCGTATCAAGGTCAAGGCCGTCATCGACACCGGGGCCGAACGCACACTCGGCAACCTCGCGCTGCAGAATGAAATCAACAAGCGGCGTCGTGGCAAACACGAAGTGGTCAGCGCGATCGTGCACGGCGCGACACCCGACATCGCCGACGGCGACATGCAGCTGGTCAAAGAAGCGACCATCGGCGACATGACCCTGACCAACTTCGAAGTCATTTTCGCGGACTTCCACGTGTTCAAGCACTGGGAGCTCGACGATGAACCGGCGATGCTGATCGGCATGGACATGCTCGGCGTGCTGGACCGCCTGGTCATCGACTATCGCCGCAACGAGGTGAGCGTGTTCGGCGATCGCGGCTCCAACTCGCGCACCGTCCAGCGCTGCGCCGTCCCCCGATCCGACTGCAATTGACTGTCGTAGCGGCTATCCCCGCCGCCCCGCGGCCACCAACAGGAAAGAGCCCAGCCTTCGCGCCTGTCCGTTGAGCTGCGCCTCGACGCGATGCTCGCCCGGGTAATGCCTGCGCGTCGTGAGCTGGGCCAGGCCTATCTTCTTCGCGAGCGTGACGCGCTCGCCCGCCGCGAGAGTCACCGCCCTGAGCTTGAACGTTTTCGCTCCCGTGCCCCGCGCCTTCGCGAAGTGAATGACGAGATCGGCCATGACTCGTTGCGGACGTCGCGTCGGGTTGACGAGATCGAATGAAATCGTCACGGCGTCGCCGATCCTCGGTCGCGCCGGCGAAATGCGGACGCCGCGAATCGAAACCTCGACTTTTCCGCCAAAACCGAGAGCCCTGAGCGCCCCCGCGTCGGCGCGTTTCACGGCCGACCGCAACGCGTGCCGGATCACCCATTCGCGTTCGGGCGTGGCGTCGCGCAACCAGCGCTTCGCGACGTCCGCCAGCAGGACCGGGTGATCCTTGCCGATGTCGTTGAGGTTGTTGGCGACCGAGCGCCGCACATAGAGTTCCGGGTCGTCGCGCAGCAGCTCGAGCAATTCGAGCACGGGACGCGGATCCCGCGGGAACGCGCGCAACCGCGGCGCCCACGGCAGGCGGGGACGCGTGCCCTCGGACACCAGCCGGCGGACATGGTGACTCGGATCGGACACCCATTCGCGCAACCGCGCCAGCGTGCGATCGGGATACTTCTCGAGAAACGCGCGGATCGAAAACTCCGCCGTGAAGAGCTGCGTGAGCGCGTGCTGCGCGCGCATCGATTCCTCGAAGTGATCGAGCCCGTGACGCGCGACGAAGAACAGGTGCGGCATGTAGAGAAAACCCGCCATGCCGTTCGAGGCGCGGTGTTCATGCGGTTGCGAGGCAGACTCGAGCAGGATGTCGATGGCGACTGGATAGTCCCTCGGCAGGTGCCGGCGCAACGCCTCCGCGACGTGAAATCCGCGCCCGGTCAGCGACATCGGCCCGTAACCGCGCGCGACGTCGCGCAGGAAGTCTTCATGCGGAAAATCCGGGTGCACCGCACGGATCATCCGGGCGATGGCGCGCGGCGCGCTGAGACCGAACTGGTCCTTGAGCTGGTACTCGGCCACGGACGCGCCTACAGAAAGTTATTAGGCCAGATCATTGTCCGCCACATGTGCGCAACCGGCGATCCGTCGAATCCGAGGCCTTCCTTCGGCTGCCGGAAATGCCGGCCGATGATGTCTTCGAACATGCGTGGGTCGATTTCGGGTCCTGGCTCGAATGCATAAGTGTCGAAGATGGTGACCTGGCGCGCGGTCATGTACCACCTGTGATTCCTTGCCTCGTCATGAGCTTTTCTTATGTATTCGGGCGGCTGGTAATCCTCGCCGAAGAACTGCCGGTAGGCGGCCGGATATTCGTAGCCGGCGGATTCGTCGGCGAAGTAACGCAGCGGCTGGTGGTAACGCACGGCCCACGCGACCTCCTCGTCCACGTACGGGGCGATGAGTTGCGCGCCCCAGTAGCCGTGGTCGACGCGGATCAACGCGCCATTGGCGATGTCGTGAAGGAAACACGCCAGGACGACCTTTTCGTCGAGCCCGGCCTCGAGCGCGAGTTTCGCCGAGAGGAAGTGATGACGGCGCGCCATCGGTCCGAAGCGCAGCAGATAGAAATCGAGTAGTTTGGGCGTGGCGGGCATGCGCGGCAGCGCCGGGTTGTCGCCCATCATGAACACCGCGCCGCGCTCGTTTTCCTCGAAGAGCTGCGCCTCGATGTCGGGCAGGTCCGTGCCGATGCGCGCGATGGGCTGCGGCAGGATCAGCCGCTTGCGATTCGCCTGGGGCCAATCCTCGTCGCGCGTGTCCATGGCACGTTCACTGCCTCGCGGTCGCGAGTCTCAGGCCGAGGCCGATGAACATCGAGCCCGCGACCTTGTTCAGCACATTCGCCATCGAGGGACGGCGCAGGAAGATGCCTCGCAGGCTGGCCGCGGCCACGGCGAGAATCACCGTCCACACGAGGCCGAGCGCCATGAACGAGATGCCGAGCACGAGGAACGCGGCCACTTTGGTGTCGCTCGTGGCGCTGATGAACTGCGGCATCAGCGCGAGGAAGAACAACGCGACCTTGGGATTCAGGATGTTGGTGATGACGCCCTGCCGGAAAGCGCACCACCAGCCGTCGGCGCCCTTGCCACCGTTTTCACCCGGCAGCCCCGAGGCCCGGGTCAGCAGCGCGCGTCCCCCGATGTAGATGAGATAGGCCGCGCCCGCGAATTTGACGGCCATGAACGCGTAGGGGGACGTAGCGAGCAGCGCCGAGAGCCCCAGGGCCGCCAGCAGTGTATGAACGATGCTGCCCGCCGTGATTCCGAGCGCCGCGGCGATTCCCTCCCGGCGCCCGCCCGCCAGACTGCGCCCGAGGATGAAAAACGTGTCCTGGCCGGGAGTCAGAACCAGGACGACCGCGGTCGCGATGAAAAGCCAGTAATGGTGGATGCCGAGCATGGGCCGCACTTTAGCAGTGCCGGGCCCCGGCGCGGGAACCGGCGAGCCTCCGCCCGGTACTCACCAGCCGCAACGCGTCAACTCCCTAGCACACCTCCTGCCACCTCGACGATGTCGGCACCGAGCGACGTCGCGCCGGCACACGGCGTAGTCCGATACGCCATGCGTGTTGAAATGGATAGCCAGGGCGATCAGCCGGGCGAATAGTTTGATCCTCGCGATGGGAACCGGGCAATCGAGGGGCGACACTCACCTCGAAACTGCGGGAGGGATACCGACGGCATGCTCTCGATCTTGGTCTGCCATTCCTATTTCCTGAACTTCGACCAGAAGCAACAGCAGCGCGCGAAGCCCTATCCACCGCTCGCGACGCTGCAGGTCGCCTCCATGCTGCGCGCCGCGGGACACGAGGTGTCCTTCTTCGACGCGATGCTCGCCGAGGACCTCGCGCGGTTCGAGCGGCAGCTCGACGTGATGCGCCCGCAACTCGTGTTGTTCTACGAGGACAACTTCAATTTCCTCAGCAAGATGTGCCTCGGGCGCATGCGCCGCGCCTGCTGCGAGATGCTCGGGCTCGTCCGCGCGCGCGGCGCGCGGCTCATTGCCGCCGGCTCCGATGCGTCGGATGCGCCCGACAAGTATCTTGGCGCCGGCGCCGACGTCGTGTTGCATGGCGAAGCCCTTTCCTCGCTGATGGCGCTCATCGACCGGTTGAACGCGGACGTCAACCAGGCCGCGCCCGCGCTCGCCGAGGGATTGCCCGACGTCAGTTTCACCGCGGGATCGCAGACACACCGGTCGCACGGATCGACCCGGCTCCCCGTTCCGGCGCTGGCACCCTTGCCCGCGTGGGACCTCATCGACATCGAGAAGTACCGGCGCGTCTGGCGCCGCGCGCATGGCTACTTCAGCCTCAACATGGCCGCCTCGCGCGGGTGTTCGTTCCGTTGCAACTGGTGCGCGAAACCCATCTGGGGCAACCAGTACCTGCAACGTCCCGCGGCGGAGACGGCCGCCGAAATGCTGTACCTGCACCGTCACTACCGTCCCGATCACATCTGGTTCGCCGACGACATCTTCGGCTTCCGCGTCGACTGGGTGAACGATTTCGCGGCGGCGCTCGAGGCCGGCGGCGGTGGCGTGCCGTTCACGATCCAGCTACGCGCCGACCTCGTCAGCCCGCGCATGACGGAAGCCCTGCGCCGCGCGGGCTGCCGCGAAGTGTGGCTGGGCGCCGAGAGCGGCAGCCAGAAGATCCTCGATGCGATGAACAAGGGCACGACCGTCGAACAGATCCGTGCGGCGCGCAAGTCGCTGGGCGACGCCGGCATTCGAGTCGGCTTCTTCCTGCAGCTCGGCTACCTCGGCGAGGAGCTCGACGACATTCTCGCGACGCGTCGCCTGGTCGACGAGACCCGGCCGGACGACGTGGGCGTGAGCGTGTCCTATCCACTGCCCGGAACGCGCTTTTACGAGCAGGTCAAGGAACAACTCGGCCCGAAGACGAATTGGCACGAGAGCAGCGATCTCGAGATGATGTTTTCAGGCACCTACATTTCCGAGTTCTATCGCGCGGTCCGCAACCTGCTGCACGACCAGGTGACTCAGCCGGATTCACCGGCCGTGGCGCAGCGCTGGACGCGGCTCATCGCGGATGAACCTGCCTTCCGTAGCGGCGCCGCGCAAGAAAACGCGCTCGCACCCGCCCTCGGTTGAGTCATGCCGGACATCCTTCTCACTCACGGATACTTCCTCGCCGAGGATGAGAAGGAGCGGCAGATCATGAAGCCGTATCCGCCGCTCGGCCTGCTGTACCTTTCCGCCTTCCTCAAGCGTGCGGGTTTCGTCGTCGAAGTGTTCGACAGCACCTTCGCGGAACGCAGTTCGCTCATCGAACGCCTCGCACGGGAGCGAGGCGTCATCGGCATCTACACGAACCTGATGACGCGCCGCTCGGTGCTCGAGATCGTGCGGGCCGCCAAGCGCGCCCACTGGACCGTCGTGCTCGGCGGACCGGAAAGCGCCAACTACTGCGAGGAATACCTCGACGCCGGCGCCGATGTCATCGTGATCGGCGAGGGCGAGCACACGCTGGCCGAACTATTGCCGGCGCTCGCACGCCCCGGCCGAAGTCACCTCGCGTCGATTCGCGGCATCGCATATCGCGACGGCGATGGCGCACTGCGGCGCACGCCCGAGCGGCCCAAGGAGCCGGATCTCGATTCCCTGCCCTGGCCCGACCGCGAAGCCATCGATCATGCCCTGTATCTCGAAGCTTGGAAGACTCACCACGGCGCGAGCAGCATCAATCTCATCACCGCGCGCGGCTGTCCTTATCGCTGCAACTGGTGCTCGCACGCGGTGTTCGGCTTCACGCACCGCCGCCGCAGCCCGGCGAACGTCGCCGACGAGGTACAGTGGATCGTCGAGCGCTATTCACCCGACCAGGTCTGGTACGCCGACGACGTGTTCACCATCAGCCATCCCTGGATGGCCACCTACCACGCGGAACTGAAGCGCCGCGGCCTGCATCGACCCTTCGAGACGATCACGCGCGCGGACCGGCTGCAGAACGAGGACGCAGCACGGTTGCTGCGCGAGCTCGGTTGTTATCGAATCTGGATCGGCTCAGAGAGCGGCAGCCAGAAGATCCTCGACGCCATGCAGCGTGGTGTGACCGTCGAGCAGGTGCGCCGATCCTGTCAGCTCGCCAAAAAGTACGGTATCCAGGTCGGAATGTTTCTCATGTGGGGATATGAAGGCGAGGAGCTCGAGGACATCGAGGCGACAGTGGAACATGTGAAGGCCAGCGATCCGGACGTCTTCTTCACCACCGTGTCGTACCCGATCAAGGGCACGGGGTTCTTCGACAAGGTGCGCGGGCGCCTGTCATTGCCGCTCGCGTGGGCAGAGGCTTCCGACCGCGATTACGTGATCGGCGGGAGGCGCGGGAAGGACTACTACAGGCTCGCGGATCAGTGGCTGCGCAGCGAAGTCGAGGCCTTCCGCCTCGAGGCCGCGAATCCCGCCCGGGCGGCAGAGCTCCTCGGCACCGCACGTCGCGCCCGCGAGCAGATGATCTCGATGTCAGGCCGATGAGCGAAGTCCATCCAGATCTGCCACCGTTCGCCACCATCCAGGCGGCGCTTGTCGCGGTCACCAATCGGTTGGTGCACGAGCTCGTCGCGCCAGAGGAAGCGGCTCCAGAATGGAATGACTTCGAGTGGGGCATCGCCCGCTCGGTCTGTATCATGCACGGCCTCGCGGGAGTATTCGCGGGGCGGCTGCGCTGGCGCGGTCCGGATTCCTGGGGAAAGTTCCTCGGCGAACAGCAGCGGCACATGGGCCTGCGCGAAGCGCGCGCCCGGGAAATACTCGCGCGCCTGGACGATGTCACGCGCGCACGCGGCGTTGCCGTCGTGCCGCTCAAGGGCTCAGCGCTCCTTGCGCTCGGCGTGCACTGTGAGGGTGTTCGTCCCATGAGTGACATCGACCTCCTCGTCGAACCCGAGAAGGCCGTGGCGCTCGCCGAAACATTGCAGTTCATGGGCTATCGGCAGTGTTATGCCACGCATCGTCACACCGTATTCGTCCCCGTCGATCAGCCCTTGCCGAACAATTTCGGCGAACACGTGGACAATTCTTTCAAGATCGAGCTGCATCAGGCAATCGCTGAGCACCTGCCGTACTCACTGGTCGACATCACGTTCCGCGTGTGGCCTCGCGATGCGAAACCCGGCACGAATATTTATCCGAGCAACGCCGCCCTCTTCTCCCACTTGCTGCTGCACGCGACTGGCGGGATGCGCTCGAACACCCTGCGCTTCATGCAACTCATCGATCTCGCGCGCCTGGCGCCGCGGCTCACTCCCGGAGAGTGGTCAGAACTCACGGCCGGTGGCGAACACGGCTGGTGGACGTATCCGGTGCTGGAGATGGTCGCGCGATACTTTCCAGACGTGATCCCCGCGGATGCGTTGGCGGCGGCTCGCGCGGCCTGCCCGGCGCTGCTGCGTTACCGCAGCGCACGCCCCGAACTCGCCGAAGTGTCCTGGAGCAATCTCAGCATCCCGGCACTGCCGGGTTACGAATGGTCACGCACGCCGCTCGAGCTGCTGCGGTACGCGCGCAGTCGCCTGCTGCCAAAACGCCATGAGCTGACGGAGATCGCGGACGCGATCGCCAATCAGCCGGCACTCCGGCAGGTACCTTGGTATGACCAGTCGCACCTCACGCGCATTCTCCGCTGGGCCACGTCACGCCCGCCGCGCGTACAAACCATCGCGACGGTGCTCGCAGGACAGACCCTGCAATGACGGACTCCGTTGCGGACGACATCCCCGCACGCCGCTGGCCGCACGCGGCCGCACCGCGGCGCATCCTCGCGATCCGGCTCCAGGCGCTCGGTGACACCGTGATAACCCTTCCCTATCTACTCGGCGTCAGGCGCCGCTATCCCGACGCCGAGCTGCACCTGCTCACGAGGGAAGAAGTCGCGACCGTGCCGAAGGCGATGACCCACCTCGACCGCGTGGTCGCGCTCGGAGGCGATCGCAGCCGCTCACGCACCTGGCTATCGGCGCTTCGCCATACGCCCGCACTCATGGCCCGCCGCTACGACGTTGTGCTCGACCTGCAGAATAGTCGCATCAGCAACTTCGTGCGCCGCGCGATCCGGCCCGAGGCCTGGTCTGCGTTCGATCGCTTCTCTCCCCGCTCTGCCGGCGATCGCACGCGACGAACCATCGCGGCGGCGCTCGGCTTCGACACCGGCATGGACACGGCGCTCGAGCTGCGCGGCGGCGGCCCGGACATCGACGCCCTGCTCGTGCGGCACGGCTGGAAAGCGGGCTTCGATCTCGTCGTGCTGAACCCTGCCGGCTTTTCGCCGGCCCGCGCCTGGCCCACCGCGAGCTACATCGAGTTCGCGCGACTGTGGATCGAACGCCATCCGCGGAGCCAGATCGTGCTGCTCCTCATGCCCTCGAAACGCGCGAAGGCCAAAGAGATCTCCGCCGCCCTGGGCGAGCACTGCATCGATCTCACGGGCCGCGCAGACCAGCTCGAAGCTTTCGCGATCGTCAGGCGGGCGCGGCTCGTGCTGTCCGAAGACTCGGGCCTCATGCACATGGCCTGGACACAGGGCACACCCACGCTCGCCCTCTTCAGCGACAGCCGACGCGACTGGTCGGCACCGCAGGGGAGCTGGAGCGACTGCCTCGATTCCTCGGACCTGCCCTGCGGGCCCTGCGGACTCCAGATCTGCAAGTTCGGTGACAACCGCTGCCTCACACGGTACAGCGCGTCACTGGTGCTGGAGCACGCTCTGCGTCTGGTCCGACCCGAGGTGGCGAAGTGCGGATGAACACCGCACGGCTGTTCGATCGGCTGTTGCCGTTGCTCGAAGCCGACGTCATCTGCGACGTCGGCTCGATGGACGGCACCGAGGCGCTGCGATTCGCACAAGTCGCTCCGCGTGCGTCAGTGTTCGCTTTCGAGCCGAATCCCTTGAACCTCGAGCCCATGCGCGCCAACCGCGCGCTCGAGCTCGCGGGAATAACGGTCGTTCCGTGCGCCGTCACCGACCGCGAGGCGCGCCTGCCCTTTCACGTGCGTCGAGCCGACTATGCCAATACGAACTGGCAACGCGGGCGAAGCTCGCTGTACCCGGCAGTGGTCGCTTCCGAGCTGCTGGAAGTCATCGAGGTGCCCACCGTGCGCCTCGACGAGTTTCTCCCCGAGCGAGGCGGCACGCGAATCGCGTTGTGGATCGACGTCGAGGGCATGGCCTACGAAGCGTTGGCGGGGGCCACAACGCTCGCGGATCGCCTGCAGCTCGTGCACGTGGAGGTGGAGCGCGTGCCCTGCATTAACGGCGCGCAAAAGCTCTATCCGGACGTCCGTCGACTGCTCGAATCCTTCGGGCTGCGCGAAATCGCCGCGGATGGAGACGCGCGTTACCATCAGTTCAATGCGCTGTATGTGCGTGACGCTCTCCCCCTGTTCACTCGACTGCGTATTTCCGCGTGGCTGTCATGGGAGGCGCTGTTGTTCTTCGTCGCGGGGGCGCTGCGACGGCTGCGCCGTCTCGCGTCCCGTTAGCCATCTGGGCGAATCGTCTTGTTGATGATGTCGCGCAGTCGAGTGACCGACCAGTTCAAGTCATGCTGGGTGGCCCAATGATGACCATTCAATCTGAGCCGCCTGATTTCCTCCGGTTTTCCGAGCATCTCCAGAACAACATCGGCCAGCTCGCTGGCACCGCGCGGCGCTACAGTTTTACAACACGTCCCGGCAAGGTCGGCCATCAGACCAACATGAGTTCCGAAAACTAGTACACCACTGGCCAATGCTTCGTTGATTACAACGGCCTGACTTTCGAAGCGGGATGTATGAAGCAAGACGTCCGCTTGCGCATATTTCCCGGGTAGATCATCCGGGGACACCAAACCTTCAAAGTTCACTTTGTCTTCGAGGCCCATGGTGCGCACCATTTCATGGACTTTTCCGTTGTAAAAGTCTTCCCCGATATGAGTCAGGGTGCTGCTGATTTGCGAATTGATAATGGCAAAGGCCTTGAGCAAGGTCTCCTGATCCTTGACGGGATGCAGGTAGGAAACATTGATAAACCTTACGGGACTTCCAATTGGCTTATCAACAAACTTGAATTTCAAGCAGTCGACACCTCGAGGCACAACTTCGATTCGGCTTCCCAGGCCAAAGTTCTCTTGTACCTCGTTCCGTTGAAATTCAGTCAAGGCGATGACTCGATCCGAATTCTTGATGACCCATTTGTTGATGCGCTTCCTGCCCGGACTGAGGCAGTCACCAAAATTGATGTCCTCCAGGCCAGAAGCCTCAGCGGCATCCAGACTAACAATAATCGGAATGCGAAAAACAGCCGACAGGATGGTGCCCCAAAACCCCGATGGATAGGTTGAGTGGGAATAGAAGGCATCGTAGGGATTCCGGCAATGATCCTTGAAAATCATCCATGCAAATCGCAGGCCCCTCAAACGCCTGGGCGCCTCCTTCGAGGTGGTTCGAATCTTGAAACTGTGGCCTTGTTTTGCTTCGAAATGGAATTCGCTATATAGCGTCAGATCAAAATCAGAGCCCAGTCTTTCCAGGACTGCGCGATAGTTTGAAATCGTATAGGCGCCACCTCCTAGAAAGGCGATCTTCTTCTTCGCGGTATTGGAGCCGATTGGAGTCAAATTGAAAGGCTCACCCACCGTCGGCGCGAGAAGCTGCCGCAGCGCGATACTGCGCTTCGAATAGCCGGACGGTGCAGTCGGCATCATCGGCGAGCGCGCGCCGCTGGGCCTCGGCCGCGATTGCGAGGCGCAGCGAGTCGTCGTCGATGAGACGGACCAGGTTCGCCGCAAGCGCCGCCGCATCGCCTGGCGGCCCGGCCAGTGCCGCGTCCGGCGCCCATTCGCTCACATGCCCCACCTGCGTGCCCACGGTGGGCACGCCCAGCATCGCCGCCTCGAGCATCGCGAGCGGCCCCGCCTCGTGGAGCGAGGAAACCACATGGATGTCGGCGCATGCCACGAGCTCTCGTACTCGCGCGGAATCGACCCGGCCGTGAAAGCGCACGCGCGAGGCCACGCCAAGCATCTGCGCCAATGCGTGGATTTCCCCGTTCATTGCATCGAAACCCACGATGTCGAGCTCGACGTCCCGCCCGGCACCCACGAGCTGCGCGAATGCCCGCAGCAACATGCCCTGGTCCTTGACGAGATTCAGGCTAGCTACCTGCACCAGGCGCACCGGCCGGGACGTGGTGCGCGCGACCGGCTCGCGCGGCGGGAATGTCTCGCGGTCGACGCCGAGCGGTATACGCACGGCGATCGCGCCGAACTCACGCGCCGCTTCGATGATCGGCGCACTCGCGGCACTCACCACGTCCGCGCGCCCGAAAACCCAGCGATTCGTCAAGCGATGACGCAGACTCAGGCCCCCGCCGTAGTCGATGGCGTGAAGAGTCACGAGCTCACCGCCGGCGATGTGCACGAGGTGCGGCCGTCCGATCCGCCGGGCCGCGAGCGCGCCGATGAGCCCGACCGTACCAGCCCAGATCGAATGCACGAGATCGAAAGGCGCGCAGCGGTGCTCGGCGTCGATCGCCTGTATCGTGCGCAAGTGACGCAGCGCTCCACCATCGTTCATCACCTCGGCGCCGAGCACATTTTCGCGTGTCGGCGCCGCAGCCCGGTGCAGCAAGTACACCTTCACGGTGTGCCGTGCTGCAAGACGGCGGACCAACCACATGAGCGCAGGAATGGTGCGCATCATGTCGTTGCTGACCCCGCCCGGCGCGAGCAACGCGATCTTCATGCGCGCTTCTTCAACAAGCCGGCGAGCGCGTTCGCCGTGTCGGCCGCGGCAGCACCGCGTTCGAGCCGGAACCTCGGCAACCGCTGCAAGCTGGCGCGGAGCGTTCGCCAGAATGGACGCGAAAGCGCATAGGGTTGATCGCCGTCCAGCGCGCGCAGCAGTTCGCGCGCCGGCAGCGCCCGCAGCAAGGGTCCGCCGTGACTGACCTTGCGCGACAGCACCACGATGGCGACGAGTTTGGCGGGTAGCAGGAGCCTGTCGTTCGCAGTGCCTCGCAGATCCACTTCGTACTTGCGCACGCCGCTGGTGCGCCGCTCGATCACGGGCGCGCGCCGAATGCGCCGCGCCAGCGCCGCCGGCAGAAGGCGCAGCGTCTCGAGTTTCAAGTGCAGGTAGTTTGGAACACCGGTGACCGAGAGCCGGCGCGGCTCGACGAACACCACGTCTTCGGCCAAGACTCCGAGTCCCGCGAGCAGGCATTGCAGCGTCGCCGTGGATTTGCCGGCGCCGCTCTCGCCGAGCAGCAGCACCGCGCGGTCGCGAGCCCCCACGCATGCCGCGTGCAGCGGCAGTACGGGCTGGTCGCGCGAGACCAGCGTAAAGACCGCGAACTCCAGGAGATCGCAGCGCAGGTCATAGGGTCGCGCCACCATGGCGGGTGACGCCACGACCAGCGCGCTGCGCATTGAGGGCGCCACGAGCGAGTAGTTCGACGCATCGATCGTCGCGGTGATGAGTCCGCCGCCGGACGAAAACCTTTGGCCTGGCGGCGGACCGCGAAAGCGCTTCGTGCCGTCCTCCACGAAGCGCAAATGCACGCGATACACCGGCGTGCCGCGCCGCGCTCGCGTGACGGGCAAGCCGGCGTAGGCTGCATCGACCACGGCCGCGAGCGCCGCTGTCTGGCACTCGAAATCGATGCGCGCGCCGAGCACGAGGTAGCGCCGGCGCCAGGTGCGCCGCGGTCGCTCGCCGAAAGGATCGGCGCGGCTCACGCGCATTCGACGTTCTCGCACGTAAAACGGCCGTCGCGCAGATGGAAGACCCGGTCGCAACCGGCGAGCGCGCTGCGCCGGTGCGCGATGATGACGAGCGTCATCGAGGCCGCGTGGTCGTGCAACGCGCTCGTGATCTCGCGCTCGGCAGTGACGTCGAGCGACGCCGTCGCCTCATCCATCACGAGCAATGTGGCGCGGCGATAAAGCGCGCGCGCGATGCCGAGCCGCTGACGCTGACCACCCGAGAGTTGCACTCCCTGCTCGCCTATCAGAGTGCGATAGCCCTGCGGAAAGTTCGCGACGAACTCATCCACGCGTGCGACGCGCATCGCAGTCTCGAGCCGCTCCAGGTCGACCTCTTCAGGCGCGAGTCCCAGGGCGATGTTCTCCATGACGGTGCCATTGATGAGCGTCACTTGCTGGGGCACATATGCCACCGTTGCCTGCCAGGCCGCGCGATTGCGCCCGCTGATATCGATGCCGTCGGCGAGGATGCGGCCGCTCGCGGGCGGGAGCAGACCGAGCAGCAGATCGGCGAACGAAGACTTTCCCGAGCCGTTGGGCCCCGCGACACCGATGGTTTCGCCCGCGCGTATGCGCAGGTTCAAATGCTCGAACACCGCGGGCGATTCGGCTCCGTAGCGGAATGTGACGTCGTCGAAGACGATGTCGCGCACGGGGGCGTGAAGCAGCACCGCGGGAACCGCATCGCCGGATGCCAGCTCCCCTTCCACGGTTTCCAACACCTTGAACAGCACCTCGCGATGCGCGCGCAGTGTCACGAGGGCAGAAAACAGCTGCTGCAGATTCGGCAGCAGCCGGTAGGCCGAAAGCGCCAGGAACGTGAGCTGCGGCAGCCACGGCCCACCGCCCTGGACGTGGAAGGCGAGCGCGACGGAAACGAGCGCAAAGGCCGCGATGCATTCGAGCAGGTATTTCGGCCGCAGGCCGATGGTGTGCGTGAGGGTCGACGTTCGCGACACCTGGACCGTGGCGTCACTGAACTGGCGCTGGAACGGCGCGTCGAGCCGCATGACGAGCAGTTCCTTGATGGCCGCAAACGACTGCCTCACCACCATGGCGCGCCGCGCAGACGCACGCGTGAGGTCGGCACTGTTCTGCCGCAGCTGTCTGCGGGAGCGCGCGTAGATGAGCGCGTACGCCGAACCGAACAGGAGGAGTGTCGAGAGCGAGATCCAGGGATTCATGATCATCAGCGACACCGCGATGAGCAACACCACGCCAGTCGCCGTGACGGCCTGAAAGCAGACGTTCACCAGCGCGGCGATACGATCTGACTCATGCAGCACGTCGTTACCGAGACGTGCACCATCGTGACGGGCGTGGAAGAGATAGTCGCTGCGCAGATAGACGCCGAAGAGCCGCACGCGGATGGAGTCGGCAGCGCGCAGCGCGAACGCGTGCATGCTGCGCGCACCGTAGTAGTTGATGACGTTCGCCACGATGAGCGTGAGCACGAATGCCGCACCCGCTGCGCCGAGAAACACCCGCTCATCGAGGATGCCGAGCGAGGCGCGGATGCCTTGCAGCCAGCGCATCATGGGCGTGTCGTCGGAAGCGGACAGCAGGTGGAAGAACGGCATCACAGACACGATGCCGGCGACGGTCGTGGCCGCCATGACGAGCGCCAGACCGAGAAGCCAGAGGCACCGGCGCCGCAGTTGCGGCGGGAACAATATCCAGAACGCGCGAACCATCTTCATGAGTGTGGCCGCATCGACATCATGCGGCGCGGCGTGCTTCGAGCACGTAGTGATCGCTCAAGCCCGCACCGCGCGCCCGCTCGAACAGCGCGCGCTCCAGGCGCGACAGCGACGCATGCATGCGCGGCGCCCGCTCGAGCCAGTTCGCGGCGTAACTCGGCGGCAATACCGCGCCCAGTGGCCGCGCCGCGCTCACGATGAAGTACGGCTCGAGGAGGCGCGCGCAATTGCCCGGCGTGGGGTAGTGGATAGTCAGGCCGCGCCACTCGCTTCCGGCACGGCGGAATCGGCGAAACGCCCGGCGTGCATCACCGCGCAGCAGATACCAGCCCATTTCCCAGGGGACAAAGCGGCCCATGATCACCCAGACCAGCGGCGCATTCGGTGCGAGCCGCGGCGCCAATCCGCTTGCGAGCGCCGTGAGATCCGGCGCACAGTTCACTGCGCCGAAGTTCGAATACACGCCGTCGAAGACTTCGCTGCCGAGCACTGCGGACAGCGATTCCATGGGCACGACCTGAAAGCGGATGCGATCGGCGACACCGGCTGCCTCCGCCTTGCGGCGCGCGCAGTCGACCATCTGGAGGGAAGCATCGGTGGCCAATACGCGGTGACCCGATTTCGCCAGGTGTATTGCGTCTTCGCCCGTGCCACAGCCGAGTTCGAGCAGCGACGAAGCTGGAGCGAAACAGGCTGCAAACCTCTCCCAGACCATGGGGCGCAACACACGACCGAGAGCCGACGCGGTGAACTCCGCGTCGTAGCCGTCGGCCATGGCGTCGAACGCCGCGCGGGTAGTTTGGCTGGCCGCCTTACCCATGTTTCAGATCCGGCACTCGCACAGCGTGAGCGTCTGGGCGTGATGGAAATCCGCCCGATCGAGGCAGTAGTCCGGCGAGCCGGGCGTGCAGTGACGGGCCAGCCGCTCCCGGTCGTCCGGGGACAAATACGGATGAATGCGTTCGCCCCAGGTGCCCGCGAATATCGCCTCCTCGAAATACCGGCGATCCGCCGCGGACAGCGGCTGAATTCGCTCGATCGCGATGGTCCGTACACGTCGCACCGTCAACTCCGCCTCGTTCGCGAAACCCACGAGCGCGCGGACGCCCGCTGTTTCCCGCACCGTGAGGCCGTAGCGCTCTCGATAATATTCGTGGCACGCGCGACGCACGGCGTCGTCGAGCGGCGCATCCCACGCGAAATACATTTCGGGCAGCAGCCCGCTCTGCGCGAGCACGATCCGTCCTCCGGGCGCGAGCAGGGTCCTCATCGCTCGCAGCGCACCTGCCGGATCGCGCAGGTGATTGATCGTATTGCAGGTCCAGACCAGGTCGAATGTCGCTTCCCGGAAACAGGGGCTGGCGGCGTCAGCTTGCACGAACGCCGCATTCGTGATCTCACTAGCTACCCTGAGGTGCGGCAGCGAGAGGTCGATGCCCACGACGAACGCGTCCGGGCCGAGTAGTTCGGTCGCGAGGCCGGCCGTGGCGCCGATCCCGCAACCCACGTCCAGCACGCGCGATCCGGCCGCGAGCCCGAGCCCGGCGAGGACTTCGCGCAGCTCAGGCGCCACGAAGTCCGCGAACAGGCAGAGCTTTCCCGCGTACGAGCGATCCGGCGCGTCCGCGAGCGGCCTAGAAGAATCCATGCAGCTGCAGGAACGCCTGTTTCCTGTTCTGCAGGTCGTTCTGGGGAATCCCGTCATACACGCGTACCCCCGCGCGCAGCTGCACGAACTGGATAGGCGACCACTCGTACAGCAGCGTCGCCCGCGTCTGTTCGTCCTCGTCGACGTCGTCGTCCGGCTCCAACCACTCGAACGCGAGCTTGAGGTTGTGTCCCTGTTTCACTTTCCAGTTGGCTTCGACGATGGACGCCAGGAGCTGGCGGCCGTCGATGCCGATGCTGTCGTCATCGATGTAGTCGATCTCACCCAGCCACGTCACAGGCCCGGTGCGCACCGCGCCGAACAGGCCGGCGCCGAGGCGATCGCCGGCATCCGTGTTGTTGAACACTCCGCTCGCGCCGACGCGCCACACCGATTGAACGAACTCCGTGCGCGCGATGACCTGCTTGCCGTCGTCGACCTCGGGAGCGCCGCCCGTGCCGTTGCTGAACGCCACCTGCGTGCTCCACTGGCCCTTCTCGAAGCCGAACTCGATGCCTTCGTCCGGCGCCTGCATGTTGATGCCGGAGAGCTGACGCACGAAGGTGTTGTCGTCCTCGAAGCGGTAACCGAACGGCAGGTACATGCGGCCGGCCTTCACGTAGAACTCGTTCTCCGTGAACCAGTAGCGCACGTTCGCTTCCATGTTGGTGGCGTTGCCGGGCGCGAAGCGCTGGTCGACGTAGATGGACAGTCGGTTGGGAATGACGCCGAAATCGAAATACGCGCGCGCCTCCTCGACCGCGAAGTCGTTGGTGCTGCCCTGGTTGGGCACGTCCGAGTAGTTCCAGTTGGCGCGCGCGTTGCCGCCGACGGAGAGGAACTTCATGACCTGGCCGGTCCAGAGATCCTCTTCCGCGCCGATGCGCCTGGCCGCCATCTGCGTCTGCGCGAACGTGTTGCCGAACACGCTGCGCATGCCGCCGCCGGTCGGATTGACGTGGCACTGCGCGCACTTGAGGCCCATCTGCGCGGCGAGGTAAGGCTCGGCCTGCGCGACGCCGCCGAACGTGAACGACAGCGCGAACAGCACGAACGCGGCGCCGAGCCGGGTGAACGAAATGCGATTCATCGGACGGCTCCTGAATTGACGTCGAACGGAATGAGCGTGTCGCCGCCGGCGGCGCCATCGCGATCGCCGTCGAGCCTGTGGCCGGCGTTGTCGGCGAGCGGCGCGGGACCTTCGCCACGAACCGTGAGTTGATAACTCCCATCGATCAACGGACGCACGGTAGTGAGTTCGACCACGTTCGGCCTGCCGACCGGAACCGCGTACTTCGCGATCGCGACGGGCTGATCGAGCGCATCACGCAGCTCGAAGCTGTTGGCGTTCACGAGTGAAACATCGACCTCGCCATTGAAGACGACGGTCATGCGATCGAGTCCCGCGAGCGTTTTTTCCGCGGGCGCGGGCACGCTGCTCGTGACACGCAGACCATCGGCAGGCGCGGCCGATTGCGGCGCGCCGGCCGCGATCCACGCGCGCACGAGATCGATCTGCGCCTGAGAAAGGAAAGGCGGACCATTCGCCGGCATGCGCGCGCCGACCGCGGCGTTGCCCTGGATCTTCTGTACGAGATAACTCTGGTCAGGATTGCCGGGGTTCACGCGCAGCAGCGTCGGGACCTCGGCGCTCGCGACGTTCACGAGCAGCGCGTAGCTGTTGCCGGCGTCGAGCCTCAGTCCCTGCGGCGCATTCGCACCCGAATGACACACCGAACATATCGGAGTGAATATCGTGTTCTGTACTTCCTGAAAATCGTCATTCGGCGCGGGCGCCTCGATGGGTCGTCCTCCGGCGTCGAGACCTTCACCGTTGCCGGCACAGCCGGCCAGCAGGAGCAGCGTCGCGGGCAAAAAGCTCTTGCGACACAAATGGTTGGGCAATGATGGAAGCATGTCGACATTCCCTGTGCGTGGGGGTGCGCCAGCGTTGAGTAACGCCACACCCGACTCCGGTTCCTTGGCAGACTTCCTGTCCCGGCTAGTAACGGGAAAGCAACGTCGCGTCCAGCGGAAGACGCCGCGACTGTTGAGCTAGACTCACCCGCCTCATCAATCAGTGATCCAGAAACCTCAGAGGGGACTCGAAGCCATGCAGAACGCCCGCCGCAAATTCCTTGCCCAGACCGCCGCCCTTGCGGCCGCTCCGCTGATCACCAGCATATCGAGTGGTCAAGCCCCGGCGCGCAAGCTTGGCGTGGCGCTGTGCGGACTCGGCAGCCTCTCGACCAACCAGATCGCGCCCGCACTGCAAAAGACCAGCAACTGCCGCCTGGCGGGAATCATCACGGGCTCGCCCGACAAGGCGGCCGAATGGCAGAAGAAGTACGGGCTGTCGTCGAAGAGCGTCTACACCTACGACAACATGCACCAGATCGCGAAGAACAAGGACATCGACATCGTCTACGTCGTGACGCCGAACTCGCTGCACCTGCGCGACGCGCTGGTGGCCGCGGCCGCGGGCAAACACGTGTTCTGCGAGAAGCCGATGGAGATCTCGGTCGAGCGTTGCCAGCAGATGATCGATGCCTGCAACAAGGCAGGCGTCATGCTCGGCGTCGGCTATCGTTGCCAGTTCGAGCCCAACCACCTCGAGTGCGTGCGGCTCGCGCGCGAGAAAGTGTTCGGCGAGCTCAAGATCATCGACGCCAACTTCGGCTTCGCGGCGGGCGATCCGAATCAGTGGCGCCTGAAGCGCGACCTCGCGGGCGGCGGCGCACTCATGGATGTCGGCATTTACTGCCTGCAGACCACCATGATGCTCACGGGCGAGGAGCCGATCTGGATCAGCGCGAGCGAGGTCAAGACCGACGCGGTGAAGTTCGCCGAAGTCGACGAGACGATCGTCTGGCAGAGCAAGTTCCCGAGCGGCGTGATCGCCAATTGCGCTACCACGTACAACGCCAGCGGCTTCCAGAATTTCCGCGCGGCCTGCACGCGCGGCTGGTTCGGTCTCGACCCGGCTTACTACTACGGCGGCAACCGCGGCCGTCGCAGCGACCGCACCGACATCAACATGCCGCCGGTCGACCAGTTCGCAGTCGAGCTCGACGACTTCGCCGACTGCATCATCCGCAAGCGGGCGACGAAGGTGCCAGGTGAAATGGGGCTTCGGGACGTGAAGATCCTTACGGCCATCTACGAATCGATCAAGAAGGGTCGCCCCGTCTCCCTGGCGTAATGGGGACAGACCTCAACCACGGTAGCCGGCATCGTCGACGCTTCTTACTGCTTCACAGGTGCTTCGAAGGGGCCGACGGGGAGGTCGGCGTCGTAGAGGTTGCAGAGGGGGGAGTCGGCCCAGCAGAAGCGGACGCGGGTCGTGGGGCCGCCGGCCGAGTTGTCGAGACGCACGCCGCCTTCCGGGGTGAGCTGGGCGCGCACGAAGCGGCAGCTTTGCTGGTCGTCGCCGCATAGTTCGAAAGCGGCGGGGTCGCGGGCGCCGATCACGTTGAGCGTGCCGGCGCGATCGGTGAAGGTGACGAGGACATTCGATCCGTCGCGTTGGGCCTCGAGTGGCTGGGCGCCGCTCGGAGAGAGCTGCTCGCCGTATGCAGCGTGGCGCGCGGCGCGTGCGAGGCGCCTGCCGACTTCCTGTTTGTTGGCGGGGTGGATGTCGTCGCGATTGCCGATGTCGATCGTCACGGCGAGCCCGGCATTGCCGTCGGCCGCAACCGCGCGGCGCTGCGCGTCGCGCAGGCGCGCCCACCCACTATCTACCGGGCCGCGCGCGAGCGGACCCCAGTCCGCGAGCTGCACGACCAAGAACGGCAACGGTGCGTCGAACTGGCGCCGCCAGTCCGCGAACAACGCCGTGAGCTGCTTTTCATAGCGCTGCGCATCGTCCAGGCCACCGTTCGCCTCTCCCTGGTACCACGCGACGCCACGCAAACCGAACTTGCCGAGCGGCGCGATCATGCCGTGGTAGAGAATGCTGATGCCGGCGATCGGCTCCCAGGGCGCGCGCGGTGGATAGAGTTCCGCGGGCGCGATCTGGTATTCGATATCCGTGAGTGGCACGCGCGATCCATCGGAAAATCGCAGCGCGAGCGCGCTCGCGGGGCCGCGCAGTCCGCCGTTGCCCCACATGTCGAATACATTCACCACCACGAGGTTCTCGCCCGCGCGGAATTTGCCGCGCGCCACCGGGTGGAGGCGCGGCTCCTCTCCGAATCCGCTCGCGACGGGCTGGCCATTGACCCACACGAGATCGACGTCATCGATGATGCCGAGTTCGACCTCTGCCGCCAGTTTCGCCTGCGCCGCGCTCACTTTCGCACGCGCGCGATACCAGACCATGCCGTCGCGCGAGGCGAGTTCGGGCTCGCCCCACGACTCCCAATGACCCAATTGTGTCGGGGCCGGGCGCCACGTCCCGTTGTTCTTCGCCGCCGTCCACGGAGTGACGCCTTTCGTCGCGGGCTGCGCCGCCCACCACTTCTGCCAGCTCTCGCCCCAGCGCGCATCGGCGCGCGAGGCGGCCACCAGGCGTTCGCCCAGCAAGTGCAGATCCGCGTCGCGGCCGCCGAGCTTGCTCAACGCGCCGGGGCTCAGCCAGGTTTCGATGCGGGTTCCGCCCCACGAGGCATTCACGAGGCCCATGGGAACCTTCGCGGTCTTCTGCAGCTCGCGCGCGAAGTAGTAGCAGACAGCGGAGAAATGCGGCGTGGTGTCCGGTCCCGCGATCTTCCACTCGAGCGGCGCCGCGAAATTCTCGACCGCCGCGACGCGCGCGGCGCGCGGCACCGTCGCGTGCCGGATCCAGTCGTTCGCGGACAACGCGGCTTCCGCATCGGCATTGAGCGTGAGTCGCACGGGCCATTCCATGTTCGACTGGCCCGAACACAACCACACGTCGCCGACCAGCACGTCGTCCACGTCCTGCGCTCGCGTCGCGGTGCGCGCGGTCAGGGTGTGCGGACCGCCCGCGGGCAGTTCCGGCATCTCGAGCTCCCAGCGTCCGTTCGCGTCGGCGTGCGTCCGGCGTGTCGATCCGGAGAGCGTCACGATGACTTCTTCTCCGGCCTCGGCCCATCCCCACACATCGATGGGGCGGTCGCGTTGCAGGACGACGTGGTCCGAGAAAACGTGCGCCAGCAGCGGTGGCTTCGGCGCCTGCGCCGACGCACTCGCCGCGAGCCACATCGCGCACGCCAATACCCATACCGTTCGCTGTACCATCGCCCCCTCCCATGAGCACAATCGCGCCAATCCTCGTTCGGGACGACGTCGATCTCAAGACATTCCGCGAGGAGATCGTGCCGGCCTCACAACCGGTCGTGATCAAGGGATTGATCGAGGACTGGCCGGCGGTACGCGCGGGCCGTGAAAGTCCGCGCGCGCTCGCGGACCTGCTGCGCGGTTATGACAAGGGCAAGCCCGTCGTCGTCATCGAATGCGCGCGCGAAACCGGCGGCCATCTGTTCTATCGCGAGGACATGTCCGGGCTGAACTTCCAGCGGAATCGGGGGCACGTGGGCTCGACCATCGAGCGCCTGCTCTCGAGCGCGGATGATCAGGCGGCCCCTTCGATGTTCCTCGAATCGATGCGGGCCGCGGATTTCCTGCCGGATTTTCCGACGCTGCACGCGATGCCGCTCGTGCCACAACCCGCGGATCCGCGCATCTGGATCGGCAACCGCATCACCGTGCAGACGCATTACGACCTGCGCTACAACGTCGCGTGCGTGGTCGGCGGGCGGCGGCGTTTCACGCTGTTCCCACCCGACCAGGTCGCGAACCTGTACATGGGACCGATGGAGTTCACGCCCTCCGGCGCGCCCGTGAGCATGGTACCCCTCAACGCACCGGATCTCGCGCGCTTTCCGCGTTTCGCCGAGGCGCTGCGCCACGCGCGGCAGGCGGAGCTCGTCGCCGGCGACGCGGTGTACATTCCGTTCGGCTGGTGGCACCACGTCGAGTCGCTGACCCCGTTCAACGTGCTGGTGAACTACTGGTGGAACCTCACGCCGCCCGTGGGATCGCCCTATGCCGTGCTGTTGCACGCGTTGCTGACGCTGCGGGACCTGCCGACCGATCAACATCGGTTCTGGCGCGCGATGTTCGAGCACCTGGTATTCACCGCGCCGGATGACGCCCTGTCGCACATGCCGCCCGACCGGCGCGGCATGCTCGGGCCGCCGTCGGCGGCGCGCAACCAGGAGATTCACAAGATCCTGGCGTCGACCTTCAACAAGACTCCAGGTAGTTAGACAACGACGACGAGGGGGGAGTGATGCAAAGAAGAACACTGGCGGCCCACGCGATGGCATTCGTGGCGGCATGTGTACTGGCTTCCTGCGGAGGCGGAGGCGGCAGTGGTGGCAGTGGAGGCGGCGGCGGCGGGATAACCAATCCCCCGGTGGTGCCACCACCACCACCTCCCCCGACTTTGCCTGACCCGGCGACGGCCCCCGCCCTCAAGACCGTCATCGCAGGACGCTTCGGCGTCGTGAATTACCCGGTGGGCGCCGCCATCGAGCCCGCCTCGACTACTGGCGGCGACGCCACGCTGCTCGCGCGGCACATGAGCAGCCTCACGGCGGAAAACGCCATGAAGCCGGACACGATCTGGCCTAACCAACCGGGCACCCAGGTACGCACGGCGACACCCAACTTCGCGCCCGCCGACCAGATCGTCGCGTTCGCGAACGCCAACGGGATGCGCGTGCGTGGACATACGCTGTTGTGGCACCAGACGGCGCCGTCGTGGTTCTTCGCCGGTGACCAGTCCGATCCCGTCGCGTATCGCGCCGCCGTGCGGGAGCGGCTGCGCGAGTACATCCACACGGTCATGGCGCACTTTCCCGAGGTGTACGCCTGGGACGTGGTCAACGAAGTAGCGTCCGACACGCCCAACGATCCGAATCCGTATCGCACGAACTCGCCGTGGTACACCGCGTACAGCGTGGGCAGCGCCGACGGCAGCGAATACGTGCGCGACGCGTTCCTGTTCGCGACCGAGGCACGCGCGCTGATGAGTCTCACCAGCGCCGACATGAAGCTCATGATCAACGACTACAGCACGGAGAGCCCGGGCAAGCGGGCCAACCTGCTCGCGATCGTGCGCGACGTGATGAACGCCGGCACCGGCGCCGACATCAACGGCGTCGGGCACCAGTTGCACCTGCAGCGCGGGGCCGACGTCGCGCAGGTGACCGCGGCGTTCGCCGCCGTCGAGGCCGAATCCAGCACGCTCGAGAACCACGTGACCGAGCTCGATGTGTCCATCTACATGGATCCGGGCAACTGCTTTTCGCAGCGTCAGATCCCGCCCTGCTCCGCCGATTACGGCGCGAACCCGCCGCAGTCGGCGCTGTCGGAGCAGGCCACGCTGTACCGAGCGTTGTTCACCGCCTTCGCGCGCCCGAGCGTCACGTCGGTGACGACCTGGGGCATCGCCGACAATCACACCTGGCTCAATTCCTGGCCGGTGACGCGCGTGAACCGGCCGCTGCTGTTCGACACGAACCGCAATCCGAAGTGGGCATTCTGGACGGTGGTCGATCCGGCGATCGTCGTTCCATAATCGGCTCGGGGAAGGAGACGACATGCGACAACTCTGGCGGGCCGCGCTCGGCGTGGCATTCACGTGTTGGATGTCCGCGGCGGGGGCCGCCGGTGCAGACATCGTCGTAACCCACGGGCTCGATGCCGCGCGGCCCGGCGAGACGGTCGTCGTACCCTTCGCCGACATCGAAAAGGTGGCCCCCGGCCTGCGCATGTTCCACATCGTGGTGCGCGATGCGCGTGGCCGGTCGCTGCCGCTGCAGGTCACCAACTACCAGCATGACCACCGCGGCGCCCGGTACGACGATCTCGTGTTCCAGTACGACTTCGCGGCCGGCGAAAAACGCGCGACGTTCACGCTCGAGCCCGTCGCGCAGGCGACGCCGCCCGAGGCGCCCTGCGTCTACGCGCGCGTGGTGCCGGAGCGCCATGGCGACATGGCGTGGGAGAACGACCGCATCGCGCACCGCATGTACGGCATGCCGCTGAACTCACCCGCCGCGGGCGGCGAGCGGTTGCGCGGCAGCGGCATCGACGTCTGGAGCAAACGCGTCGCGTACCCCATCGTCGATCGCTGGTACGCGAAAGGCCACGACCAGTTCCACAAGGATGAGGAAGGTGAAGGCCTGGACCTCTACAGCATCGGCGGCTCGCGCGGCGCGGGGGGCACGGGTATCTGGGACGGCACGAAGCTCTGGACCTCCGACAACTTCGTGAATGCCGAGGTGCTCTCGAATGGCCCGCGGCGCGCGGCCTTCGCGCTCACCTACGCGCCGTTCGACGCGGGCAAGGCCGGGCAGGTGTCCGAGATCAAGCGTTTCACCGTCGACTGCGGGCGCAACTTCGATGCGGTCGAGAGCGTGTTCGACTTCACCGGGGAAAGTGCAGTGGTGGGGATCGGCCTCACCGGGCATCCGCACGTCGAGGGCTTTCCGGCCGGGGTGCTCGCGAAGGATCCCGATGGCCGCTGGATGAGCTGGTGGGAAGAGAACAAGGATGGCGGTCTCGGCGTCGCGGTCATTCTCGCGGCGGGCGAGACGCCGGCCGGATACGCGTACGAGGCGCCGGCCAAACTACCCGGCAACGGCAATCACCTGCTGCTTTTGAACGCGAGGAAAGGTGTGCCGGTGCGTTATTACACGGGCGCGGGCTGGACGGGCAGCGGCCAGTTCAAGGATCGCGCGGCGTGGGAGAGTCACGTGCGCGAGCATGCGGCACGCGCGGCGCAGCCGCTGCAGGTGGCCGTGAGCGCGAAGCCGTGAGAGCGCTGCGGTTATCCATCACCGCCGCGGCGACGCTGATCCCGGCGCTCGCGTTCGCGCAGAACAAGTACTTCACCGACTGGCCCGCGGGCACGGACCCGCGCGAGGTCGGCAAGCGCGTGGCGGAGCGATTCATTCCGACGCCGCACATGGTCAACACGAACCATGGAAAGCTGTCGTTGCACTACGCGCACGTCGCGACCTGGACCGGCGCGCTGCAGTTCGCGCAGGTGACGAAGGATGACGACCTGCGCCGGCGGCTGGTCGAGCGCTTCGATCCGTTCATGACGCCGGCCGAAGCGGCGCGTTTTCCGCGCATGGATCACGTCGATGGCGCCGTGTTCGGTGCGCTGCCGCTCGAGCTGTATCTGCAGGAGCGGCAATTCCGTTATCGCGTGATGGGGCTGGCGTTCGCGGACGCGCAATGGGACGACCCGCTGCCCGACGGGCTCTCGCGGCAGACGCGCTGGTGGATAGACGACATGTACATGATCACCGCGCTTCAGCTGCAGGCGTTCCGCGCGACGGGCGATCAGAAGTATCTCGAGCGCGCCGCGAAGTCGATGGTGGCGTACCTCGCGAAGTTGCAGCAGGAGAACGGCCTCTTCCATCACGCGCCCGACGTGAAACATTTCTGGGGGCGCGGCGATGGCTGGGTGGCGGCCGGCATGACCGAGCTGTTGCGCGACCTGCCGGAGAAACATCCGGCGCGCCGGACGGTTCTCGCCGCGTATCGCCGGATGATGGCGACGCTGCTCACGCACCAGGCGGCGAATGGCATGTGGCGCCAGCTAATCGACATGCCGACGAGTTGGGAGGAGACCTCCAGCACCGCGATGTTCACGTACGCATACGTGACGGGCGTTAAGAACGGCTGGCTCCCCGAGGACACCTACGGCCCCGCGGCGCGCAAGGCGTGGATCGCGCTCGTCGGATACCTCACGCCCGAGGCCGACCTGCGCGAAGTGTGCATGGGCACCGGCAAGAAGGACGACGTGCAGTACTACCTCGATCGTCCCCGCGTCGTCGGCGACGCCCACGGCCAGGCTCCAATGCTGTGGAGCGCGACCGCCCTGCTGCGGTGAGGGTGGGGAAAGTGGTGCCGGTGTAAAAAGTGGGGA
>JAEZCR010000055.1 GCA_023433465.1 Pseudomonadota bacterium | reverse complement strand
CTACCGAGCCGAGCCTGAAGATGGGCAGATAGAGCGCCGGCACGGTCACGGTGAACACGAGCAGGAAGACGATCAGGAAAGTGCCCGCGGCCACCTTCATGTTGGCGAGCTCAGCGCGAGTCACGCGCGAGTGGTAGATGATCCACACAGCGATCGGCACGCCGGTCACCGCGAACAGGTACCAGACCCAGCGGACCGCAAGCACGATGCTCGTCATGCCGTCGAGGTCCGCGCCGAATCCCTTGTACAGCTCCTCGAACGAAGCGATGGCCACCGGCATGCCAATGCCGGCGGACACGCTCATGATCCCGATGATCATGGCCGTGACGAGCAAGCCCCAAGGCCGCGCCGTGAGCCCTTCGGCCTGAGCGGTCGCAGGGCTCACCGAGAATCGATTCGCCTCGGGCTCCATCAGCTCTGGCGCCGTTTCCCGGAAATGGCGTCTGACCCCATTTACGGATGGCCGCCCGGCGCGCCGAGCTCGCTCGTGCTGCTCATCGCGCGATTCGATTCGCCAGGCGCGGGCTCGTTCTGCGGCGCGCGCGAGCCATCGAGCGCCTTGAGGAATGCGACCACATTACGCAGTTCGGAGCGCGACATCACCTGCGCATAGATGTCCGGCATGCTCGAGGGCGCGGCCACGCGCGACTGCACCTGCGCCGTGGCGATGTCGACCGTCGTGTTGTCGCCGCGCTTGAGAACAAACTTCTCCGGTGTCTCGCTCACGATCGAGCCGGTCTCGGTGTTGCCGTCCTTGAGCGTGAACGTGACGATGTCGAAGCCCTCGGCGATGTGTTTGCTCGGCTTCACGATCGACTCGAGCAGGTACTCGGCGCTCTTCTGCTTGCCGATGGTCGAAAGATCCGGCCCGGCCTCACCACCGTTGCCGTACACCTTGTGACAGCGCGCGCAGGGCAGGACATTGTTGTTGAAGAACTGTCCGGCGCCGGCCCAAGGCTCGCCGCCCTCGAGCGCGAAGCGGAAGGGCGCAATGTCATCTTTGCCCGAGGCCCAGGCGTTCTTCTGCTTCTCCCAGCGCGACTGCACGGCGGGCGCGGCGCTCTTCTCCACGGCGTCGAGTAGTTCGGCCTGCGCGCCCGGTCGCACCTTGCCGGCGGCCAGGCTGTCGAGCGAGCCGACCAGCAGCTTGGCGCCGTCGGCCGCGGGCAGCCGCGGAATCGCGCGGAACGCGGCCTGCTGCTCCGCCTCCGATCCTTCGGCCACGAAGCGGCGCACGAGTGGCAGTGCGCGCGCCGGCGCGCGCCGCGCGGCGATTTCGAGCGCGGCAAGCCTGAGCGCCGGGACGCTGGATTTCTCCGCGAGCTCGAGCGCGCGGGTAACTTCTTCGCCGCCGAGCGTATCGAGCGACTTGAGCGCGGCTCCGCGCACCGATTCCGGCGCGGCATCGTTTCCAACAAGCGCGGTGAGCTGCGGTGCGAGCGCCTTGATGTCGAGATCCGCCACGGCCTCGAGCGCCGCGATCTGCACGGCTTCCGGTCCCTTGCCGAGCAGCGCCGGCGCGGCCGTGGTGATGGCCGCGGCCGCGTCGGTGGCGTCGCGCTTGTCCAACGGGCGGAAGATGCCGACGACGCGATCGCGCTGCGGCGTCTTGGCCCACAGGCCGAGCTGCTTCAGCGCCTCCGCGCGCATCTCGGACTTGGCGTCCTCGCGCTGCGCGTACGCGGCGAGATTGCGCGCCGACAGGCTGCCGCCGACGCGGAAGTTCGCGTTGATCGCGCGCAGCACGAACGGCTGATCGGCCACCGGCGCCTTCGCGAGACTGGCCGCGAGCGCGGCCGCGGCATCCTTCACCGGCGCGTCGTTGATCGCGAGCGCGGCCTCGCGCGCGATGAACGCATCGCCATCGGTCAGGAATTTCGCGATCTTGGGATTGCCGAGCTTGCGATACGCGAGCAGCACGCCGAGACGCACCGCCCCGGATGAACTGGTCGAGGCCGCGTCGAGCGTCGCGTTGTTGCCGATGCGCGCGAGAGCGTGTACGGCCGCGTGACGCAGGTACTCATCCTGGTTGTCGTTACGCTCGAGCAGGGCGAGCAGGGGCGTGGTGCTCGCCGCGTCGGCGAGCTTGCCGAGGCTTTGCGCGGCGAAGAACTGCACGCGCGGATCGGCGTCGTCCAGCTTCTTGATCAGCGCGCCTTGCGCCTTGGCGTACTTGATGTCGCCGAGACCCTTCGCGGCCTGCGCACGCACTTCGGAGTCCTTGTCGTCGAGCAGTCGAATGAGCAGGTCATTGAACTGCCCCTTGCCCGCGACCCCGAACTGCGTCAGTCCCCACACCGCGTGGAGACGACCCAGTGGCGTCACTCCCTTCGCACCCGTCACCGCCTTCGAGAACGGTCCCGGATTGCCGCGCGCCACGATCTCGAACTGCGCTTCGAGGCGAATGCGGCGATCCGGATGCGACAGCAGCTCGCTCATGAGCCGCTGGTTGCTGACCTGCTTCAGTCCGGTCGCGAGTAATTGCGCAACCTCGGCGCTCAATTTCACCTGCTCGGGATCCGGCTTCACCGGCGACACGCTGTACACGCGACCCTTGCGCGACTTCGGCCACCCATCCACCCAGTCGAGCAGGTACAGCTTGCCGTCCGGCGCGAACGTCACGTCGGTCGGCAGCACGCCGCCCATGAATTGTTTGCTGCTCGTCGGCTTGTACGACGCGCCGAGCTTGCCCAGCGTGTACGTCTGGATGCCGCTGCGCGCGATGCTGCCCTTGAAATGCGTGATGAAGAAGTGCCCTGCGTAGGCGGGCGTGAGTCCCGTGCCCGGGTAGTAGGTGAGACCCGACGGACCGTCCTCGATGTTGCAGACCGGCGGCAGTAGATAGGCGGGGCGTCCCGGGAAGCGCGGCTTCCACAGGTTGTCGCTGATCCACGGGCCACCCTTGCCGAGCGGCGCGAACTGATAGCCGATGCGCCAGCCGCTGTCGCCACCCTCGACCACGTGCACGAGGCGCTCCATGTCGCCCTGGTCGCTGTCGTTGTCGCCGGTGAAGAGGTCGCCGCGCTCGTCGAACACGAGCTCCTGCGGATTGCGCAGGCCGCGGTGGACGAGTTCCATCTCCGTGCCGTCGAAGTTCGAGCGGAACACCGCGCCATCATCCGGCACGTCGACGATGCGGCCGTCCGGGCCCTTCACATGCGTGCCGCGATCACCGATCGAGTAATACAGCTTGCCGTCGTGACCGACCGCGAGACCGTGGAAATCATGGCCCGTGAAATTGAAGCGCACGCCGAAGCCACGCAGCAGCTCCTCGCGCTTCGGTTTCGCGTTGGCCTGTTCCGTCAGCAGCCACAGGCTGGGAATGTTCGTGAACCAGACCTTGCCGTGGCGCGCGAGTACGCCCGAGGCGATGCCGTCGAGCTCACTGTTGAACTCATCCGCGAAGACGCTCGACTTGTCCGCGACGCCGTCGCCGTCGGTGTCCTCGACCAGCCGCACGATCTCGCTCTCGATCGCGAACTGCTTCGCCTGTTCCTCGCCGAACAGGCCGTGGATCAGCTTCGAGCGGTCCTCGATCGTGCGCGCGGCGAGATCGATCTCGAGCATCGGCATGTAGTTGCGGATGTCGAGCACACTCGAGTGATAACGATGCGTCTCGGAGACGAACAGCCGGCCCTTCTCGTCGAAGTCGAACGCCACGGGATTCGCCAGCATCGGCTCGGCGGCCCACAGCCGGGCCTGCAATCCTTCCGGCAGCGTGAAGTGCTTGAGCGCGAGCTCGGCTTCGTCCGACGCCGGGTCCACGACGGGCGTGGGCAGGCGTTCATCGGGGGAAAGCGTGAGCGTCTGCGCGCACACGACGGTAACTCCGGAGATCAACAGGATCGCGAGGCGGGAAAACAGAACGGAAGGTTTCATGGGGTCCCGGTTTGTTGATGACACGAAAGGGCTTGCAGCGGGGCGCAACTATAACTGTATGAGACGCACGAGCCTGCGATGGCCATCATGGACGTCGCAGGCCAGACATGGGAGTGGCTTGATTTGGCATCAGTTCCGGTGAATTCTGGCGCGCGTGGCATTTTTTCGGCAGCACAGGACATGGCTCGTCGCCTCGGTGCTCGTCGTGGGCGCGGTGGTGGCCTGGTATGCATGGCGCATGTCGGGCGACTCGGCCGCCCATCCCATCGCGACGGCGACGGGTCATGGGCCGGCCGCCCCGGCCGCCAGACCCGCATTCGATTTCTACCTGCTCGCGCTCACCGTGCATCCCGCGTTCTGCGCCGACGGCCGTGCGCACATCCCCGAATGCCGCGCGCGTTCGCCGCGTCCCCTCGTGATCCACGGGTTATGGCCCGAGAACCTCGCGCCGCGCACGTATCCGCGTGATTGCCCGGCACGCGCGCTCGATCTCGACCCCGCGCTCGAACAGGAACTGGCCGACTGGATGCCCGGCCTGGTCGCGAACCTGCACGAACACGAGTGGAAGAAACACGGCGGCTGCAGCGGCCTCGACGACGACGAGTACTTCCGCCGCACGATCGATCTGGCGCGCGTGCTCGACGGCGCGCTGGGCGCCAAACTAACTACTCTGGCGGGCGAGACGACCACGCCGGAGGAGCTGCGCGATGTCGCGGAAGCCTACGAGCCCGGCATCGGAGCGACCTTCACGCTGCATTGCCGGACGTTGCGCGACGCGCCGCCGGGACGTCGCGGCCAGCCATTCCTCGTCGAGATACGGCAGTGCGTGGACAACGACGGCCCGGGCGGCGCGCCGGGTACGTTGCTCGATTGCGCGCGCCTGCCGCGTCACGACCAGGGTTGCGGTTCCGAATTCCACATCGCGTCACCGGGAGTACGCGCACGATGAATCTGCAGCTCGCCGAACTCGCGATCGCCTATGCCATCACCGCGACCGCGATGCTGGCCGGTCTCCTGCTCATGCGCGCGGACACGCGCGCGTACTGGCGCTGGCCGGTGTATTCGGCGATGGCCCTGGCGCTCGGCGTCGTGGCGTGGAACCTGCTGCGCAAACATCTGCTACCGGCCGAATGGGTGTTGACGCGGCCCGACGCGATCTACTACGGCGCGCTCGCGCTGTACGCGCTCTTCGGCTTCGGACTCGGCGTGCTGCTGGGCCGGCTCACGCGCAAGAGGACGGTTGCCTGACGCGCGCGGTTGCCGGATTATCAGGGAACCGCCCAAGGAGAACGCGCATGGCCAAGGCAAAAAAGAAGAAAACCAAACGTACTCCGGGAAACGAAGGACCGGATCCGCCGATTCGCTAGAGCGACTTCGCGTCCGACTCCGCGCCTGGAACGTCGATCCCCGCGAAGAACGGCTCATTGCGCAAAATCCAGGAGCTGCGCCAGCCGCGCCTCCAGGCTTCGTCGATCGCGGCCTGTGCTTCGGTCTTGCGGCCGCGCAGCGCCAGGGATTCCGCGCGCAGGGAATAGAGCCCGTAGTGCTGGCCGCCATTCTGCTCGAAGCGGTTGAGCAGCCCGTCGAGATCGTCCAGTAACCTGTGCGCGCGGGTCAGGTCGCCCTTGGATTCGAGCTCGATGCCCGCGCGGACCAGCGCCGCGGAGGCCGCGTGCCGGATCTGGCTGCCGTCGATCCGGTCGACGAGCGGCGCGGGCAGGATGCGGTCCGCGTGTTCGAGCGTGCCGCGCGCGGCCAGCGGTTCTCCCGCCATCCACTGCAGGTGCGCGAGCGCGCGCAGCTCGGCGCTCGTGGTCGCCTTGGCCTGCAGTGCGTTCGCCGCGATCCATTCGCGCAGCGCGGCCGGACCCTTCTCCGCGTAGATCAGCCGGCCACCGCGCGAGAAATGATCGAAGCTGCCGTCGGCGGGCGCCTCGGCCGCGGCGGCGCGGGCCTCCTCGATCCTGCCGAGCGACAGCAGCAGGTCCACCTTCTGATTCACCAGCATCGGATTTCCGGGCGAGAGCTTGCGCGCCTCGTCGATCCAGAGGAGCGCGCCGGATGTATTGCCCTGAGCGCGATCGATCCACGCCGTGGCGAGAGGTCCCCAGAGATTGGCTGGATCGAGCTCGCGTCCGCGGGAGCAGGCGCTGGCGGCCTCGGCATATTCCGCGAGGTCGGTCAGCTCCAGGCAGCGCAGCACCTGCGAGAGGAAATCCATCGGATCGAGGCGCGCGGCCGTCGTGAAGTGTTCGAGCGCCTTGCGGGGATTGCCGCGACTGCTCTGGAGGTCGCCGAGCGTGCGATGACTGATCGCGTCATTCGGATTGATCCGCAGCGCATGCTCGAGCAGCGCGCTCGCCTCGTCGAAGCGAAGCTGCTCGGTCATCATCCAGCCCTTGACCGCGAGCGCATCGGCCAGCGTCGGCTCGAGCTCGAGCGCGCGATTCAGCAGCGGCTCGGCTTCGATGATGACTTCCTCGAGCGGACGATCGTTGAGACGCCGCGTGCTGATCAGCGCGCCCGAGAGGGAGGCCAGCGCCAGCGCGTATTCGGGATCCGCCTCGAGCGCGCGCCGGTAGTAGTCGATGGCCTTGAGATTGTCCGTGGCCGTGCGCTCGCGCTCGCGCGCGCGGCCGAGCAGGTAGAGCTCGTAGGCTTCCATCTTGCGCGGCTGGCGTTGCGCCCAGGCCTCCGCGGTGTCCGCGGCGAGCTTGAGATGCAGCGCTTCGGCCACCGAGCGCGACACCGTGTCTTCGATGAGGAAGATGTCGCCGATGGGCAGCGCGTAGGTGTCCGACCAGATGTGCACGCCGCGCTTCGCCTCGATGAGCTGCACGGTGACGCGCAGGTTCTGGCCCGAGCGGCGCAGGCTTCCTTCGAGCACGTGGGTCGCGTCGAGCGCCTTCGCGATCTCGCGCACGTCCTTGTTCTCGCCCTTGAACGCGAACGCGGAGGTGCGTGCGACCACGCGCAGCGTGGGAATGTGCGCCAGCCAGTTCGAAAGCTCCTCGGTGAGTCCGTCGCACAGCGACTGCTCCTTCTGGTCGACGCTCATGTCGACCAGCGGAAGGACGACGATCGTCGGCGGTTCGTCACCGGCATGTGCCTGGCCGAACCAGGGGCCGGGCATGGTCCACGCGATCACGGCCAGCACGACGGCGGCGGCCAGGCTGCCGAAACCGAGCGCGAGTCGGCGGCGCGCCGCGGGCCGGTTGTCTGTGGCGGGATCATCCGATGAGGTGTGCGCCGCGGCCGGGCTTTCGTATTGCGGCGGTGCGGGATCGGCGACCCTCGAGGACTCGAGGGGCGCGATGAAACGGTAGCCCTTGCGCGGCAGGGTCTCTATATAGCGCGGCGTATCTGCATCGTCGCCGAGGGCGTTGCGCAGCTTGCGCACCGCGGTATTGAGCCCGGTGTCGAATTCGACCACGCCGGTGGGCCACAGCCGGGCGATGAGCTGCTCGCGGGTCACGACCTCGCCGGGCCGTTGCGTGAGCTCGTCGAGGACCGCCAGGGGCTGGTCCTGCAGACGGGTCGTCGTGCCGTCTTTCGAGATCTCGCCGGATTCGAAGTCGACGAGCCATCCGTCGAACCTGATTACGCGCTTGTCCATGCTCGCCTCGTTCTCGGGAGCCGAATCATAGACAAATCACCCATGAGTCAGCGGCCGTCCATCGCCTCGAAGTTACCAGAACGTGGAATCTGCCCGCCTTTCGAGAAACGGGAGGTCGCCATGCAATCCAATGCTCAACTCAGTGCCGCGCCCGAGCTGCCCGAGCCCCGGACGCTGTACCGGCAGAAGTACCTGTCCGCCCGGGCGCTGGCTGCGTTAGTTAGCCAGCTCACGACCGGGTACCCGCATCCGGAAAGCCGCGCGGCCCCGGGTCCGCTGGACCGGTACATCCGCCGGGCGCTCGAGCGTTCCGTGCTCGGGAACGCGGGCGGCGCGCACGTGTGGCGCGTCATCGCGGAGAAGCATCCGGAGATCTGGGAGGTCATAGGCGGGGATCCGGCCTCGCTGGTGGCGCTGAACCCGCAGCCCCTGCCGCCCCGGCCGGCCTTCCTGGCCGCCGTGATCCTCGAATTCACCGAACGCATGACGAATGTCGGCGAGCTCGCCGACCTGATCCCCCGTCCCGACGGGGAGCCCGGACACCTGATCGTCGCCGGTCACGTGGCCCGCTTCGTCGACGACGTCTGCGACAACGCATTGCGGATCCGCTGGCCATTCCCGTGGCCGGCGCCGCCCTGGTTCAGCGAGACCCTGAGCGGCGCGGACCTCGTGGTGATGGGCACCCAGTTCCAGCAGGCGTCCGCGGTTGCGATGGACCGCGACCTCGGGCGCGTCTTTGCGGATGCAGCGCACGCGCTGCTCGAAGCGGGGGCTGCGCGGTTGGTGTGAGTCACGTTCTCATCGTTTGTGAGAGCACTCCGTAGGTGACGATCCATGCGGACTTCACCTGCGGCGTGAACTCACCGTTGAGGGTGTGCTCGAGCGACCACAGGAGTGCGTTCGCAACCGCGCTGTGGTGCCCATCCGTGATGTTGTACTTCGATTGGCGTCGTCCGAAGTCGCGCACCGCGGGCAGCAGGAACTCCACCCGATCGAGGCCTCTCACCACCGTCGTGATCAGGTGGAGCAGCTTGCGCCCGCTGTCGCGCATATCAGATTCGAGCAGTGGCTGTAGCGTCGCGTCGAGCTCGAAGAGTTTCGGATAGAAGGCCGCCGCAACCGAGTCCTTGTTTTCGAGCGCCTTTCTCCAGCTCTGCTGGACTAACACGATGTCGTCTTGCGTCATGCATTTCTCCGACCATGCACTTTGCGGAGCAAGCGCTGTGCCAACGGAAACGCGTTGATTTGCGGTGCGTCGCCGCCCCGCACGCACCGCGCGTGATCGTGCGATGCGTCGCAACGCCCGGTGTTGGAGCAATCGGCGGCAAATGACAGCGTTTACCGCATAATCGCACCCGCGAGACGCCCTCAATGAGAACACTGCAGCTCAAGGTCAAACCGGGATCACGCGAGGACTCCCTCGTCGAGCAGCCGGACGGTAGTTGGATCGCCCGTGTGAAGGCGCCGCCGGTCGACGGCAAGGCGAACGCCGCGGTGATCGAGCTGGTGGCGCGGCATTTCGGCGTGCGCAAGGCACAGGTCACGATCCGCAGCGGCCTCTCCGGCCGGATGAAGCGGATCCAGATCGAGGACTGACCATGATCACGCTCTTCACGTTCGGACCGCACTTCGGACTGCCCGATCCCAGCCCTTTCGTCATGAAGGGGGAGATGCTGCTCAAACTATCCGGCCTCCCGTACCGGACGAACCCCCGCGGATTCAAGGGCGCGCCCAAGGGCAAACTACCGTACATCGACGACGACGGAACGATCGTCGCGGATTCGACGCTGATCCGCATGTATCTCGAGAACCGACACGGCATCGACTTCGACCGCGCGTTGTCGGCGCGCGAACGCGGCATCGCCTGGGCCGTCGACAAGATGCTCGAGGATCACTTCTACTGGCTGATGGTGTACTGGCGCTGGATCGATGACGCGAACTTCGAGCGAGGACCAAAGCTGTTCTTCAAGCGTGCGCCGGCGTTCGTCCGTCCGCTCGCCGAAACCTTCGTGCGGCGAAGCATCCGGCGCACTTTGCACGCGCACGGTCTGGGGCGCCACACCGAAGCGGAGACCACTGCGATGGCCGCTCGCGCCATCGCGTCGCTCTCGGACATGCTCGGCGACAACCGGTACTTGCTCGGTGCCGAACCCTGCGGTGCGGATGCGACGGTGTTCGCGTTCGTCGCCGGGACGCTCGCGCCGGTCTTCGAATCGCCGCTGCACGACGCGGTCCGGAAATTCCCGAACCTCGTGGCCTATCGCGACCGCATGATGAGCGAGTACTTCCCGGCCTTCGCAATCTGTAATCCGGAAAATGGTTTGTAGGCGTTTGCCGATACCGTGGCGTCCTGGGTTTCGACGCGCGACGCCATGACATAGCATCGCGACAACGTTCGATGAGGACGCGCTGCAGGCGCAGCGGGGTCGCCTCGCTGGCAACAGGCGAAGATCGAACTGGGGGCAGGGGCGAGCGAAAGGGCATACGGCTTTCGCAGGGACAGTTACCAGGATTCACTTGATGCCAGGGAAGAGACGGGGCATTCCCGCGAGCAGGCTTGCGCGCGAATTCGGCGTGAGTCTCAGCGAATTCACCGATAACGTTGTCGAGATTCTTGCTCGATACGACGCGCAGCCGTCGGGCGACGACGCGCCCACGCGCCGCCGGGAGATCTGCGCCGCGGTATCCGCCGCGATGATCGCGTCGCTCGAGGCGTCAACGCTGTCGGATGTGGAGCGCGAGCGGCTGCAGCCGCTCATCCACGACGTGCTGCTGCCGTTCTGGTCGAAGCACTGCGCGGCCGACACCGACACCGCGAAGTACATCGCGGAGCGCTCGAAGCACTATCTCAGCGGACGCAACTCGGGCAGCCAGGTCAAGACCGCCGTCAACATCGTTGGCACGCTGCTCGAGGCACTCGATGTGCCGACGGACGATCGCGAAGTGCTTCGCAAGCGGCTGTCGCCGGCTTTCGCGCACCGCATGGTCGGAGACGTGTTCCGCATCAACGATCTGCGCGCGCGGCACGGCATCGAGCTGTCGCTGCTCGCGACGCTGTGCGCGATGCAGGGCATGTCGATGCTGTACGACCCGATTCTCAGAATGCTGCGGATCGTCTGATCTCGGCGAGTTCGATCGCCACCATTTCGATTGCGCTGGTCACGCTCAGCAGGAAATGCGCATCGATATCCGTGCGCTTGAAGCGTTCCTCCGCAAGCGCCTCGAGCTCGCGCGCGCAGGCACTGAGCACTCCGAGATCGAGCGCATGCGCCGTGCCGCGAATTCGCTGCGCGCAGAATCGCAGGTGACGCCAGGCGGCGTCGTCGCCCGCGATGAGTGAGGGAACGTTGCGCCGCATCTGTTCCACCTCTTCGACCGTACGGCCGAGAAACAGGGAAATCAGTTCGTCGCGCCTCGCGTCCGCCTCGAATGCCGGATCGTGGGTATCGTTCATGTTGTCAGGATAAGGATGCGCCCGGCGGATTCTCAGGCCTCGAGGTCACCATCTTGTTTGCGGTGCGGCCCCGATCCGCGTCCGCGCATGTGACACGTAGCAGATCAGCGACGTCGCTCCTAACAAACACCCCGCAAGGGCTCATGCCGCAATGTGCTATTGCGGTGCAAACACCACGGCCATGGGCTTGTTGAGCGACACCGGCTCGCCGACGGGAGCGAGCTCGCCGGTCCGTGCGTTCACCGAGAAGACCACGATGCTCGCGCCTTCCTGGTTGCTCACGATGAGCCACTTGTTAGACGGGTCGAACGTGAAATAACGCGGAGTCCTGCCGCGCGAGGAAATCCGCTGCCGGAACGAAAGTTCCCCCGTCTTCTCGTCGATCGCGTACACGACGAGGGTGTCCTCGCCGCGATTCGACGCGTAGAGATACCGGCCATTGGCATGGATCGCGATCTCCGCCGCCGTGTTCTGCCCGCTGAAATCCGCCGCGAGAGTCTTCACCGACTGGAACTGCGAGAGCGCGCCGTCCTTTACATCCCAGTTGAATGCCATCACTTCGTTGCCGAGTTCCGCGATGGCGTAAAGCCACTTGCCGTCCGGATGGAACACGAGATGGCGCGGCCCCATGCCGGGCGGGACCTTGACCTTCGCGCCGTGCGCGAGCTTTCCGGTGGCCGGGTCGAGCTGGTACACGATGATCTCGTCCGTGCCGAGATCGGCCGCCAGCGCGAACTTGTTGGATGGGTCGGTACCGAACCAGTGCGCATACGGCTTCGTCTGCCGCTGCGGATGCACGCTCGAGCCCGTGTGCTCGACCATCGCGGTCCGTTGATCGAGCGAGCCGTCCTTCGCGAGCGACAACACCTCGACGTAGCCACCGCCGTAGTTCGCGTCGAGCACGTAGCGGCCACTGCCGTCCACGCTGATGTAGCTAGGACCGCGGCCCCTGGATTCCTTGTAATTGAGCAGCTTCGGCGCCCCCGTTTCGCGGTCGATCGCGAAGGCGCTCACGCCGCCGGGGGTGCCCGTGTTGCACATGTACAGGTGCGTCCCGTCGCGCGTGATCGTGAAGTGCGCGGGATCGCGCGTTTCGGCGATCAACTTCGGCGCGGACAGCGTCCCCGTATCCGGATCGAACTCCGCGAGGGCGATGCCCATCTTCTGCGGGTCCTGGGTGGCGATATAGAGGAGAGATTGTTTGGCCATGCTGGGCGTCGTGAATGCGAGGAGATAGAGCAGGGGCGCGGCGATCCGTCGGCCGAAACGCAATGAATCGGGCATCGAGGCGTCCTTTCGAGTTTGCGCAAGCATGCCACAGTCGGACGTGTCGCCGGACCCGACACGAACCCGCCGTCGGGGCAACGTCCTGGCGACAGAACAGCTCGGATCCCCCGGTTATTCGTCGCTCCAATGCCCCGCGGACCCATTCTCTATATAGAATGCGGCCCATCAGAACAGCGGCCGGGCCTACCCGGAAACTCAACATGAAAAAGATCATCGCCGGCGGCCTCGCGGCCGCCATGCTCTTCGGTTCACTGGCTTTCGCCCAGAACAAGGCCGCCGACGTGGTTTCGGGCGTGGCGCTCATTCCGCGCTCCGCGTTGTTCGGCAATCCCGAAAAGGCGCAGGGACGCATCTCGCCCGACGGCAAGTACATTTCGTTCATCGCGCCGCGCGACGGCGTGCTCAACGTCTGGGTGGCCGAGCGCGGCAAGCTCGATGCGGCCAAGCCCATCACGAACGATCAGAAGCGCGGCATCCGCCAGCACCTGTGGTCGTTCGATGGCAAACACGTGCTTTATCGGCAGGACGAGGGTGGCGACGAGAACTGGCGCGTCTACGCGGTCGACGTGACCACCGGCGAGCAGAAGGACCTCACGCCTCTCAAGGGTGTGCGCGCCGAGATCTCGGACCTTTCGTGGAAGAAGCCCGGCATCGTCGCGGTGGCCCTCAATGACCGCGTGCCCGAGTGGCACGATCTCTACGAAATCGAGATCGCGACCGGCAAGCGCACGCTGATCGAGAAGAACGACCAGGAGTTCGCGCAGTACTACCTCGACTTCGACCTCAAGCCGAAGCTCGCGATGAAGAACAATGCCGATGGCTCGGAAGTCTTCCGTCGCGCCGGCGACCAGTGGGTTAGCGTGCTCAAGATTCCACAGGAGGATTCGCTCACCTCCGGCGTGGTCGGCGTCGAGGAGAGCGGCAAGACGGCGCTGCTGCTGACCTCCGTCGGCCGCGACAAGTCCGCGCTCGAGCGTGTCGACATCGAAACCGGCAAGACGACGCTGATCGGTTCGAGCGACAAGGCGGACGTCGAACAGATCTGGGCCCATCCCAAGACCGGCAAGGTCCAGGGATTCACGGTGAACTATCTCAAGCCCGAGATCGTGGTGCTCGATCCTGCGGTGAAGAAGGACGTCGAGTTACTGACGAAGGAGCTCGGCGACGGATTCACCGTCACGAACCGCACGCTCGACGATTCGGTCTGGACGATCGCGGTCGACGAAGCGACCAAGCCCGCTTCGGCCTATCTTTACGATCGCCAGGCAGGCAAGGTCACGAAGCTGTTCGATCAGCGTCCCGTCCTCGCCAAGTCGCCGCTCGTGCCGATGCAGTCGCTCGAGATCAAGGCGCGTGACGGCCTGACGCTCGTGTCCTATCTGTCGCTGCCGCCCGGCTCCGACAAGAACAACGATGGCATCCCGGATGCGCCGGTGCCGCTGGTGCTGAACGTGCACGGTGGCCCGTGGGCGCGCGACACCTACGGTTTCGACAACGAGCACCAGTGGCTCGCGAACCGCGGTTATGCCGCGTTCTCGGTGAACTACCGCGGCTCCACCGGTTTCGGGAAGGCCTTCGTGAACGCGTCCAACAAGGAGTGGGCGGGCAAGATGCACGATGACCTGATCGACGCCGTCGAGTGGGCCGTGAAGCAGAAGATCACGACCGCGGACAAAGTCGCCATCTACGGTGGTTCGTATGGCGGTTACGCGACGCTGGTCGGACTCACGTTCACACCGGATACGTTCGCGTGCGGCGTCGACATCGTCGGCCCGTCGAATCTCGACACGCTGCTCGCGTCGATCCCTCCGTACTGGAAGGCGTTCTTCGAGGAGTTCGCCCAGCGTGTCGGCGATCCGCGCACGGAAGAGGGCAAGAAGCTGCTGCACGAGCGCTCGCCGCTGACTCACGTGGCGAAGATCAAGAAGCCGCTGCTGATCGCGCAGGGCGCGAACGATCCGCGCGTGAAGCAGGCCGAGGCGGACCAGATCGTCAACGCGATGAAAGAGAAGAATATCCCGGTGACCTACGTGTTGTACCCGGATGAAGGCCACGGCTTCGCGCGGCCGATGAACCGCACGTCGTTCTATGCGATCGCGGAAGGATTCCTGAGCCAATGCCTCGGCGGCCGTTATGAGCCCGTCGGCAAGGACTTCGAAGGCTCGTCGCTGAAGGTTCTCGAGGGGGCGAAGCACGTTTCAGGCCTGGAAGCAGCCTTGAAGTAATGGGGACACTCCTCGTTTCCTGGGAAACGGGGACAGACCTCAGATCGCCAGGAGAGGGGGCAGACTCACGTCTGTCCCCTTATCTCATTTGTGTCCCCGCTTTTCGATCTCCACCAATGCGCGCTCGATCAACGGATCACGCCCCGTGCGCACGTCCTCCAGCGTCGGCATCAGAAGAATGTCGGGCGTCACACCCACGCCCTCGATGCTGCGTTCCTTCGCGCGAATGAACTCCATCGCGGGCACCTGCACCGCACCGCCGTCCGGCAGCGGCAACGTGTACGAAGTGAGCACCGATCCATTGGTCGAGCGACCGATCAACGTCCCGCGCTCGTTGTCCTGCACCGCCGCCGCGAGCACTTCCGCGGCGCTGCTGGTAGATGGGCCGACCAGCACGACGACGGGCCCCTCGTAACCGCGTGCATCCGAATCGGTGCGGTTGTCGACGACGCCAAACCTCTTGCGATCCGCGCCAAGATACGCATCCGGTCCGAGCAAACTACCCGCGAAGCGCGTCATCTCCGGGACCAGCCCGCCCCGATTGCGTCGCAGGTCGACGATGAGCCCTTCGGGTCCGGCCGCGCCGATGGCCGCGAGCGCCTGGTCTACGATCGCGCTGTCCGTGAATCCATCGAAGCGCACGTACGTGACACCGCCGTCGAGTCGCGAACTCACGAACGGCGCGCGCGCCGGCAGCACCTCGAGGTCGTAAACGACGGCCATGCGCTCGGGTGTTTCGATCGTGTGCGAGTGGTCACGCCGGAATGCCTGCTCCTGCGTGAACTTCAGGAACTCACCCTTGAAATGCACCCCCGTCGCATCCGAACTCTGCGAAAACGCGGATATTCCCCAGCCGGGTTCGATGCCGGCGCGCTCCGCGGGACTTGCCGCGATGACGTCGCCGACGACTAACCATCGGCCGCCGGCGCGGCGCAGTTCCACGAAGTCGAAACCCGGTCCTGAATTCCACAGTGCCGCGCGAGTCTCCGCGTCCATGGTATCCACCGGCCGAACGGGAACGGATTCAGCCCCGGGTTTGGCCGGCGGCGGCAGAAACGACTTGCCGTAGTGAGGTGGTATCACGGCGACATGTGAATGCGGAAAGGTCTGGCAGAGCTGGAACAACACGTCCGTATACAGCGCCACACTTGACGGCGCCGCCGCCGCCTTGTCGCGAAACTCCTTGAAGCGCGCCATCCACTCGTCCGAGTGCAGCGACTTCCGGTCGAAGTAATGGAGCTCGAGGTTCTGGAGGAACGCGTCGTAGACGATGAGGTTCTGTTCGGGCTGCGGCAACTTCGCGAGTTCCTCGGCCGTGAGCGTCGTGTTCCCGAACTTCCAATACGCCAGCCCCAAAGTCACTGCCGCGCCGAGCGCACCGACGGCTAACCACTTTCTCACTCGCCACCTCCCGGTGAAATGGGGACATTCCCCGTTCCCTGGCAAACGGGGACAGACCTCAGGTCGGCCCCCCGTCCGCGGACTTCGCGTACACCCGCTTCTCGGCCTCCATGAAACACTGCCGGCCGCGCAATGGGTCCAGGTGCGGATCGAGCCGCATCCAGAAGAGCATCATCGAATGATCATCGACGGCGCGCGCGAGGTATTCGCAGCCGCGGTCCAGGTCGCCCAGCGCGGCGTATATCACCGCCATCGCGTAACCCGTGCCGAAGCCCTTGCTGCTCATCTGCTCGAGGCGCGCGATCTCTGACATCGCACCCTCACGATCTCCCTTCCGGGCCGCCAGGTAACCCACCTCCGCCTGGAACAGATCGCGCGCGGGCCGCAGCGCCAACTGCTTTTCCGCGCCATCGAGATCGCCGGTCGCGATCATCGCGTTCGCGAGCACGCTGCGTGCATGCACGAAATTCGGGTTCGCCTCCACCAGGGGCGTGAGGAACTTGATCACCTCGTCGTAGCGCCGCGCGTTGTAGAGAATCAGCGCGTAGTTTGACTGATACAGCAGCAGCATCGGCTCGAGCTCGCGCGCCTTGCGCATGTCCGCGAGCGCTTCGTCGACGTGACCAAGGCGCCCATGCCACATTCCGTAGTGGTGCCAGATGCGTGACAACTCCGGATTGAGATCGCGTGCGCGGTCCAGCGCGCGCTGCGCTTCCACGAAATCCCACTCGAGATCCATGCGCACCATTGCGAGCGCGATGTACCCGTGCGGATTGTTCTCATCCAGCTCGATCGCGCGCTGCGCTGCTTCGAGCGCGACGGGATGCGTCTGCGCCCAGGTGTTCCTGTGTCGGATCACCATTGCGGCTTTCATGTCGGCGATGGCGGCCCAGGCTTCCGGGAAGTTGGGATCTTCGCGGACGGCATTCCTGAAGCTCTCGAGCGCGATCTCGGATGGGTCGATGTCGCGCCGCGAGCGATTTCGCAGCCCTTCGAGGTAGAACTCGCGGGCGCGTTCGCTGGGCACATGCTTCGACGGTGCCGACCGGGCGGCCTGCGGGGATTTCGCTTCCGGCGCCGTATTCCATGCCCACCAGGTGAACGCGCCCACCGCGGCCACCAGCAGACTTGCGATGAGCGCGACTCGTGCCCGGCGCGGAAGGCCGCTTGACGATTCACCCGTCAGGTTGGTCGCCGCGTCCCCCGGCTTCGCGATGAACCGATACCCGACTCGCGGAAGCGTCTCGATGTATTTCGGCACGTCACCGACATCGTCGAGCGCCACGCGTAGTTTGCGCACCGCAACGTTGAGGCCGTTGTCGAAATCGACTACGCCTTGCGGCCAGAGCACTTTTACGAGTTGTTCACGCGTGACGATCTCACCGGCGTGATCGTATAGCTCGATGAGGATACGTAAGGGTTGCGGCTGAAGGCGGGAAGCGCGGTCATCGTGTCTCAGCTCGCCCGAGACGCGATTGACCGTCCAGCCATCGAATTGGATTTCCGTTTCCGTCGCCACGCGGCAACAAGAATACCGGCGGATAAGGAAGAAGTAAGACCAAAGCAAGCGGCCGTTTATGGCTTAACCGGCTTTCGGAGGCGGATGTTCGGCCGCGGTCCACTTTGGGAGATCGAACATGTCCGCCGTCATCCGTCCACGTTTCTACTCGCACTTCGCAATGTTGTTCGCGGTGCTGATTTTTCTCGCATTTTCGAGGACTTACTACCTGCGCGTCCTGTACGACCTCCCGCCGCTGACGCTGCTCGTGCATCTGCACGGCCTCGTTTCGACGGCCTGGCTCGCGCTGTTCATCGTACAGACGCGACTGGTTGCCTCCCGGCGCGTCGACCTTCACATGAGGTTGGGAGTGGCCGGTGTGGGGCTCGCCAGCGCCATGGTGGTCATCGGCGTACTTACTCTGACCGTGAACGCGGCGCAGCCCGGACTGCGCCCCAGTGGACTGACGAACGCCCAGTTCACCACCGTTCCCCTTACGACCACGGTCCTGTTTTCGGTGCTCTTCGCGCTCGCCCTGCGATTCAGGCGCAAGTCCGAATTCCACAAGCGGCTGATGGTGCTCGCGATGATTTCGATCATCGGCCCCGCCGTGGGAAGACTCGCGGGTCTGGTGGGGGTCGGGCCGCTATCGCCGATCATTCAGCCGCTGGCCGTGCTCTGCCTGATCGCCTGGTGCCTCGCGTACGACTGGCGACGTCACCACTCGGTGCACCCGGTGTACGCGTGGGGTGGACTCGTCCTGCTCGCGTCGTGGCCGTTCCGCATGTGGCTGGCTCGCAGCGATATCTACGCCCCATTCGCCGACTGGCTCGCCGAAATGGGGACATTCCTCGTTTCCTAGCAAAAGGGGACAGACCTCCGGCAGGGGACGGATCACGAGTCCACTCCTGCCGATTCCCTGCATGCGGACCCCGTTCATGTGGCTCGTGATATGGTCCGCCGCTCTTGAAGACTCGCTGCTCCGGAGAGCTGTTGATGAAATTCGCGGCCCGCCTCGCATTCACCTTGCTACTCGTGTCCGCCGCTCCTGTTTTCGCCTGCACACAGCCTGTATCGGTCTGCGGAAAGGCTGCATCCAGCAGTTTCTCGCTGATTGCGAACGGCCAGCCCGCCGCGGTTTTCATCGACGCGCAGGCGAACTCCGCGGTGAGACTCGCAGCCACGAGCTTCGTGGGCGACCTCGAGCGTGTCAGCGGCAAGACCGCGGCGCAGGTGGCCGATATCGCCGCCGCGCGGGGCCCGCTCGTCATCGCGGGGATCGTGGGCGAGAGCAAGGTCATCGACGAGCTCGCTCGCGCCGGCAAGATCGACGTCGCGGATCTGCCCGGCCAATGGGAAGCGTTCCGCCAGCTCGTCGTCGAGCAGCCGTTCCCGAACGTGTCGCGCGCGCTCGTGATCGCCGGCTCCGACCGCCGCGGCGTGGTCTTCGGCCTCTACGACCTCTCCGAGAAGATAGGCGTCTCGCCCTGGTACTGGTTCGCCGACGTGCCGATCGCGCGCCAGACAAACGTCTATCTCACCGCGGGCGCGAGGCGCGACCAGCCAAAGGTGCGCTACCGCGGATTCTTCATCAACGACGAAGCCCCGGCCTTCACGACGTGGGCGCAGAAGCAGTTCGGCGGCGCCAATCACAAGCTATACGCGCACGTGTTCGAGCTATTGCTGCGCCTGAAGGGCAACTACCTGTGGCCCGCGATGTGGCAGCCGCGCGCCTTCAACGACGACGACCCGCAGAATATGGTGCTTGCGGACGCGATGGGCGTCGTGATGGGCACCTCGCACCACGAGCCGATGACGCGCGCGCACGCCGAATGGCACCGCAACAAGGAGCAGGGCGTCACCGGCGGCAAGTGGAACTACTCGACCAACGGCGAGAACCTGCGCAAATTCTGGCGCGGCGGCATCGAGCGAATGATGTCGAAGGGCGGCAAGGGGTATGAGACCGTCGTCACCGTCGGCATGCGCGGTGACGGCGATGAAGCCATGGCCGAAGGCACCGCCACCCAACTACTCGAGCAGGTCGTCGCCGATCAGCGAAAGATCATCGCCGAGGTCACCGGCAGCCCCGCCGATC
>JAEZCR010000078.1 GCA_023433465.1 Pseudomonadota bacterium | reverse complement strand
CGTAGACACTGCGCTCCAGCTCCTTCGGCACCAGGCGCGTCCAGGCCCGCTTGAACGCCGGACGCGCCATGACCGAGTGCTGCAGGCCGAAGAGCAGGATCAACGCCGTGTTCACCAGCACCGCGGAGGCCACCGATCCCATGTTGCGGCCGAGATCGATGGACAGCGGCACCCATTCTTTGAGCAGTGGATAGGCGTCCGCCAGCGGCGTCGCCTGCAGGTTCGCCAGGAACGCGAGCAGGTAGAGGAACACCAGCAGGAACACGCCATAACAGGCGATGGAGAACAGGAACGCCGCGCCGCGGTAGATAGGAGACGACACGTTCAGTCTCCGGGCGTGTAGTGTTCGCAGGACACGTCCGCGTGCCAGTTCACGAACGCACCCGTCGGGCTCGGCTTCCAGGCCCAGACGTGCAGCGTGTAGAACGCCGGCAGGCCGTAGCGGTTGGGCGCGTCGATCAGGTGCATGAGCGGGCCCATGAGCTGCGGCGTGTTCTTGTTCGAGGCGTGCCAGGCGTCGTAGAAGATGAGGAAGTCCGCGCCGATCAGCTTGCGGCCGCCATTAGGCTGCGGCTCGTAGATGACGATTTCCGGGCGCGTCGGATCCAGCACCCCGTCCGCCACCAGCCCCAGGTTCACGTAGTGCATGCCCATCGCGCCGTCGTCCGGGCCGCTGACGCAGCCGAAGAGCAGCTGGTAGCCCTCGGATTTGGCCTGGTTGATGTCGTGGAAGCGCTTGGTGGATTCGCGAACGATGCGGACCAGTTCGCCGCTGTGTGGTGACGGTTTTTGATTCACGTGACGATGGCCCGAGTCGTGCCCGTCGTGACCCACCGCCGAGCTGCTGAGCGCGATCGTGAGTACGCCAGCCGACAGACCGATGAGCAAACCCTTGATTTTCATGTTCCTGGCCCTCCAGTGCCGATGGGCGGGGCCGAACTACTCGGCTCCGTTGAGGGCGACTAGAGCAGGAACGCACCTCCGGAAGCCTCAGGAAGTGCTCCGGATTGACTACGGAATTGCAAAGCAGAACTCAGCAACGGGACTGAATCCTACTTGCCGTCCATTCGGCGCAATCGCACAGACTCTGGAATCGGTCCCTTAAGCTCGACGAACGACTCAGAGTCTCTCCAGTTCTGCGGCATCAATGCCAGGCATCTCCTGGTGGCGTCCCGGGCAGATGGATAAAGGATCGCGTGAACTCCCGCCGCGGAACACAGCCTGCCGAAGATCTGTGAGTTGGACGGCAAATCATACTGTGCAGGCTCCAGCCGCCAGTTCCGGCTGAGAAGTTGCCGCTGCAGACCTTGAGCAGTTCGCACGAGCCCAGGTGGTTTGAGCCGCAATTGCCTGGCCTGCGCAGGAATCGTGTTCGGCATCTGGAAACGACGAAGAACATCGGCTGTCGCCTTCAAAGAGTCGACGTCACCAACATCAATATAGCAATCCACGCGTCCCTCCAACGCAATGCTCGTGAACGACGTTTCTCGCCTCAGGACGAGTTCGCCAGCGGTCAGGCCATTGGTAACGAAGTCCCTGTCCAGTCCAAACCGTTCGCGATAGGCCGTTGGAAAATCTTCCGCCACATACAACGAAGGAAATGGCGTGTATGCGGCGGGATTGAGCGTTCGGCCGATATTGAATCGTCCGCCGTCACCGTTGAGGCTGCCTTCCATGGAAAGCGGCTCCATGGAATAGCGATAGTCCACCACTCGAGCCCAGCCCCGGAATTCAAACGGACCCTTTGTGGAACTTCGGATCGCGTCGACCAATTCGTCTGAGTGCTGGGCTCGATGCCTCTCGAGGTCGAAGAACAGCGTTTTACTGAATCGCTCGAGATTCTTTCCTGCCGAGCGCCATTGCGAAAGTGTCCCTCGAGTGAACTCCTCAAGGAAGCCCAGAGAGGGCAGCCCGGGTTCTACGGCCTGCGTCGGCAGTCGGCTAGGAGGTGCGGGGTTTCTTTTTCGAACCACCCGTGGCCTCTCGAATCGTCACGTCCACGGCTGACGGAACCGGTATGCCGTTTTCCGTGAGGGCCTCCATCACCACCTTTCGAAGTTTCTCGTGCCGACCGTAACGCACCATGTCGCGCGGCGAGATGTTGCCGAGCAAAGGGTTCCGCGTCTGAAACCAGAGTTGAGTCTTGCGCGCGTCACCGTCGAAAAACTGCGCCACGAGACCGCAGATGACGGCGATCTCAGTGAGGTAGTTCAGCACTTCCTGCGGGATCTTCTGGTCCCATCGCACAGAGGCGGGCGAAACGTCCGCGAGATGAGCTATGTCACGCTTATTCAGATCCAGAAACTTGGCGACGCGCTGCGCATCCAGGCCGTGGTCAGCCCAGAAGCTCAGGTGGTCTGTCGAAGGGATGTTGGCGAAGAGATTCGAAGGCATGGCGCGGCCGCTTGGATGAGTGGCGGGCACCACCCTACCACGCTCGGCCACGAATAAACCACGATCCGACCACGAATTGGGCAGGGGCGACGAAGAGAACGACGCGGGATATGTTGTTGATTTGGCGCGCAAGCCTTTGGATGTTCGCTCGATTCCCCGGCGTTGCCCTACTGGCAAATCGGGCCTTTACGCCCAGAAAGGCGAGGTTTCGAAACTGCGTCGGCTGCGGGCGAGTGTCACGGGTCTGCCCGTCCAAAGTTCAAGATCACAGTCTGTGATCTTGAATGCGCAACGAAAACACAAAGGCGCCGGACCGACGCAGCCCTTCAAGAAATTGGCCAACAAATCGTTCGCCGTCACGGCCAAGCTTGAGCGTCCGCAGCTTTTCCCGCAGCGCCTTGATTCTCCATGCAGCGAGCGCGGTGGCCAGCACCGCCGCGAGGGCGAATGTGCCGGACATCCGCGGCAAGCCTCGAAGTTCAGTGCAAAACTCCCACCCTGCCAAGAACCAAACAATCAGGGCGATCAGAATCCATGAGCCGATGTCGTTGTTGACGATGGAGTCGATCTTCTCGTCCAGCGATTGACCAGGATTACGCAACGGCCTGTCGCGTAACGGGTGACGCATGGCATTGGTATTGCGCTCCGTGAAGTCCTGCTGACGCATCCTCCTTCCTCCCACCTACGGGAACAACCTCTGGGAGTACATTATCCCCGGCGCGACATGCGGAGCACATTCTCCCGGTGATACTCGAGAAACACCCTCTGTCCTTCCGAGAACACCCCGACATTCACCTTCGCCTCCGGCTTGATCCTCATCTTCAGCAACGACGGCCGATCCGCCACCGGCGAGACGATCAAGTCGCCCTTATCCTCAAACGAGATGAAGCCTTTGTCGAAGAGGTGATCGATCGTCGGTGTCAGCAGCAGACCGTTCTCGCCGTTGAGGCGCTCTTCGTTCGTGCTGTCGCGCCAGGGTTTGGTGTGGCTCGCGACCAGGTGCTCCAGACGCTCCACCTTCGTCACGCGACAGGCGCGCTCGACGCCCTGCACATTGGCGCGAAACTTCCCCTGCCCGACGCGCGCCAGGATGATGGCTTCGCGTTGGGTGTCGGGGATCTTCGTGTCTTCGCGGATGTCGTGTTCGACGCGCTCCTCCCATCGCTCGAGGTCCGGCTCGCGCGATGGGCTCAAGAGCTCCGCGCGATCAACCTCCTTCGCGACGTCCTTCACCTGATTCGCTTCGCCACCGATGAGACGGAACAGCGCCGCCGCGAACGGCCGGTCGACTTCGGCCAGGTACACGCTCTGCAGGCCATCGCCATTGGCGCGCAGCGGCGAGTACTTCTGCGGCAGCAGGCCGCGCAGCTCGCCGATGTGGCTCTTGGGGTGGATGCGGTTCGTCAGCTCGCGAAAGCTCACGTCGATCTTCCAGCCGATCGCCTCCCAGTAGCTGCCGGCCGTGCCGAACTCCGTCGGCTTCGGGCTCTCGTAGCAATAGGAGCGCGCGATGCCGAGCGCGGCGATGCGCGTGTCGCGGAAGGAGAAGATGATGTCGCCCGGCGAGACCTCGCGCATGGACTCGTAGAAGGGGTTGCGGGCTTTGTTAGCGTTGCGCTTGGGCGACCAGAGATAGCCGCCGGAGATTTCGTGGCGGTAGGTTTGGTTTTGGTTGACCCACCAGTAGCGCACTGGCGTGGATGTTAGCCGCGTTCGCGCAGAAAGGCGAAGAAGCCCCGTTCCGCCTAGGCTGCGTGCGATGCGGATCGCAAAGCGCGTTCGAATCGATTCAGTATGTCCGCGCGCACGAGACCCTTGTTTACGAGTTTCAGAAAAGGCTCCGCCTTCCGCAGGGGTTCAGTGAATAGGTCACGATGATCCGAGACTCTGGCAGTCACTTCGAAATCCCAGGTCAGGACTGAAAGCCTCTCCTTCCGGAGGAAATCGAGGATGGTCTGGGCGCGGACTTCATCGGCCCCCTCAAAAATCGTCACATGCGGATTGAACCCATAGGTCTTGATCGGAAAATCCGGCTTCCACCACACCTTGCGAAGCTTTGGATGCTGCACCTTCAGGTAGACCACGTGTCGACCGGCAGCCTGGAAAGAACCAAAACCTTCCAGCACGATGGGATCTGATCGAAGTACATTCTGATAACGGGCCAGCTGCGGCTCAGGCACTTCGCGTGAATACGGGCCGCGAATGGTGATGTGCACGTTGTGCCGCGAAGGCGCGCCCATTGCAGCTTCGCGCAGCCATCCCACGAGCGCATTGATCTCCGGATCGCGAATCTCGAGGAAGACGAAGCGCTTGGCCACTAGATCACCAGATACTTTCGGCGGGGGCGCGGAATTTTCTCATGAGTCAGTACCTCGTAGAGGAAATCACTGAAGCGGTCGGCGCTCGCCGTAATCGCCGCCTTGAATTCCTCCCTTCCCTGTTCCCCCGGCGGGTGATCCGATTCCTTCCAGTTCAGAAACACCTCATAGTCATCAAGGAATTGGGCGAACTTCTTGTCGAGTGAATCAGGCTCAAGCTTATCGAGTGCTCTTGCCAGCCGCGCCAGTGGGGTCTGCTCACAACTCGGCTCGAAGTCCGACTTGCCCCGAATTTCTTCAACCGTGAGCGCGGCCACAGTCGCGAACACGGTAATCATGCGACTGAACTTCAGATTCGCGTTCTTCTTCCACCACGGACGATCGGGCTCGTGCCTGAGATCCTCGTAATTGAGGCAAAGCGTCCGCCAATAGCGAAGCACGTCGTTGAGTAGGAACAGTGGTCGATACGACTCCTTTCCTCGCTCATCGCGAAAGTACTGCGAGAGAATCTGGTCGCGCACAAAGCGGTACGAATCGGCGTTCGCAAGATGCGTCGACTCGAGCAATAGCAGCATGCGGGCCGTCAAACTGTTTTCACTATCATCCTGCGGCGAACCTGTGTGATTCAGCAGCTCCGCAAGGCGATACACCTTGATGTACCGTCGATTGCTGAAGGGTGCGTAACCCAGAGCCGCATTGACCGTGTCCAAACTGGACACGAGTTCCTGCTCCTGGCCTTCATCGAATTCTTTGATCGAAACGATGAACGGATCGAAATCTGACCGGGCGCCGACGTCTTTGCGACCGATCGAACCGGCGAGGAACACGGTAAGCCCAGGATCCTTGAAGAAGCCGCTTGTCGCGACTGCAGCACGCGCTTCCTCGAGCTTTCGCTCTGAAGCTGCTCTGCGGGCAGCCAATCCGGAGTGCCCGGCCAATATTCTTGAGAAGGTCTGCGTCATGCCGCCTCCCTCGAAGAGTCACATCATCAGTCAGTTTCGTTCATCCGTCCGTTGCATATCTGCGGTGAGTCCAGAGAAACTGACAGTCTGCTTGCGTCGCGACGAAGCTCATCGCGGAGGCACGCCCCAAAGTTCGCGAAACTTCTTGTATCCCAGCTCCGGCCTTTCAGAGCGATAGTTATCTTCAAGATCCACAATGTGGCACGTCGCCGTACCGCCAAACCGCGGCCCGCGCAATCCGCGTCCCACCATCTGCTCATACAGCACCTGGCTCACGGTGGGCCGCGCCATGATCACGTGAGTGACTTTCGGAGCGTCGAAGCCGGTGGTAAGCACTTCGCAATTGCAGAGCACCTGCACCCGCCCCGCCTTGAAGTCGCCGATAATCTTGCGACGGGAAACATCGCGGGTGTCACCGCTCACGAATGACGCCTCGATACCCTGCTGCCGAAGCAAAAACGCCATGCATTCGGCATCCTGCACCGTCGGACCGAAATAGATCACCAAAGAGGCCGCATCACGACACAGCTCGATGATGCGCCCGAGCGCCTCGAGCCTGCGCTCCGGCTTGTCGGCACGCAGCTTCAGCGCGTAGTCGATCTTTTCGATGTCCTCTTCCGTCGGGTTGTCGACGTTGACACCCTCGGGCGTCTTGAGGCGCGTCTCCGTCTTGATCACTTCGAAGATGGGCCGCGCCAGGTACTCGCGCTCCTGCAGCGACTTGCGCGGATCCTCGCCCAGCACGTCGATGGGCTCGATGATGGTCTTGAACAGATCCTTGAGCTCGAGCGTGCCGCGGGTCGGGTCGTCGGGAGAGTACTCGGTGCGGAATGGCGTGGCCGTCAGTCCCACGACCGCGGGCGCCTGCTCGCTCGCCGAGAAGTGCGTGATGATGCGCTTGTAGATAGGCGCCGCGGCACGGTGCGCCTCGTCGATGACGATCATGCCGACCAGCGACATCAGCGCCGCGAGAATGGGTTCGCTGCCCGCGATCTTGCCGTCGATCAGATTGACCACGCGCTGCGGCGTGGATACAAGGATCGCGGGCCGCTGATGCATCGTCAGCAAGGTGTCGCCGTGCTGCTGAAGGTCGCGCGTGAATCCGCCCCAGAAGCGGAACAACAGCATCGGGCAGACGTTGCTGGAAGCCTGCCACACCTCGCGAAAGCATAGCGTCGCCTGCTCACAGAGTTCTTCGGTGTGTGCGAGCCAGAGCACCACATTGCCTGCTCCGGTTGGCGACTGACGGTAGCGCGCCGTCAGCCAATCGCGGATCGTGTCCACCGCGACTCGCGTTTTCCCGCCGCCCGTGGGCAACGTGACGATGGCGCGACCCGCTCGCGTCTCGAGCACCGTCAGCAGCTTTCTCTGCACTTCCACCTGGAAGTCCTGCAGTGCATGCAAATCGACGCGGCCTTCCAGGTACTCGAAGTCGTCAGGCGGCTCCTCCGCGGGAATGCCCGCGTATTCGACGGGGAAGCCGGCCGCCTCCACAAAGCGGAGCGCGGTGCCCTTACCCGCGTGCCAACGGTTCGGATACTTTGCCTTGGCACGCTTGGCGATGAGTGCGCGCACATCTGAATCGCAGAAGAGATCAATGCCATGCTTGGTGAGCAGCGCCGCCGCCAATTCGCCTTTGCTGCCGCGGCGATCCTCGCCGGTGAGGCGCAGGCGTGCGCGGCGAATCGTGTACACGAGATCGCCCAGCAACTCTTCCAGTTCCGAATGCGACAACAGTTCCGCGATGAGTTCCGCAGCCTGCTTCTCGTAGCCGGTCTTGAAGGTCGGCGCGGTGATGTCCGTTTCAGGCGCCTGCTTGGGACGGCGCGCGAACCTCGCGATGAAGCCGCCGGCGCCGCGCGGCCCGGGCTCGATCACCTTTTCGTCTTCGAGGCGTGACTTGAGGAGTGCGTATTGCTCCTCCGACAGGTTCCACATGAGGCGAATGTCGTTCTTGGTGAGACGGCCGCGATCCAGGATCAATTGAATGATGTCGTGGATGGGCGGCAATTGGTTCTGACCGATGGGGAGTTCTGTCTGCTTCATAAAGCCCAAAATCTGGGACGACGTAGATCCCTTAACTGCATCTTCCAATCCTCTAAGCTATGAACCGCTCCTTTCGATGCCACTCTAGATACCTGACCGTTTCGCTGAAAGGCCTTCTCCGCATTCGGAGCTTTTCAAGGCCCAGCATTTTTCGCTCCGGCTGAGCAAGCTTGCTCGACAGGAGAACTTCGCCGCTATTTGAGAAAGACATGAGTCCAGCATCGAATAGCGCATCCAACGTAGCTACGAGCGGTAATCCATTGAATGGATCAAGGCGCTCTACGTTGCTCGAAGATTTCCACGGCTTGATATGCGATGCCCTCAGGACTTCCGATGTGCCGCACCCTAGAACGCAGCACAACCCTCCCCACAGCTTCAGCACATTCGCGCGAAATTGTCCTTGCCCGATTCTCGCTTCAGCGAGTGTCTGCTTTGTCGTCGGACCTTCCTTCGACGTAAATATCGAGCGCAAGTCCGGAAGCAGCGTGCTTGCGTCAGTCTCCACTTGGGCCAGATCTACCGCCTTGATGTACCCGTCGATTCGGGCAAAGAGCTTGCCGCGTCGGTCGACTATCTCTCCGAGCTTCAGCAGTCGATTTGAATCGAAATCGGCGATGTGCCGCTTTCCGTTCTTATCGAAACGGGGATGGCAGACAACGCCATAGCCTTCCGCACCACTACGCAATTGATCAATGTGTTTCGCGCGTTCCTTACCCCCATTTCCATGCGAACCCGTCCACGTCTTGTTGAAGACGTAGACTGCCTTACCTCCGTCCAACGGTTCGATCTCATCGTCCCAAACCCGCAAGAACACCCGATTCGAATCGGGCCGAACCGCGCCCCAAGACCATCGAATATTTGTGAGGTTCGCACCGAGGGTCTGTTGAAAGAACTCATTGATCGTCATGAACCACTCCAAGAAGACTTCATGTTGTTGGACTAGGAAACGACCTCTTCAGATGCTTCCCGTACATCATTAGAAAGCGGTCAATTTGACCGCGCGGCGTATCCATCGCCTCGCTCAAGGCGCGAACAAATCGCGACGCGAACAGAAGGTCTTCGTAATTGCGCGGCAATTGGGTCAGCGTCAAGTCCGACCTGCACTGCGCCAGCAGAATGCGCATCGCACGCCAGTTGTGTTGGTCGATGATTCCAATGTCCCCGTGATGCTGAAGATGCGTCAGGAATGAGCGCGACACGAATCTCCTCGACCTCCCCAGCGTACGACTCCAAAAATCGAAAGTCTGTCGAGCGGAAACTGGCTCGGGAAGACTGAGAAAGTCCTCGCGGAAGCCTTCCACCAACGCAAGCAGCTTTCGATGCCGTGTCGGGAAATTATCTTTTCCGGTATGACCCCACTTCCATATGAGCGCTCTTGAGATGTCGCCCGGCCGAATTCTTCGTTCGCTGAACGCACCACGCAAATCCCCCAACACGTCCGTGGGGTACTTCTCGGAATCGTATTTTGCGACCATGCCAACCAGCAACGGCCTGATGCGATTCGCAATGCATGCGATGACTTCACGTGTGACATGCATGCCCACTCCCAACTGCTAACTTCCGCGCAGTAGCGCTTCTTGTGCATGCTCGTTGTCTAGCATATCTCCGTCTGCCGAGTCCGTCTCAAGATGAGCGCCTCTCGACCAAGGCCTTTTCCAGTCCTGCATAATGCGCCGACGATCAACGGCCTGCTGCAAAGCACAATCACATGCCTCTCTACCAGATCTCTGCCAACAAACCACTCTGCCCCATCGAGCAAGCCAACTTCCCGCTCGAGCGCGACCTTCAGCGGCTCATAGAAAAGAGTCTGAGTTCCGTGTTCCAATGTCGCTTCGTAGCCTCCGAATTCCCGACGGGAATTCAACACGGTGGCCGCATCGATACGCTGGCTCTGTCTGAAGACGACAACCCCGTCATTATCGAATACAAGAAGATCGCTTCCTCCGAACTCGTGACGCAGAGCTTGTATTACCTAGCATGGATTCATGATCACAAAGGTGATTTCGAACTCGCCGTTCAGAAAGCCCTGGGCTCTTCGGCGATAGTAGATTGGGACGATGTGCGAGTGATTTGTCTGGCGCCCTCATACAAGAAGTTCGATGTGCACGCGGTTCAGGTCATGGGGGCGAGCATCGAGCTTTGGACGTATCGCTTGTTTGGGAACCAGACGCTATTCCTCGAAGAGCTGCAGACCAAGGATCTTGGCGTTGGTACGGCGGAGCCTACTGCTTCGTCCAAGAATCCTGTTATGGTAGCCGCGGGCAAGAAGGCGGCGGAAACACGTCGCAATGCGACCTACGTCTTCGAAGAACATCTGGAAGGAAAGCCAGAGCCAGTCAAAGAGATAGCCGTCGCGGTGCAAGAGCACATCCTTCAATTGGACGAAGCGATCGAAGAACGGCCCAAGAAGCTTTACGTCGCTTACAGGACTACGCAAAACATTGTCTGCATGGAAGTGCAACACAAGAAGGTAACGCTGTTCTTGAAGCTTGATCCGAAGAAGATCCCTGAGCAAAAGGGATTCCTTCGCGACGTAAGCAATGTCGGTCACTTTGGGACTGGTGATCTCGAAGTAACACTTCAATCGCTCGCTGACTTTGAAAAGGCGAAGCCGCTGATTCAGCAAGCTTATGAGAGCGTCGGGGGATAGCCAGAAGGGGCCGCATCGCAGCGCTTCGACAGTCACTATTTCGAACTAAAGATCGAGACTGGCTCCGCGCCGCCGAAGCCATTCCTTCCGTTCAAGAAAATCCGGAATAACCTTGTCGACCTCATTCCAGAACGCGTCCGTATGGTCGCGCTGATGGAAATGGCAAAGCTCGTGTACGACGATGTAGTCGATGACCGTCTGTGGCGCCATCATGCATTTCCAATGAAATGCGAGCCCGCCTGTGGGCGAGCACGAGGCCCATCGGTTCCCCAGCTCACGGACATCCACGCTCGACGGCTGAACCCCCACCTTCGGCGCAAAGTACTCCACACGGCGGCCAAGACGCTCGCGTCCACAAGCGACATAGAAATCGCGAAATGCCAGTCGTGCGACTTCAATATCGCCCTGCTCAACCAAGCTGCGCCGAAGTGAAAAGCGTCCGTCCTTCAGTATGAGCGGTTCTACCTGGTCGTCTGTGAGCTTGAGTCGATAGGAGCGGCCCAGATACAGGAACCCTTCCCCACCTCTGTACTCCCGCAACACCCGCGTGGCATTCAGATCCCGCCACTCCGCGAGTCCTCTATAGATCCAGTAATTCTTGGACGCGACAATGCCTGCCACATCTTCATCGCTGGCCCACTCGGGCGCGCGCACGACGACACTGCCATCGCGTTCGATAATGACGTCCGCAGTCGCGCGCCTGCTGCGCACAACGTTGTAGTCAATTTCGAGCTCAGGCTTTTTTCCCATGACGACTATTGGCCCTTTCTCAACTCTGAATCTCGCTTCTCCGCCAATTTAACGATCTCAACCGCGAGCCGTTCATGCTTGGCATTGAGCGCTGGTATGTTCGCGAGAAGTATCTCGGTGTCAATATTGCCGCGTAGCTTCTTCACCTCGATTGGCTTCTTCCAGAAGTCAATCACACCGATCGTGTCCTGAAGCAGCCGCACAACGCCGAGCATGAGCGATTTCAGCGCGGCGATGTCGCCCGCAGGAACATTGCTGCCCTCGTAGGCAAGCTGAACCATGTAGTCGAAGAATGTCGTCGCCTCTTTCGTCAACCCCTCGACAGCATCCTTTCGTCCTTCCAACGCATCCTTGCGCAACTGAGCAAGATCATCGGCAAGCAGGTCCCAATTGTCCCGGTGCTGCTCGATGAGCTTTTCCAGCTTTTCGCTCATCCTCCTGTAAAAGGCGGGGTCTTCGTCGAAATGCACCGTGCAATGCTTTCGAATCGCGTGTTCCATCTCGCTGGCTTTCGCCTCCGGATTTCCGCCGGAATGTTCCTGCACATGCTTGAGAAAATCGTCCGACAACAATTCAACGGGCGGAATCTTTGGATTGATGCCGAGTTCAATCAAGTGTTCGTTGATGAGCGCCTTCACCTTCTCGCCCGCATCGGAGATATCCAGCGAATCGTCTTTGTACCGCTCCTTCACCATGCGCATCAGATATCCAAACCGGCGCGCGGCGCCGCGGTACTGATGTCCCGCAGGATTCGGAAGGATCAGATTCAGACTTTGGAGAAACTTCTTGAGAAAGACCTCAAAATCAGCGCGCAGCTTGATGTCTTTCATTGCGCCAACGGCCGAGTGGATCACGGCGACATCGCCCTCAGGAGTCTCGAGACTTCCCTTTGTAAAGGCCTCGATATTGGTGACACCCGCTGCGACGAAGTGCTGCAGTAATCGCCGATAGCGTTCTTCGAGGATCGGCAGTTCGCTGAGCACATTTTTCAACCCGTCGTGAATGTCCTGAGCATCCTCCTCGGAATAGATCGACAGGGCGGACGTCAGGTGGTTGGCGAGCCCGATGTAATCAACAATGAATCCGCGATGCTTGTTGGTAGCCACGCGGTTCACTCGGGCAATCGCCTGCAGCAGATTGTGTTCACGGAGCTTCTTATCGATGTACATCACCTGTTCGACGGGAGCATCGAACCCGGTGAGCAACATGTCGCACACGATTAAGAATGCAATACCGGTCAGTGTCTTCTCGGGATCGGCAAAGTCGAAGGGTTTGCAGAAGTTCTCGACCGCATTCCAGCGCTTGGCTTCCTTGCGAGCCTCCGTTATCGCGGCTGGCTCATTCGTCGGGTCGGAAGACACCACCACTGCCGCCCTGAGAAACTCCACGCGCTTGATAAGTTCGCCGTTCGGTGAAGGCTTCACCTTCTCACGCTCTACCCGATCGCGGATCGCGCTGCGAATAGCTTTCTGATAGCGGATAGCCGCCAGCTTCGAGTGGCAAACGACTTGCGCCTTGAAGCCATCCGGAAGGATGTTGTCGATGTAGTGGTCAACAAGATCCTTCGCGATGGCCTCGATTCGCTTCTCCGCCTCCAACAGATCGCCGCTGGCGCCGTACTTTTTCTTGATGGCGGCGATCTCTTCCTCGCTGCGCTCCTTGAAGAGATCCTCAAACTTCGTATCGAGCCCGTGCTTGTCCTTGATGGCGGTATCGGCAGTCCGCCCTTCGTAGAGAATCTGCAGGGTTGCCCCATCGTGCACTGCATCCATGAGCTTGTACGTGTCGATGTACTCCCCGAATCGCTTAACCGTTCGCTTGCTTCCGTGCTGCTCAGTGATCAGTGGCGTTCCGGTGAAGGCAATCCGAGTCGCGTTGGGAAATGCTTCGAAGATGTTGTCTCCGAGATCGGACCCTTGTGTACGGTGGGCCTCGTCGATCATCAGAACGATGCGCTCGGATGGATTGACGACACCAAATGTCTCCGCTGAGGGCGCAACCCGATACTGAGCCAACGCCTCGGCAACCTTCGCGGGCAAAGCCTCCTTACGCTCGGCGAACTTGTGCACCATCACCATGTTGATGTCGGACGCATCGGTGCTGAGGTGATCGCGGAGCTGCGCGGTGCTCTCGATGACGTTGACCTTGCCGCCGATGAGCTTCGCTGTGCCGGCGAGCTGCTCCTCGAGATCGACCCGGTCGTTGACCAGCAGAATCTTGAAGTCTTCGAGGTCTGCTGCGGCGCGCAGCATCCGGGCGACGAAGACCATCGTCAGCGACTTGCCGGAGCCCTGCGTGTGCCACACGACTCCCGAGCGAGACTCCGGCGTCTTACCGGAGCGCAGGCGGTCGACGATCTTCCGGGCGGCGCGGTACTGCTGGTAGCGGCAGACGACCTTGATGCAGCGACCCGAGTCGGTGTCCATGAACACCGTGCTGGTGCGAAGGACGTCGAGCAGCGTCACCGGAGCGAGTAGTCCCTGGATGAGCCGCTCCTGTTCGCGCTCGACGCCGAGAGGCGGCGTGTACGCGCGATTGCTTTCGGGCCAGATGTCCTTCCAAGCGTAGAAATGCTCGTGTCCCGACGTGATGCTCCCGAACTCGGCCTTCTCGCCGCAGGTCCGCACCAGGAGCACGTTGGTGTAGAAGAGGCGTGGCTCGCCTTCGCGCAGGCCCGCCTTGGTCGTCTCGGGCCGTCCGTTGCGGTAGCGAAGCAGCTGCTCGTAAGCCGCGTGCAGCGGGTTCGCCGTGTTCGGATCGCCGATCTTTGCCTCGACGACGACGATGGGAATGCCGTTCACGAAGAGAACGATGTCGGGGATGATGCAGCTCTTCACGCACCCCGGCGTGTCGACGCGGAACTGGTTGATGGCGTGGAACTGGTTGCGATCGGGGTGCGCGAAGTCGATGAGCTTGACGACGGGGTCGGGCTCGCCGGTGAGTTCGTTGCGATCGACCTGAGCCTTGAGAAAGAGACTGTGGGTCGTCTCGTTCGCTTCGAGCAGCGTGCGGTTTGGCTGGCGAAGAATCTGGTCACGGAGATCGTCGAGCTGGCGGTCGGTGAGCCAAGTTCTGCCGTCTGGCGTGAGGTTGATAGAGCGAACAGCCTCGCGGAATACCTCCGGGAGAAGCCACTCGCGGAAGCTGGTGCGCAGGCTCTTGGCCGGGTCCGAGGGAATGATCCCCTGTCCCTGGTCCGTGACCTTCCAGCCCAGCGCAGTGAGCTGATCGAGGAACGGCTTCTCGACGTGGAGGTACTCAGACATGCGCTGCGAGCTTTCCGACTTCGAGCATCGTTTCGACAACGACCGGGACACGACCAGTGAGCAGATCGTGCATCATGCCCATCTTCAACAATCGAAGTTTCGCGGCTGCTTCAAGATCGGTCTGCAGGCAAGCATCCACTGCATCCAAGGCACGAATTATCTCCGCCTGTTCGTGGCGCGGCGGAATGGGCACCGGCAAACGACCCAATTGCGTCCTATTGATTGACGCGAGGTTAGTCGTTTGTTTACCCGCGACCATGAAATATCTGCGGGCAGCAGGCATTGCGGTCCAGGCATTCAAGAAAGCCGGAAGAAGTTCGGAGCTGCATCGCACAACGAAGACGTGGTTCTGATGCACGCACGGTTCGCTACTTCCGGGCCAGACAGCGCCTCGACCGAGCTTGTCTAGGTCACCGCCTTCGTTCATGAGCACATCGCCGGCCATGACTCGGTAGCGCTCGACGTCGCGTGCTTCGACCAAGATTGTCTTCATCTCGGATAAGTCGAGGTATCCGTCTTGAACGTTGGCAACTCGCAGGTATTGAACTGCAACAGGTTTTGAGAGCACACGGCCCTCGTTCTTTGCAATGCCCGTTCTCACCTCTGAGACGTCTTGCAGACGTGAAAGCGTCCACTCCCTCGGAATCCAGCCCAGCGGCGATTCCTTGTAGAGCTGCGGTGCTTCCTCGCGCGGGCGCCTGAGCTCGCCGTCCGCGGCCATCCCTCGAGTGAAGAGTTCGTGCATCAGACCGACTTTGATCTGCTGCGTCTTGGCGATGAAGGCGTCGGATTGCTCGATGGCTTCGTCGACCGTCGAGAGAATCTCGGCGATGCGCTGTTGTTTCGATAGCGCTGAGGGATATGCAATCCAAGCTTTCTTGATACTGCTTGGCTTGATGAATGGTTGTGCAGATCCGGAACGCTCCCAGTAGTTCTCGACATTGGTTCGGTAATAGAGAACGCGCGCGTTCAATTCCCCGTTGGACAGGAGGGCCTGTACGTTAGCCAGGGTGGTCCAATCACCTTCTGCATAGAAGCACCGACCGCAGTTCGCGCCGATGGCCGAGAGAACGACGCCGGGCTGATTTCGGAACTCTGCCTCTGCAACGAACCCATCCTGTCCGGCAGCGCTGAAGGCGGGAATCCCCGACGACAGGTAGTCCTTCTCCTTTGTAAGCCCGAGTCGCCCGCCCTGGACGACCTCGACGAGCTGCCCCAGCTGCTTTGCATTCCAGCCATCCGGCAGGTTCTTGGGGACTTCATAAGACGGCCCCAATCGATACTTGTTAGACATAGCCAAGCTCCGCCAAGAAGCCTTTCAGCTTGGCGGTTGCCGCGGCGCGCCGCTGCTCGATGTCGGTCGCGGTAGTGGCGTACTTCGCATGAATGTTCTCCAGCGCTTCGAGGCAGGCACGCTGGTCCGCGCGCAGGTACGACTCGTAGGTCTGTACCAGGAGGCGATGCAACCGATCGATGATGACCTTCCGCGCTTCGCCTCGGTCGATCTTCTCGCGAGCGGCGGCCACCAACTCGTCTTGCTTCTTTTGGGTGGAGTGAAGATCCGCGTTAAGTTGCTTGGCCTCGCCCTCGAGCGCCTTGTGCCGTGCAAGGTTAGACTCAACAGCGGCGGCCTCTTTCTCGTAAGCCGTGTGGTCGCCGACGTTCGGATCGCGCTTCGCGAGTTTGGCGTCGCCCTTGAGCTGTTTGAGCTTGGCTTTGAGCTCCTTGACCCGGTCGCCGGGCAGGACTCCGGTGTCGTCGCCGTCCTCGTAGTCCTCTTCGTCGGCGGCGGCGAAGACGGCCGTCAGCTCGGCGAGCCGGGCGCGCTTCTGCTCCAGCTCAGCGAGCACCTCGGAGAACTGGCTCTCGAGAATGTCAGTATCGGGGATAAGCTCGGGACCCCAGCCACTGGCGGCGATGGACTTGAGATCGGCCTTCAGCTCGTCGACGTAGCGCGCGAAGGCGCCGCGGATCTGGTGCTCCGTCAGGAGATTGGTGCCGGCGAAAGTCTGCTCGATGGAGGCGAGCAGACTCCGGCGCAGGGCGTAGACGTTTCCCTTCTTGCCGTTGGTCGGGGCGAGAGCCTCGATATCTGGCAGGTGCTTCTTCCACCAGGCTTCGAGAGTCTTCAGAAACGCCTCGTGAGCAGCCGCCACGCTCTTGTCGCCGTTCACGATGTCAGCGAGGGCACGGCGCTCTGTTACCGCGGGTGTGAAGTCGAGGTAGGCGCTCGAGAGGGCCTGCGATCCCGAGCGCGGCTGAAAGCAACGCTTTCGGAGGTCGGGATAGTTCGACCAGAAGTGCTCGAGGGCATCGACTTCGCTCTTGGGCACGCCACCGTGAAGATGGGCGCGCACGTCGTGGGGCTCCGGTGGCGGGGCGTTGTCCACGTAGCGGCGGATGTTGCAGTTGAAGTCCTCGCCTTCGATCTCCGCGACGGGGACGCGCCGGGCGTAGCCCGGCAGCTCGTCTCGCTCGCCACTCGTGAGCGCACGGTATGCATGCACGATGCGCGAGATATCTTCGGCGCGAAGGAAGTTCTGTGCCTTGCCCTCGCGGTAGTCGCGGTCTGCGTTGATAAAGACGACGTGCTTGCGCGTGGAGGCGTCCTTCTTGTTGAGCACGAACACGCAAGCTGGGATGCCCGTACCGTAGAACAAGCCCGCCGGCAGCCCGATCACCGCTTCAAGCCAGCCGCGCTCGATGAAGTGACGCCGCGTTTCGCGCTCTTCGCCACCACGAAACAACACGCCGTGAGGCATGACGGTCGCCATCTTGCCGTCGCCCTTAAGCACGGCGAGCATGTGCTGGACGAACATCAAGTCGGCCTTCTTGCCCTTTTCGGGGAGCCAGACGGCGAAGCGGCCGGGGTACTCGATGTCCTTCTTGATGTAGTTCTGGCTGAACGGAGGATTAGCGAGGACGCGGTCGTAGCGCTTGAGTTCGCCCTTCTCGTCTTTGTGCTGAGGCCGGCGAATGGTGTCTTCCTGGCGAATGTCTGCATGCGAGATGCCGTGCAATAGCATGTTCATCTTGCAGATGGACCAGGTTGTCCCGATGCTTTCTTGGCCGGCGAGCGAAAGGTCTCTCGGGTCGCCACCGATCTCCTGAATGTAATCACGAGTCTGAATTAGCATGCCGCCCGAGCCGCAGGTCGGGTCATAGACACTCATGCCGGGTTGAGGCTCCACAATTTCAACGAGAGTGCGAACGACCTCAGCAGGCGTGTAGAACTCGCCCGCCTTCTTGCCTGCCGAGTCGGCGAAGTACTTGATCAGGTATTCGTAAGCTGCGCCAAGCAAATCCGGGAATTCGAAGTTCTCGTCGCGCAGTGGGATCTTCTCGAAGTTCTGAATGAAGTTCGAGAGGATGTCGTCGTCGAGGGTGCGTTGACCGATCTTACGATTGAAGTTGATGCCCTTGAGCACGTCCTGCAACGCATCGACGTTGGCATCTTCTAGAGATGCGAGCGCCTTATTGAGATAGCTGCCGACGTCAGTCTTCTGGTGAGCGACGCCCATCCGCTTCATGGTGCTGACGTTGCCTTCCTTCACTTCCTTGAAGACCGGCTCTCCGTCTGATGTCTTGGGATTCCACCGCGCTTCTATCGGAACAAAGAACGTGTACTTGTCCGGGTTGTCGAGCTGGGCCGCGATCGCATCGTCCGACATGCCTCTCGCCTTGAGGTCTTTCGCAAGCTGTTCGCGTTCTTGATCGAAGAGGTCAGAAAGCCTCTTCAGGAAGAGCATTCCAAAGATGTATTCCTTGTATTCCGATGCATCCATGTTTCCGCGGAGGTCGTCGCAGGCGCGGAATAGCAGGCTGGCAAGTTGGCTTAGCGTTAGCTTGGTCATGTCTCTAGTTTCTGTACGAGGGCTCGAACGATACGATTTGCGTCAAGAGTTTATCTGCGAATACTTAGGCGAGTGCCACAGCCTGGATCTTGCTGAGCGACGCTGACACTCTACGAATTGACCGTCTTTTGCGCATCGGCAAGTCCAAGGTCAGGGTCGGCCGCCAAAGACGAAACGAGCGCTGCCGTGGCGCCCACGGCCAAGGCCGCGTCGGCACGACCAAAAACTTCTGGTTCCCCGCTTGCCCCGACGTGATGCGCGATATGGCAGAAGTTCCTGATTGCCTCTCCCAATACGAGTTCGCGCTCGCGCTTGCTCATGGTCTTTTCGAAGTTCCCAAAAGACTTGCGGGCAACCTTCACTTGCTTTTGAAGATCCGCTGCATCCATCAAGCTTTCTATGGCACGGCGACATTCCGCCACAGCGGGAGTGAAGTGCCCAAGCATGAGTTGGCGATTTGCTTCGCGAACAAGCTCTAACGCTGGCCGGAATCGAGTCGACGAATCGCTCATTGGCAAATGCACTCCTACCAGCAGGATGTCCGCGACATTCGCGCCTCGAAGCATATCGGCCCAATCGCTAGGATTTACGCGAAGCTGGTGCTTGTCATCGAAGTTGCGAATTCCGTGGGGTCCATGACTGTTTCCGCGGACATCAATGGAAAAGATGAGCGGTCTTCCTGCCCGCAGTTCTTCGATCGCCAGGAGCTGAGACTGCGGCACAACGAGTCGATACAGAACTTGCTGCGTCACGGGATGTGTACGTGTTTCTTCTCGCCACGCAGACTCTGGAAGTGCGCAACCTACGAATTGAGGAGAGTCTTCTCCTTCAGGATGCACGTAGATCCACGCATTGGTTCCGAATACGGTCAAAACACGACCGTCGTCGCGAATCGGATGAATAGACCATTCGATCGAAAATGCGAGCTCGGAGATCCCTACCCCGGGACGACCGTGAACGGCCCGAGTCCTAACATCACCAAAACCCGTGCTCTCGTAGTAAACACCCATGCTTAACTCTCTGCGTGCGATCGTTGCGAACTTCGTTCAGACTTTGAAGCGCGCATCGTTATGCCACTCTAGAAACTCCCTGCTCGGCCGCGCCGCCACGTCCCCCGGCTGCACCCGCAGGTCCTTTCCGTGGTGCGCATAGTACTCGCGCCCGTTCTCCCACTCCTCCTTCAGCCTTGAACTCACCTCGACCTTGAGCTCAGGCGTCACGGTGACATACCCGAGATCAAACAACTTGTGCAGATCCGAGCGCAATAGAATGCCGTTGTCGATGCGATGCGGCCCGGCTTCCGCATACGGCTTGATATGCGCGGCATCGAGCACGGGCAGCGTCTTCTCACCCGTAATGGCGCAGCGGCGCTGATACGCAGCGGTCACCAGCACGCGGAATCCGCCCTGGCCGAGCCGGCCGCGCGTCAGGTACTCGCGTCCATAACGAGCGCGCTCATCTTTGTTAGACGGCTCCGCGATGCGATCGACGAAACCCGCCGCGGCCTGCACGGCCTGCCAGAGCTGCGCGCCTTCGGCGGTCTCGGTGTCGTAGGCTTTTCCCTGAACGATGTTGAATGCCCAGCTCGCGGGGATGGGAATCCACTTGTCGCGCTTCAGAAAGAACGGCTCGGCGAGTACGTTGCAGCCGATGACGGGGTCGAGGCTCTCGGTGTTGCGGCGATAGCGATGTACGCGCGTTCGTAATTGCTCGGGCGAGCTGACGCCGTTCTTCTGCTGAAACGCATCCCAGGCGAGCGAGATCGGCAGCGGCGAGTAGCGCACGAAGAATCCGCCGCCGACGATGAAGTTGTCGGGGCTGTGTAGTTTGAATAGGAAGGGCTCGCCGGGCTGCAGCACTTTGAACTCGCGCGAGCCGCTTGGCTGCCAGAAATTCGCTTCGTCCGGCGCGAGCGCAGTGAGCTGCTCGAACCAGGATTTGTCTGTGATGCCGACCCAAAACTTCATCCCGCGAGCCTCTCGACCACTGCCGAATCCTGTGAGTAGGTCAGCAGCACCTCGTGCGTCGCCCTCGTCACCGCCACATACACCAACCTCACACAATCCTCCGTCTCCTCCCCATGCCTCCCCACTGCCCCAAGCCCACCCACACCCACACACGGAAACTCCAACCCCTTCGCCGTGTGCATGCTCATCAACCGCACCGCCACGCGCTTGATGTTCACCTTGTTCTTGTTCTCCTTCGCCACATCCACCGGCACGTCGTGCTTCTTGAGCACCTGCGCAAACTTCTCGCCAATCCAGTGCTCGCAATACAGCACCGCCATCTGCCCCCACTCATAACCCGCCTTGCGACGGCCGAGTAGCCACTCGGCAATCGCATGTCCCTCGGCTTCGATGCTCACGCATCGCCGAACCTGCGGCTCCACGCCTTGCCGTCCCGCGCCTTCAGGAATGAGCACCGGGTCTTCATCATCCGCCGCCACCCCCGGCGCGCCGACGACTTCCTCCGCGATCCGCCGCGCGAGACCCAGAATCTGCACGGTGTTCCGATAGTTCACCTTGAGCACACGCGTGCGCCCCTTGGCCTCGATACCGAGCTGGCTCCACACCGGCCGCCGCCGGCCCTTGTAGATAGCCTGCATGTCGTCATACGCGATCATGAAAGCCTTGGTATTCGGGTTCACCATCTTCACGGCCAGCGACAGCCACTCGGGCTCGAAGTCATGCGCCTCGTCGATGAGCACGGCGTCGTACTGCCCGCCGGGGATGTGGCCTAGCAAGGTCTCGGCTTCGACGGTGCGCACGAGCGCGGCCAGGCGCTCGTTGTAGTCGGGGTACTGCTCCTGGCTCGGCCCGGGGATGCCGTAGGTTTTGAGCATCTGGTGGCACCAGGAATGGAACGTGCGCACCTGCACGCGGTCTTCGATGCCGCGTTCCTGCATCACGTCTTCGAGCCTTCCGGCAATACCGTTGGCGTAGCAGAGAATAAGCACGGGCTTACTCGACGCGCGCGCGAGGTATTCGGCGCGGAAGGCGAGGATGAGCGTCTTGCCGGAGCCGGCGACGCCGCGAATGATGCGGTGGCCTTCGCCCAAGCCGCGCGCCACCTGCTCCTGGTGCAGGTCCATGACGGCGAGCACATGGTCCGCGGACGACTGCGGCTTGGGCTCGAGCGGCAGGCCGATCTGCCGGATGCGAATCTCGGGAAACAGCAACGCGCGCAGCCGATCGAACTGCGGCAGGGTCAGCGCCTCGCCGGCGCGCATGGGCACCATCTTCCACAGATGCGCGCGGAAGGCTTCAGGGTCGGCGCGCTCGCTCATCTCGTCCTTGAACACGCAGCGGTCTTCAGGGAACACCTCGAAGAGATCGGTCTGCACGAACTGCTTGCGCGTGATGTTGGTGAACACCACGCCATAGCCGAACGGCACGATGGACTTGCCCTGGAACGGATGGCCGGGCGGATGCAGCAGCATGCCGTCGTTCTGGATGAGCTTCATCACTTCGAACATGTACTGCCGTGCTTGTTCGAAGGGGCTGAGGGTGCGAACCGTGCCGGCGTTGGTGATGAGCTCGACGTCAGACTTGTTGGCGGAGGAAATGTTGTCGAGCCGCCAGTCCTTCACCTCGAGGACTAACAACCCGCGGCCGGGGTGCACGATGACGAAGTCGGGGTGCCGCCCGCGCGGCCCCATGGGCAGGTTGTGCCAGATATAGGCGTTCTCTTCGAGGAAGTCCTTGAGCCTCTCGGCCAGACGCAACTCGCCGCGGCTGTCGAACCGCGCGGAGCCGAGCGAGGGGATCAGGGTCGCCATGACCTGACGTCGCCGATCCGTGAAAGCGGAGTCGTGAAACGGCCACCGCTCGCCGCGATCACCGGGAATTCATTCCCTGTTCTCATTATTGAATAGCATCCCTCCCAGTCCTGATTCTGCCAGAGGACTCTCATCCGTGACGCCGGCAAGGAAGGAAGCCGCATCGCTCAAGAAATCAGGGCCTTAGTGCCCCGCGCAGCGTGCGCGAATCCGCATTTCCCATCGCCACGCGACAACACGCCACGACAAACCCCAAAGCCCGCGACCTCGTGAATCGCCTCGAACGTGCGTGTTAGAGCGCTCGGCATCCGTCAGGACACTGTCTAGCCTTGACCCTCGGGGGTTGGCGCCGCCCTGGGCTTGGCGCCCTTCGGAAGTGGGTGTAGCGTGCGAACCGTGTCTGAATCCTTGAAGAAATTCGGTCTGGACAAACTCGACGTCGAGCAGCGCCTCGCGTTGATCGAAGAGATCTGGAATAGCATCGACGCGGAAGATTCCGCTGCTATGCAGCTCTCCGATGCCAAACGAGCAGAACTGGCCGCACGGCTGCTCGAAGACGATGCCGCCCCGGACGACGTGGTTTCCTGGGAGAGCATCAAGCGTCTCGCTCCGCCCTCTGGCGGAAGGTGGAGCTGACTCCCTCGTTCCGTCGACAGGCCTTTCTCGAATACATCGCCTACCGCCTGCGCCATTCCCACGGCTCCACTCTCTTATCCCTCGCCAACCCCCACAACCCCCTCTTCTGCTCCCTCGCCTCATTCTCTAACAAGTACAACGCCTCATTCCGCGCATACTCCGAATCGAACCACGCCATCCCGCGCCGCATCATCTCCGCGTTGACGTTGAGATCGCCTATCCACAAGTGCACGACGGTGCGGCCGTACGAATCGGCCTCGACCACCTGCATCACGCACTGCCGACTCCCGACGATCTTCGCGAGTTCGTCGCGCGCCTCGCGCCCGAACGGCTGATCGAGCTCGGGCGCATCGATGCCCGAGAGTCGAAACGTCATCTCGGCACCCTGGATCTTCACGACCAGCGTATCGCCGTCGATGACGCGCGCGGGTGGCCCGTAGAGCACGCGTTCATCGCCCGGACGCGGGGGCTCGTCGGGGTCGAAGTCCTTCTTGTTAGTGTTGTGGCAGTGGCGCTCGCCGGTGCGGGAATTGACGTGGCAGCCGTTCTTATCCATGCCGCCCGAATGCGAATATACCGTCGCCGCCGCAACGAACCCCATCGCCAGCACCACGCCTTGCAGCCATGCCATTAATGTCGTTTTCCGGCGCATCGGTCCGATCCCCCTGCCCCACGAACGCTATGCGATCGCAGGCCCGCGGACCATCCGCGCGCCCTGTACCCGGCAGAAACTGTGAAGCGGATCGTCCAGCGGAACCCGATCCCGGGCCGCCGCCACTCACCGCTGCCTCTCAATCAAAACCTCAGAAGGAACGCCGATGAAACTCAAGCATTGGATCGCGGTCATGGGCCTGGCCGCGGCGGGGACCGCCATCGCCGGTGGTGCGCCAAAATCTCGCGACATTCTCTTTCTCTTCGACGGCTCGATCGGCGCGCAGGTCTTCCGCAGCGCGGGCGGCACGCCGACGCTCAACACGGTGGCCGGCGTGAACCCGGGCGGAATTCCGTGGGGCATGACGTCCTTCCGCGCGATCGTCAGGAACACGGGCGAGATCCATGCGCGCGGCACGGGCGTGCTGCTCCTGGGCGGCGACAACATCGGCACGCGCGGTGGCCCGCGGCAGGTGATCCTCTCGCTGTTCTGCCGCAATGCGCCGGTGCCGCCGGCGGTGGCGGGCTCGCTGCAGACGACGCCGTTCAACTCGGCGCCGATCGACCTCGACGAGGACGGCGACTTCCAGCTGCGCGGCACACTCGCCGATGGCACGGGCGCGGCGCCGCCGCTCTCTTGTGGCGACGACGTCGACAATCGTCCGGTGCTCTTGGTCCGTTCGGTGACGCCGGCGAATCCGTCGACGGGTGCGCCGGCGACCCCGGGCGCGTGGTTCGCGGCGGGGGTCATCGCTCCGAACGCGAAGAAGGGTCTGGGCCGATAGTTAGCCACTGGATCGTCCGATCATCAGAGTGACGCCGGCGACAGGGATGTGGCCGGCGTCGCTTCGATCTGGCGCTCGTGGGACGTCCTTCGAGGTCCCTGCGCTGCGACGACGGGCCCACGTGAACATCAGGGATACACTTCGGTAAATCAATGCGTTGGGCGTTTGAAATCACATTCTGTGATTTCAAACGTTGCGCTTCATGAAGCCCCTTTGATTGTCGGTTCGACGTCAACGGATGCGCGCCCAACCCGATTTCAGCCAGATTTCGCAAATTACTCTGCTTCTCGCACGCAAGAACACCGCGAAGAATCGCTGTGTGGAGCACGCGCCAATTGGCAACATCGAGGAACGGATCAAAGTCCTTCGCGGGCGCAGTGTCCTATTGGATGTGGAGCTCGCAGAGATTTACGGCGTAACTCCCGGCGCCCTCATTCAAGCCGTGCGGCGCAATCGAAATCGCTTCCCGGCAGACTTCTTGTTTCAGCTGACTAATCAAGAGCTTGCAAACTTGAAATCACAATCTGTGATTTCAAGTTCGAAGAAAGGCCACGGCGGTCGACGTCACCGCAACTGGGCCTTTACTGAACAAGGAGTCGCGATGCTTTCCAGCGTGCTACGCAGTGACACTGCCGTGCGCGCCAACATAGAGATCATGCGAGCGTTCGTGCGACTGAGGCGCGCGGCGATAGTCAGCAGCCAGGTGATGGCGTTGGTGGAAGACCTGTCCAAGCGCGTGGACGTTCACGACGCGGTTATCACCGACATCGTGGAATCGATCCGGAAAATGATGGAGACACCCGAGGCCAAGCGCGCGCGGCCGATCGGATTCACGGCCGACATCGAAGCCGATTCGGAGTGAGCCGTGCCCGTGCGGCAGCGGAAGAAGTTCAAGAAGTGTTGCGGTGGCGTAGCGGCGAAGGAGTTGCACTGATCCGCCGTCGATGGAGTAGGTGTCTCCCGCAACACGTCATGCAGTCCAATTCGCGAATCTGCCGACTCCGCCCGGACTGCGTCGCGCCCGTGTGATGCCATCCGTCCTGGAGGAATCCATGACACGTGTCTTCACGCTGCTGGCCGCATCGATGATCGCAATCGGCTCCGCCTCGGTCGCTTCGGACGGAGTCCTCCCTCGATACCAGACGAATCTCGGCACCATCACGCTCGAGGTGCCGCGCGGCTACGTTCCTCTCTCGCAGATCGATCGCGTGAAGTTCGACAAGTCCCGCGCCAGTCTCGACGAGTCGATACCGACGATCGAGATCATGATGTCCGCGGAGGATTGGCGTGCGATGCGAGAGCACGACGCTCCCGCGCGCGACGACCTCGTGTATCTGAGCCTGCTGCCGGGATCCAAACCGGCTACGGATGAGAGCTGGAACAACCTGCGCAAGATGCTGTTGTCGGCCATCGAGGGTGGACAGATGGATGAGGCGCCGGAGGGTGTGGCGCCGCGCTCCAGGTTCGTCGAAGGCGGCGACGCGAGCCTTCTCGAGAATTTCGTGGACGGCCGTGCGTACGTGGTCAACACAGGCGATGACGAGGTTCGCTGGGTCATCCGGCGGAACATGGAGTCCCAGCTTGACGACGGAGACGAGATGCATCCGGTGCTCTACACCTTCGCGTGGATCCGGAAGGGACCGCAGGCGATGATGTTGCGAAGCTCCAGGCGACTAACCAGCGAAAGCGATGCGGTTGATGCCGAGAGGCGCTTCAGCGTATTCGTCTCGGCGATCAGGTTCGACGAGAGAATCTACTGACGCGGCGAGGCGAGAAAGCTCGCGATCAATAGCTTACAAACTTGAAATCACAGATTGTGATTTCAAGTTTGGGCCGTCATCGTGGACGACGTCTAGTCACGAATCGGTTCACCGCCTTCATTGAGCACATCAAGGTAGCGCGCATACGCAAAGACTTGGCCCCGGAGCGCACCGGTTGTCTCGCGCAGAATTTTCATTCGTACCAATGCGCGCACGGCTTTCGATGCCGTTGGAAACGAAACTCCGGCCCGCTTTGCTGCCGCCTGGATGCTCGAGAGCGGCCGTTCCCGAAACGCTCGAAAGATCTTTATCGTTCCCGAGCCTCGCTCGCCTACTGAAACCAGCAGCTCGTCTTCCGCGAAAATCGCTCGCAGCCGATGTGCGCTGTCGACTGCGGAACTTGCGGTCGCGGTGACGCCTTCGAGGAAGAAATCTATCCACTCCTCCCAATCCCCAACGCTTCGAATGGATCCGAGCAGCCTGTAGTACTCATCGCGATGTTGCTTGAAGAACAGGCTGAGGTAGAGCAGAGGCTGCCGCAGCACATTGCCATCCATCAGCATGAGCACGATGAGCAGACGACCGACGCGACCGTTTCCATCGAGAAACGGATGGATCGTCTCAAACTGCACGTGCGCGAGCGCTGCCTTGACGAGAACGGGCAGCGGCTCTCCGCCATGAATGAACTGCTCGAGCTGTGCCATGCACTCGGTTACGCGGCTCGGCGGTGGCGGCACGAACTGCGCGTTGCCCGGCCGAGTGCCGCCTATCCAGTTTTGGCTGCGTCGAAATTCGCCGGGTTGCTTGTCCGCTCCGCGTCCGCGCGACAGCAGTTCGCGATGGATGTCGCGCAGCAGTCGCGCGGAAATGGGCAAACCCTCGCTCATGCGTTGGCGACCGACACCCAGCGCGGAAACGTAGTTGGACACTTCCACGACGTCGTCGAATGGAACGCCGGGCTCTTCGTCCATTTCGAAAAGCATCAAGTCAGAGAGAGACGATTGCGTGCCCTCGATCTGCGACGAGAGCACGGCCTCTCGACGGACGTATGAATAGAGAAACAAGTCGCGGTCAGGCAGGAATTCGGCGATGCCATCGAGCCGGCCGCAGGCGAGCTGCGCCTTCTCGAGCGTCAACTGTCGCTCGCCTGACAGGTCGATGGCGAGGATCGGTGGAAGCGGCGCGGGTACAAAGGCGCGCACGGCTTCCCCGACGATCGTTGTCGTTTCGAAATGGCCTGTGATTCCGCGGCGCATGAGGGTCCTCTTTGCAGAACCCTTTAATAGTGCAGTCTCTTATTAAAGTAAATGGCCTAAGTCTTAAATAACGTCTCAGAAGAGGCCTGAATGGTCGATTTTGCCTCACCAAGAGACGGGTCTAGCCGCTGGCGATTGCCTGAAGAAAGCGGCGCAGCCTCCCTGGAGCCAACATACCCGGCGTCACGCCCGCGTCCTGAATGTGCGGGGGAAGCGTTCGACCCAACGCCAGATTCGCGCACGCCTCGCCCATCGCGGCGCACGTCTGGATTCCATATCCGCCCAACGCCGCCATCCAGAAAAATCCGCGCGCATCCGGATCGAACCCAACCACGACCCCACCGTCGGCCACGAACGAACGCAACCCCGCCCACGGCCGCATCGGTCGCTCGATGCGCATCGTCGTCGCGCGTTCGATGCGATCGATGGCGAGCGCGATGTCCAACTCAAAAGCTGGTGACGAACGGCCAACGCGCCGTATCGATTTCCGCGGGCGGCTGAAAGAGGAACGCAGACCTGCGTCGCGGCTCCAGGCCGATCGGCGCGACGCCCGCGAGCGCGGCCACTTCATCGGCCCACGCACCGGCGGCGTCGCTTCCGGATCTCATGATCATGCTGGCCCTCGCGTTCGGGGCCACGGGCCTCTCGCACGCGCTCGGCGTGCCCCTGGCAAAGGCATTCGCGGGCCAGCAGTGGGCCGAACGGCTGTCGCTCGCGAGCGAGTTCTTCTGGATCGTCGTGCTGGCCACGACTTTCGGCGTGCTGCTGTCGTTCACGCGCGCGCGCAAGCTCGAGGGCGCGGGCGCCTCACGGGTCGGCTCCGTGCTGCTGTACGTGCTGATCGCAACCGTGGGCATGCAGATGAACATCGGCGCGATCCTCGCGAGTCCCGTGCTGTTCGGCATCGGCTTCACGTGGATCGCGTTCCACGGCCTCGTGCTGATCGTCGTTGCGCGGCTGCTGCGCGCGCCGATGTTCTTCCTCGCGGTCGGCAGCCAAGCCAACATCGGCGGGGCCGCCAGTGCACCCGTCGTCGCGGCGGCGTTTCATCCATCGCTCGCTCCCGTGGGCGTGCTGTTGGCCTTGCTGGGTTACGCGCTCGGAACTTATGGCGGCTGGCTGTGTGGGCAGCTCATGCGGCTGTTGAGTCAGCCTTGAGGCAACACCCGGGTGCTCATGCGCGCCTTCTCGACATCCTCGATACGAGCGGAGCGCGGCAAGGGTGCTTTGGCGTCATCGAAGGGGGAGTAACACGCCAAGGTGCTCACCCATGCCGCGCAAGAAGTGTCAGTAGCGGTCAGCCGCCCAAACGGGCTTCTTTTGCGAGAAGCTGTTGCTCTCCGACGTGTACGGCAGCATGGTCTGATTCCAAGCGGCGAAATCCCTTTTCATGCGCTCGAATCTCGCGCTCTCCCGCTCCTTGAGATTGGCGCGCTCGCGCGGATCGCGTGCGATGTCGAACAGGAACTCGTTGCCGCCGAGGCTCAGGTATTTCCAATCGCCGGCCCGCACGGCGGCCTGGTCGTGGGCCTTGTGCCGCCAGTAGAGAGTCCGCGTCCGCGCGGCGGCCTTACCGAGCAGGTGCGGCAGCAGGTCGTCGCCATCGGGTAGATAGGATGCGTCGGGTGCGCCGTTCGCCGCGGCGAGCAGCGTGGGTAGCCAGTCCATGGTGGCGCACACCTGCTCCGAGACGCCGCCCGCGGCGATGTGCGTGGGCCAGCGCACGATGGCGGGAACGCGGATGCCGCCTTCGAGCAGTTCGCCCTTCATGCCGGTGAACGGCCAGGTATCGGAGAAGCGTTCGCCGCCGTTGTCACTGGTGAACACGATGAGGGTGTCGCGCTCGAGGTCGAGGCGCGCAAGTTGCGCGAGCACGCGACCGACACCCGCATCGAGCGCGGCCACCATGCGGGCGTAGGTTTCGAGGCTGCCGCCGTCGGGGTGATAGATGCTGGACAGCGCGCGCGAGACAGCCTCGTCACCGGGCCCCTCCCATGGCCAATGGGGTGCGGTGTAGTGCAGGCTCAGCAGGAACGGCTGGCGCTTTGCGGCGTTGCGCTCGATCTCGGCCAGCGCCTCGCTCGTCAGTAGTTCGGTGAGGTACCCGTGATGCCGGACGCGTTGCTCGTTCTCGAATAGCTCGGAGGTGCCGGTGGGGGGTGCGGTGAACTCATGCGTGTAGTAATCCGCCGCGCCACCGTGCACGCCGTAGAAGTGCTCGTAACCATGACGCAGCGGTCCCTGCCCGGGATCACCGCCCAGGTGCCACTTGCCGATCAATGCAGTGCGGTATCCCAATGCACGAAATAGCGATGCCAACGTGGGATGCCCTGCCGGCAGGCCCGCATCGCGGGCCTTGAAACGAATGGGCTCTTCGAGCCCGACCGCGAGCCGATATTGATAGCGCCCGGTCGCCAGCGCGCAACGCGTGGGCGAACACACGGACGAATTGGAGTACGCCTGGGTGAGCTTGAGGCCGCCGGCGGCGAGCCGGTCGATCTGGGGAGTTTGATAATCCCGCCGGCCGTAGCAGCTCAGATCCGCAAACCCGAGATCGTCGGCGAGTATGAACACGACATTCGGCGGCCGCGTGGTCGAGGCCCCCGCCCCGCGCGGCAGGACGCTGCCCACGGCGCCGGCGGACAGGTACTGCAACGCGCGGCGCCTCGAGCGCCGGAATGGATTCATCAGAAGCTCACTCTCGCGGAAATTCCATAGAGCGTCGTGCCATCGCTCGGCGCGCACTGGTTGGTGGAGGTCTGCAATGCGCCGAGGTTCGCCGGCGTCACCGTTGGATCATCGAACGGCCCGATGTCGACGCAGGTCTTCTGCGAGGTCAGGTTCTCGCCGAACGCGCTGATCTCGAAGCGCGAGTCCGGGCCGAACTCATAACTGACGCGCGCGTTCAGATATGTCTGCGCCTCGTTGGTCGACGAGGGATCGAGCTTGAACTGCAATGCATCGATCTGCTCGCTCACGTAACGCCCGTCGAGCTGGATCCGCAACGCGGACTCGCCGAAGAAAAATCGCTTGGCCACGAGCGCATTCGCACTGAACCCGGGTGAGTTGGGTAGTTCGTGCCCGAGGTCGATGGTGGCGCCGAGGTCGCCGACGTCGGTGATCTCGGTGTCGAGGAAGCCAATACCGCCCTGCACGGTCCATCCCGCGCCCGGCAGCCATTGAAGTTCCGCCTCGAGTCCACGAATCTCCGCCTCGGGAATGTTGTAGAAGCCGGGCACGCTGTTGATGGTCGCGAAGGTCTGCAGATCCTTCCACACATAGAAGAACGCGGCCGCGTTCAGCCGCAAGGTCGCGCCTGCCAGATCGGACTTCACGCCGATTTCGTAGGCGTCGAGCGTCTCGGGAGCCACGCCCTGCTCGACGTTTCCGCTGAACGCGGCCAGCGCGCGCGTATCGAAGCCGCCGGACTTGAAGCCGCGCGAATAGCTGCCGTACAGCATGGCGTCATCGCCGATGCGCCAGGCGAGTCCGAGTTTGCCGCCGAGTTCGGAATCCGACTGCGTCGGATGCAGCAGCGGCAGCAGGCACGGCGGCGGACCGCCGAAGGGCCGGCCGGTGTCGGGATCGACGCCCGGGGGTCCGGGCGGGCAGCGTTCCGGCGCGTTCGCCGTGAGACTCTCGACCAGCTCGCGCGATATGAAGGTGTTGGATGGATAGGTCGCAAGCGGCGTCACAGCGACGCCGAAGCGCGAATCCGCCTCCTTCTCGTTCTGTGTGTAACGCAGGCCGAGAGTCATCGTCAGCGCGGGCGTGAAGTCGTAGTCGAGCTGGCCGTAGATGGAGCGATCCTCGTCGACCTGGTCGAGCAGGTTGAACGCGGTGGTGTTGCCGTTGTTGACGAAGCGGCGCACGTTGGTGGCCTGGTCGAGCTTCTCGCGGAAGTAATACAGGCCGCCGATCGCGCGCCACGGGCCGTCGCCGCTCGACACGAGCCGCAGCTCCTGCGTGAACGTCTGGTAGCGCGAATCCTGGAAGGGCGTGAACTGGAAGGTATTGGTCGCGGAGGCGTCGTCGGCGAACTGTACCTCGGTCACGTCATACGAGGACACCGACACGAGGCTGACGGCGGAAAAGTCGTGCTCCATCCGCAGGAAACCGCCGCTGATGTCGATGTCGGCGCGTGTCGAGGAGGTGTTGTAGAGCTCGTGCCAATTGTCCGTTGAAGGATTGAAGCGAGGCGTGCCGCCCTGGCCGCCGCGGTCGAAGCAGTTATTGCGATGCTCGAAGTCCCCCACCCGGGCGATGTCCGAGCACAAGGTGCCGTCGGTGTTCAGCAGCCCGTTGCCCTTGTTGCCCAGGCTCTCGCCGCGGTTGACCGCGACATGGTAGTTAGCCAGGAACCGGGTCGACTCCGACGGCTCCCAGGCGATCTGCAGCCGGCCGGAATGGCGCTGCTTGTCGCCGAACTTGCGGTCATCGGTGACCAGGTTGTGGAACACGCCGTCGCGATTGATCGACTGGAACGACAGGCGTGTGGCCCACTTCTCTCCCATGTCGAACCCGAGCGCGCCTTCGAGGTTGCGCTGCTCGTGATTGCCGTAGGTGCCGGACAGATAGCCCAAGAACCCTTCGCCGGGCTGTGGCTTGCGACTGATGTAGTTGATCGCGCCGCCGGTGGTGTTGCGCCCGAACAGCGAATTCTGCGGACCGCGCAGCACTTCCACGCGCTCCATGTCGTAGACGCCGAGCACGCCCGAGAACGGCGTGCTCATCGACACTTCATCCTGGTATATGCCCACGGCGCGGCTCACATTGCCATGGTAGTTGTTGGTGCCGACGCCGCGGATCGTGAACCCGATGTTCATTTCGCTGCTGGCGTTGCTGTTCAGGTTCGGCAGGGTCGCCAGGATCTGATCGGCGGTACCGACGCCGCGGTTCTCGAGCTCGGCCGCGGTCAGCGCCTGCATGGAAATGGGAACGTCCTGCGCGCTTTCCGCGCGCTTCTGCGCGGTGACGATCACTTCTTCGAGTACGGTCGATTCCTCGAACGAATCGCGCGACCTTTCGCGCAGCGCCGAGCTCGTGGGCGGATCCGCGGGGGCGCGTCGCATCACCGTGATCGTTCCGGCGGGATCGACGCGATAAATGAGCCCGGACTCGCCGAGCAGGCGGTCGAGCGCCTGCTCCAGCGAATATTCACCTTCGAGACCGGCCGAACTGATGCCCTTCACGACGTCCGAAGCGACGACGAGCTGCACGTTCGCCTGCCTGGACAGTTGCAGCAGCGCCGACTCCAGGCTCGAGGGTTCGATGTCGACGCGCACCGTGCGCGCCTGGGGTGGTCCGGCGGCGTGAGCCGGAATCGCGAACTCCGCGGCGGCCCACGCCGACAGCAGCAGAACACATCGGATTCTCGAGCCCAAAAGGCCGCCCGGTTCGCGCAAAGTCATGCCCTACCCCCCCGTTTCCCTGTAGTTATAGCCGCCCGGCGACGGCGTGTTACAAACTACAGAACGATTGGCGATGCGAATCTGGGAACATTCTCCGAAAACGATTCCAATCGGGGGCGCTTCGGTCGTTCTACGAGAATATGGGGAAACTCGAATCGATCATGGAAGCGCAGGTCATCGCGCTGGCCGACCGGCGGCCCGCGCGCGCGACGCCGCACGCCCGGCTCGAAAGCCTGTTCCGCGAGCACCAGTCGAACGTGCTGCGCTTCCTCACGCTGCGCCTGGGTTCGCCCGCCGACGCGCGCGACTGCTTTCAGATCGTCTGCACACGCCTGCTCGAACGCAGCGCCGCGCTGTCCGACGACAATCTCGCCGCTCTTCTCTACGTGTGCGCCCGCAACGTGGCGATCGACGAGCTGCGCCGCCGTCGCAACGACTGCGAACATGCCGGCACGGAGGCCGAAGGCGCCAACGTGCCGGACGGCTCGCCGCCGCCGGAGCGGCAGGCACAGGCGGCGCAGCAGCTCTCGGTGTTGTTAGGCCTGCTCGACGAGTTGCCGCCCAAGTGCCGCCGCGCCTTCGTCAGCTACAAGCTCGACGGCATGGAGTACCGGGATATCGCGGCCAGCATGGGCATCACCGAAAGCATGGTGCGCAAGTACGTGATCAAGGCCGTGGCGCATTGCGCCGCGCGCTTCGAGAAGATGGACGGATGGGAATGAGCTACCCGACGGCACGAGACGAACAGGCCGCGTACTGGCACCTGAAACTGCAGGAGCCGGACGTGAGCGCTGAGGAGATCCAGTCGGCGCTCGAGTGGCAGGCCGATCCGCAGAACCGCGCGGCGCTCGACAAGGTGGCGGCGTTCTGGAACGCGTGGCCCGCGAATGCGCGGGTGCAGGTCGCCGCGCAACCGTCGCGCGCGGCGCGCGCGTGGCCGTGGCGCGCCGTGGCCGCGACCTTGATCGCGTTCATGATCGGCGCCGGCTTCCTGCTCTACCCGGACCGTCGCGTGGATGTCGTCAGCGTGCATGAGCACTCGACGCCCATCGGCCAGATCGACACTGTCACGCTGGCCGATGGCACTCGGGCGGTGCTCGGCGGCGCGACGTCCATCCACGTTCGTTATGCGCGCGACGTTCGCCACGTGCAGCTTTCATCGGGCGAAGCGCTGTTTAGCGTCGCGAAGGATGCCGGACGGCCGTTCATCGTCGAGATGCCCAATGGCTCGGTGCGCGCGCTCGGCACGCAGTTCAACGTGCATCGCGGTCCCGACGGCGCGACGGTCACGGTGCTCGAAGGTCTCGTGCGCGTCTCACCACCGGAATGGCGCGCGGGCGATTCCGTGGATCTGGCCGCGGGAAAACAGCTCTCTTTGCACACCGACGGAACCCTCGGCGGCGTGCGCGCCGCGAATGGCAACGATGCCGGAAGCTGGCGCTCGGGGCGGCTGGTGTTCGCAGAGCAGACGCTGCGAACTGTGGTGGCTGATCTCAACCGGTATTCGTACCGGCCGGTCGTCGTCGCCGATCCGACGCTCGAGGACATCCGCATCAGCGGGACCGCGAAGGTCGATCAGCTCGACGGCTGGCTCGATGCGCTGAGCGCGATGCTCGGCGCGCGGCTGACTCGTGACGAGAACGGCGTGACGCTCGACTCGGGCGGTCCCGATCCCTGACACGGTATCGGTCGCATGAGACTTGTCACTTGAGCCGCATCGGGGCGGCGTATAGGGTGGCGTCTCCGGGCGTTCATCCGCCGCATCGAAAAAAACCAATGAATCGCAAAACCTTCCGCCCCTTCCTGTTCCTGCTCCCACTCACGCTCATGTCCGCCGCACCCGCCTTCGCGAGCACGTTCACCGTGACGCTCGATCCGCCGGTGCATGGGAAATTCCAGGTGAACCCTGCGCTGCCGGCCGAAGGAAAATATCCGGCGGGCACGGTGGTCACGGTCACCACGCAACCGGACGCGGGCTACGCCTTCGACTCGGGTTACTACTCCGTCCCGGGCCGCTGGGGCGCGATGTACTACGAATCCATGACCCCGACCTTCAAGGTCACCGTCGCCAAGGACATGCGCATCGGCGCGTCCTTCGTCGAGAAATCCGCGGTCGACCACGTGAACGTCAAGCAGGACATCGTCTACGCCAAGCCCGGCGTGAAGACGCTCAAGTACGACGTGTTCACGCCGAAGGGCGCTAAGGCGCCGCTGCCCATCATCGTGATCATCCACGGGGGTGGCTGGGAGACCAACGACGAGAACATCATGCGCGCGCTCGCGCGCGAGCTCACGCGCGGGGGCAAGTTCGGCGTGGCGAGCATCGACTATCGCTGGGCCGGCAAGGCGGACGGCGACGCCACGCCCAACACGATGGCCAATCTCATCGAGGACGTGTTCGGCGCCGTCGCGCACATCCAGGAACACGCGAAGGAATACGGCGGCGATCCGACGCGCATCATGCTCACGGGCGACAGCGCGGGGGGCCATCTCTCCGCGGCGGGCTCGCTGATGGTGGACAAAATCGGCGAGCGCGGCTTCGGAAAGGAGCCGGGCGTGTTCGAGTTCAAGCCTACCTATCTACCGAAGGGCAAGTCGGTCGCGGACGTGCGCAAGGAGATGCTCGCGGCGATCAAGGGCGCGGCGCCGAGTTACGGCGTATTCGGTGGCCCGTTCCTCAATCACTACTCCGATAACCCGGCGGCGGACGATTCCTGGAAGGCTGCGATCTCGCCGCTGCTCCACATTCCGAAAGCCTCCGAGCGCGCGGTGCCGCAGTACCTCACGCGCGGCACGAACGACATGCTGATCCGCGACGAGATGGTCAAGTCGTTCATGGACGAGTTGGTCAAGGCCGGCCAGCGCGTGCAGTACGTGCAGGTCGGCGGTGCGGGTCACGCGTTCTTCGACTGGAAGCCGGATGCGGCGACGAAGGCCACGTTCCAGCAGCTCGGCGTGTACTACGCGGCGGAGATGAAGGCGTTCTTCGAGTCGGTGGTTAGCCGCTGAGCGGCGCCGCGCTCACACCGATAATAGAGAATAGTAGAGAGTAGATAGGCAGGCGGGCTCGCGTAGGAGCCCGCCTACTTTCCGAATCAGCCGTGTTCCGGCCCGCGGAACGGCACATAGCCCGCGAACGAAGTCGGGCTCCAGGCGGCATAGCTGGGTGTCGCCGGCGGCCAGTCGGGACGCACGTCGGCCGGGCGCTCCTCTCGTTCCTCGCGCGCGAGTAAAGTCTCGTACGCAAGCCGTTGAATCTTCTCCGCGAATCCTTCCCCTTTCCGCATGGCGGTGCCCTCCTCGTGCAATGGCGACACCATACCCCCATGAAATGACTGTCGCCAGTCAGAGTCAGTCTGAAAATCGTGTCGGTGCGTCGCGACGTGTAAGAGTTTCGACGGGTCGGATTGCCGGGACCTTCTCCTGACCCCGATCCAGCGCGTCACCTAGTACTCTCCGGCCATGCGCGCGCTCACGGTCCATCCGAAGCTCCCCCAAAGCGCCCGCCTGGATGTTCTCTCCGAGGTGCCGGGAGAATCGGCGGGCCTGCCGCTGACGCCGGTCTGCGTGGGCATTTGTGGCACGGACGCCGAAATCCTGCGTGGCGACTACGGCTGGGCTCCGCCGGGCCACGAGCGTCTCGTCATCGGGCACGAGTGCGTCGCGCGCGTCGCGGAAAGCGCGGACGGATTCAAACGCGGCGAGCTCGTCGTCCCCATCGTGCGGCATCCGGACCCACTGCCCTGCGCCGCGTGCGCGGCCGGCGAATGGGACATGTGCCGCAACGGTCAATACACCGAACACGGAATCAAGGAGCTCGACGGCTTCTGCGCCGAACGCATTCGCGTGAGGCCGGATTTCCTCGTGCGTGTGCCGCCGTCGCTCGGCGTGCACGCGGTGCTCGTGGAGCCCGCGTCGGTCGTCGCCAAAGCCTGGGAGCACATCGAGCGGATCGGCCGGCGCGCGTACTGGGCGCCGAAACGCGTGCTCGTGACCGGCGCGGGGCCGGTGGGCCTGCTCGCCGCCTTGTTAGGCCGGCAGCGCGGGCTCGACGTGACGGTGTTCGATCGCGCGACGGATGGACACAAGCCGCGCCTGGTGCGCGCGCTCGGCGCGGAATATCGCACCGACAAGCTCGACTCGCTGCTGCCCGACTCACTACCGGACATCGTCATCGAATGCACGGGTGCGTCATCCGTCATTGTGGACGTCGTCGATAACAACGCGAGCGCGGGCATCACCTGCCTCGTCGGTATCTCGGGATCGGAGCCGTCGATCCCGATCGACATCGGCGCGCTCAACCGCGAGATCGTGCTGCAGAACGACGTGATCTTCGGCACGGTCAATGCGAACCGCCGTCACTTCGAGCTCGCGGCGCAGGCGCTCGCGCAGGCGGATCCGGCCTGGCTCGACTCCCTCATCACGCGCCGCGTGCCGCTGGATAGATGGCAGGACGCGTTCGCGCGCCGGGAGGACGACGTCAAGGTATTGCTCCAGGTGAGCGAGTGAGCCGTCCGATCGAGGACTACGCCATCGTCGGCGACGGCGAAACCTGCGCGCTCATCGCGCGCGACGGCTCGGTGGACTGGATGTGCTGGCCGCGATTCGATTCGCCGGCGTGTTTCGCGGCGCTGCTCGGCACGCGCGACCACGGGCACTGGTCGCTCGCGCCTGAAGGCGAATTCCAATCCACCCGACGTTACCGGCCTGACACGCTGATCCTCGAAACCACGTTCACGACGTCCGAAGGCGAAGTCACGATCACCGATTTCATGCCGCCGCGCGGCGAATGCTCGGACCTCGTGCGCATCGTGCACGGCGTGCGCGGCAACGTCGCGATGTGCATGGATCTCGTGATCCGCATGGACTACGGCTCGATCATGCCGTGGGTCACGCAGCAGCGCGCCGGCGAGGACGGACGCACGCTGAACGAGCTCAATGCGATCGCGGGGCCGGACCGACTGACGTTGCGCACGCGGGTCGCCATGCACGGCGAGAATCACCGCACCGTCGCGGCGTTCAATGTGAAGGCCGGCGAGTCGGTGAAGTTCGTGCTCATCTGGTCGCCTTCTCATCACCCCGTGCCGGGCCTGATCGACGTCGACGACGCACTGGCTCACACCGAATCCTTCTGGCGCGACTGGGCCAGGCGATGCACCTACCACGGCAGCCGCTGGTGGGACCCGGTGGTTCGATCGCTGATCACGCTCAAGGCGCTCATCTACGAACCCACGGGTGGCATCGTCGCGGCGCCGACGACTTCGTTGCCCGAACGCCTGGGCGGCGAACGCAACTGGGACTACCGCTACTGCTGGCTGCGCGACGCGACGTTCACGCTGCTCGCGCTCATGGACGCGGGTTACATCGAGGCGGCCCGGCGCTGGCGCGAATGGCTGGTGCGCGCGCTCGCGGGCGCGCCCGCGCAGGCGCAGATCATGTACGGCATCCGCGGCGAGCGGCGGCTGACCGAATTGGAAGTCGGCTGGCTGCCCGGCTACGCGAACTCGAAGCCGGTGCGTATCGGCAACGCGGCCTATCTACAGCTCCAGCTCGACATCTACGGCGAGGTCGCGGACGCGCTGCATCACGCGCGGCTCGGCGGCATCGACTCGATGGACGCGGCCTGGGCGGTGCAGCGCACGCTGACGCAGCACCTGGAAAAGATCTGGACGGAGAAGGACGAAGGCATCTGGGAGGTACGCGGCCCGCGTCGGCATTTCACGCACTCGAAGGTGATGGCGTGGGTGGCGGTGGATCGCGCGATCATCGCGGCGGAGAAGTTCGGCCTCCCCGGCCCCGTCGAGCATTGGCGTACGTTGCGCGCGCGGATCCACAAAGATGTGTGCGATCGCGGCTACGATCGCAAACGCAACACCTTCACGCAGCACTACGGCGGCAAGGCGCTCGATGCGAGCCTGCTGATGATCCCGCTCGTCGGGTTCCTGCCGCCGCACGACCCGCGCGTGCGTGGAACGGTCGAGGCGATCGGCCGCGAGCTCATGCAGGACGGCTTCATCCTGCGCTACCACACCACGCAGGTCGACGACGGGCTCTCCGGCCGCGAAGGTGCGTTCCTGCCGTGCAGCTTTTGGTACGCGGACAATCTCGCATTGCTCGGGCGCGAGGAGGAAGCCGTGGAGATCTTCGAGCGCCTGCTCACCTGCCGTAACGACGTCGGGCTGCTGGCCGAAGAATACGATCCGCGCGCGCGCCGGCAGCTCGGCAACTTTCCGCAGGCGTTCTCGCACGTCGCACTGATCGGCAGCGCGTACAACCTCGAGCGGGCGGAGGAGAGGAAGCCGTCGGAACAGCGGGCGGCGCAGACACGTTGATTGCCCTGGAGTTCAACAAGAGTGACACTGACATACATGTCCCCAACGCACGTCACGCTTGATGGACGCTTCCCTCTCGAGGTAAACCGCGAGTACGAAGAGCGGTTGCTTTCCTTGTGTGCATCGTGCTCATTCGATCCAGGGCAATGGTTACGCGAAGGTCCTGCATTCTTTATGGCAGGCCTAGCCGTCATGGCTGCGAGCGTTCCAGAATTCGATAGACAAAAATTTCTGAGACTTGCAGAGGGACTGCACCCCGGTTCAACCACACCAGAGGTGTTTTCGGGGTGGCTGGAACAAAGCCCCGTCCGGCCTTCCCGTTTCCTCTCGATGCTTGAGCCGAAAATCGGGAATCGAGCAGCTCAATCGTCCCCTGAACTCGAACGACTTTCCAGAAATGAAAAACCCCAGTGACTTTCGCCACCGGGGCCTTTCTCGATCACTCTTTCAAATCGATCAGGTCTTCGACGCGTCGTAGATGCTCTGGATCGCCGCATCCAGCGTCTTGTTGAACTCCGCATCGCTCTGCTGCGCAGTCAGTCCTTCCGACAGCGCGCGCGAGAAGCTCGCGATCATGCCGTTCTGGCGCGCGAGGCGCTTGTTCGACTCATCCCGCGAGTAGCCGCCCGACAGCGCGACGACCTTCAGCACGCGCGGATGCTTGATCAGCTCCGTGTAGAAGTTGTCGACTTCCGGAATCGTGAGCTTGAGCATCACCTGCTGGTTGCCCGGCAGCTTGTCGAGCTCGGCGAGGATTTCCTGCTTGAGCACGGCTTCCGAACCCTTCTTGTCCGGGTTCTTGATGTCCACTTCCGGCTCGACGATCGGCACGAGGCCCTTGGCGAGCACCTGGCGCGCGACTTCGAACTGCTGCTTCACGGCGGCCTTGATGCCGGCCGCGTTGTTCTGCTTGATGACCGAGCGTTCCTTGGTGCCGAAGATGCCCTTGGACTTCGCCTTGTCGAGTAGTTTGTCGAGATCCGGCATCGGCTTCATGAGCTGCACGCCGTCCTTCTCGTCGGCGAGGCCCTTGTCGATCTTGAGGAACGGGACGACCTTCTTCGTGTTCCACAGGTAGTCAGGCGCGGGCTTGCCGTCGAAGTCGCGATCCATCGTCGCTTCGAACAGGATCGCGCCGACGATGCGATCGCCGGTGAACACCGGGCTCGTCACGATGCGGGTGCGCATCTGGTGCACGAGATCCATCATCTGCTGCTCGCCCGAGTAGGTGTTCTCTTCGATGCCGTAGAGCTTGAGCGCCTTCGGCGTGCTGCCGCCGCTCTGGTCCAGCGCCGCGATGAATCCTGGCTGGTTGCGGATCTTGGCTGCCTGTTGCTCGAAATTGCTCATTGAAATCGTCCTTT
>JAEZCR010000259.1 GCA_023433465.1 Pseudomonadota bacterium | reverse complement strand
GGGTTTTTTTTAATAGGTTCATCGTAGTGGCCGCGCTCGCGGGGGCGAGCGCGCACGCGCAGCCGGTCGCTTTCGACTGGTTCGAATACTCGGGCAACGACGCGCTCTACTCCGCGCCGCTCCCAGCCGGGAGTTTTCACAACCCGATCCTCGCGGGTTACTACCCTGACCCGAGCGTCACGCGAGTCGGAGACAAGTTCTATCTCGTCAATTCCACGTTCGCGCATTTCCCCGGCATACCCATCCACGAGAGCAGCGACCTCGTGCACTGGCGGCTCATCGGCCACGCGCTCTCCGATCCGGCCAGGATCAGCTTCGACGGCCTCGGTATCTCGCGCGGCGTGTTCGCGCCGTCCATCCACTTCCACGACGGGACTTACTACATCATCAACACGCTGGTGGACGCGGGCGGCAACTTCTTCGTGACCGCGAAGAATCCGGCCGGACCCTGGTCCGACCCGGTGTGGCTGAAGGGGCTCGACGGCATCGATCCTTCGTTCTTCTTCGACGAGGATGGCAAGGCCTACGTCCTCAACAACGGCGGTCCCGAGGGAAAGCCACTGTACGACGGCCATCGCGCGATCTGGATCCAGGAGTTCGACATCGCGGCCGGCAAGCTGGTCGGCCCCCGAAAAGTGATCGTGAACGGCGGCGTCGATATCTCGAAGAAGCCGATCTGGATAGAGGGTCCGCATCTCTACCGCGTCAAAGATTGGTACTACCTGAGCTGCGCCGAGGGCGGCACCGGCCCGGGCCACTCGCAGGTCGTGCTGCGCTCACGTTCGCCGTGGGGTCCATTTGAAGCGTATCCGGGTAATCCGATCCTCACGCAGCGCGACATGCCGGCCGATCGCCCCAACCCGATCACCAACGCGGGCCATGCGGATCTCGTGCAGACGCAAGACGGCGGCTGGTGGGCGGTGTTCCTCGCCTCGCGCCCGTATGCCGGCGACCGGTACAACACCGGCCGCGAAACCTTCCTGTTGCCGGTCACGTGGCAGGACGGTTGGCCCGTGATCCTCGAATCCGGCAAGGCGATTCCAACTACTCTCGTGGGACCGAAGAACCTGGCCGGGTCGGGCGACCAGCTGTCCGGCAATTTCACCGCCCGCGACGAATTCGACGGCATGAAGCTCGGACCGGAATGGCTGCAAGTGCACGTCCCCAAGCTCAACTGGATGACGCTGCGCGACGGCACGCTCGAAATCCACCCGCAACTGACCCGCCTCGACGAGCGACGTAATCCCTCGTTCCTCGCGCGGCGCCAGCAACACCTCACGTTCGATGCGTCCACCCGGCTCGCGCCGCCCACTTCCCGCCAGGTTTCGGCGGGACTGGCCGCGTACCAGAACGAAACCCACTGGTATTTCCTGCACGTGCGCCGAATGGATGATGGACTGCGCGTATCGCTCGAGCGTCGCGCCGGCAAGGATCTCGAAATCGTCGTGTCGGAAACCCTTCCCGCGGCGCCGTGGATCAACCTGCGGATCAGCGGCGAGCGCGACCGCTACTCCTTTTACTACGACGTCGGACAGGGCTGGAAGCCGGTCCGCGAAAACGACGATGGTTCCCTGCTGAGCACGGAAGTCGCCGGCGGTTTCGTCGGCACCGTGCTCGGTCCCTACGCCAGACAGGAATGAAGATGAAGAAGGCACTCCTCGCAAACGCCCTGTTGCTCGCTTCCGCCGTCATCTGCACGCAGCCCGCTCTCGCCCAGGCGTCCGCGAACGCGAGCACGGAAGAATGGATCACGCTGTTCAATGGCAATGACCTCACGGGCTGGACGCCGAAGATCGCGAAACACCCGCTCGGCGAGAACTTCGGAAACACCTTCCGCGTCGAGGACGGCTTGCTCAAGGTGCGCTACGACAAGTACAAGAGTTTCGACGGACAGTTCGGCCATCTGTTCTGGAAGACGCCCTACTCCTATTACAAGCTCGCGGTCGAGTATCGATTCGTCGGCGACCAGGCGCCGGGCCATCCGGGCGCGTGGGCATTCCGCAATTCGGGCGCGATGCTGCATTCACCCGATCCGCGCACGATGCCGCGCGACCAGACCTTCCCCATCTCCATCGAGGCGCAGTTCCTCGGCGGGAAGGGTGATGGCACGTCGCGTCCCACCGCGAACATGTGCAGCCCGGGCACGGAGGTCGTCTACGAGGGGACTATCTACCCCGAGCACTGCCTCAACTCGAAGTCGAAGACTTTCGACGGCGACCAGTGGGTGCGCGCGGAGCTCGTGGTGCACGGTGCGGGCACGATCACGCACTACGTGAACGGCGAGAAGGTGCTCGAATACTCGATGCCGCAGTTCGGCGGCGGCGTGGTCGACAACTTCGACACCACGGCCAAGCTGGACGGCAAACTCATCGACAGCGGCTACATCTCGCTGCAGAGCGAGTCGCACCCGATCGACTTCCGCAAGGTCGAGCTGCTGAATCTCGCGGGCTGCACCGATCGCAACGCCACCAACTACAAGAGTTACTACGTCAAACACGTGCCGGAGGACTGCAAGTTCGCGGAGGGCGTGAAACCGGCGATGCGCCGACCCGGCGAATATCCGTTCATGCCGGACTCGCTGGCGCAGCCGGGCGTGCCGAAGGGCCGGCTCGAGGGCCCGTTCGAATTCCACAGCCAGGTGATTCCGAACACCGTGCGCCAGTACTGGATCTACGTGCCGGCGCAGTACAACCAGAAGAAGCCGGTGCCGGCGAACCTGCTCGTGTTCCAGGATGGCCAGCGCGCGACGAACCCGCAGGGTAGTTTGCGGGTGCCGCAGGCGATGGAGAACCTGATCGCCAAGGGCGAGATGCCCGTGACGATCGGCGTGTTCGTCACGCCCGGGAACCTCAGTGAGACGTATCCGACCGATCTCGGGATGAGCAATCCCAACAACCGCCGCAACGAATACGACGCGCTGGACGATCGCTACGCGCGCATGCTCATCGACGAGCTGCTGCCCGAGGTGGGCAGGAAGTACCGCCTCACGGACGATCCCGAGAAGCGTGTGATCGGCGGCACGTCGAGCGGCGCCATCGCGGCGTTCACTGCGGCGTGGCAGCGGCCCGACTACTTCCGCCGGGTCATCAGCATGATCGGCAGCTACACCTCGATCGGTTATTCCCCGGCGACGGACGGCAAGCCCATGGTGCCGGGCGGCGACCTCTACCCCACGCTGATCCGCAAGAATCCGATCAAGCCGATCCGGATCTATCTGCAGGACGGCGACAAGGACCTCTCGAACGAACACGGCAACTGGTTCCTCGCGAACCAGCAGATGTTGTCCGCATTCGAATACGCGAACGCCCGGGCGGACCGCGCGGGCACGCTCGGCACGCGTTACGAGGTCAAACACAACTGGGGCGACGGCGCGCACTCGGATCAGCACGGCGGCGCGTTGCTGCCGGAGATCCTGCGCTGGATCTGGCTGAACGACTGACGGAGCGGCCGCGGTGACGTCGGTGAAATATTGCGGCGTCGCCGCCGCCCTGCTCCTCGGCGGCGTTACGGTGGCCGGCGAGACTCCGGATTGTTCGCCGTCGGTCGCGGAAGTCGCGACGGTGCCGCAGATCGCCGCCGACCCCGACGGATACCAGGGGCGCTGCGTGAGAGTCGTCGGGGTGATGCGGGCGCTCTTCCTCTACGAAAGCGTCGACGGCGTCTATCTACAGCCCCCGGATTCGCTGAACCCGGCCTCGTCGGGGTTCGCGCTCGGCCTGGACAACATCAGGAAGCACTTCTCGGAGGACTATCGACACGTATCGATCATCGGCCGCGTGCAGGATTGCGAAACCGTGCGCGACGCGGTGTACGCCTCGGCGGGCGAGGACCAGATCGTCTTTGTCTCGGGCTATTGCCACTACTTCAACGGGTCTTACCTGTGGGTCAAGGAGTTGAAAGCCCGCCGCGGTCCGCCCTTCGGGAGGCGCATGGGAATTTACGACCGCAAGGACTATGGAGACATCGAGCCCGTGCCGGCGAACTGGCGTCATCGCGCCTTGATCGAGGAGCTCGCCGGGAAGTTCCTCACCGCCCTACGCGCGGGCGATCGGAGCGCACTCGCCGACATTCATTTCCGGAACGTCGGGCTCGAATGGAAAGAGGATGAAGCCCAACTACTGAAATTCCTGCTGAAGACGCCCAAGTCTCCGTTCGACTCGATTCGGCGCGGCACCGAACCACCCCAGCAGATCATCCTGGCGAGCCGATCGCTGCTTTATCCGGACCCGGACTATGCGGATGCCAAGGATGATTACTCTGCGATCGTGTGCTTCTGCCGCACGGCGGATTGCACGGGCCGGTGGCCCATCGCCACGTTCGATGCGGACAATCTCCGCACCCGGCCTTACGCGTGCACGCACATCGGTCCGTATTTTCATGAGCGCAAGAAAGTGCCGCATTTCACGACACCGGTCGAAAAAAGCGGCCTGGCGGAACCGCGCTGATTACCTTCAGGCCTGATGTCTAACGCCGGCGCGGCTCCGGCCGCGCCGGCACCGCGCCGCGCGACAGCACATGGCGCAACAGCCGCGGGAAGTGCCGCGCGAAGAACATGAACACCTTCGCGTGAAAGGTCACCACGACCTCTTTCTTCCCGCGCAGTATCCCGTTGACCATGTTGCGCGCGGCGACGTCCGTTTTCATGCGCAGCCAATCCGGAACCGGATCCTTCACGTGGTGGTGCACCTCGCCACGGTTGTCCGTCCGCCGGATGTCCGAATCGACGTAGCCGGGCGAGACCAGCGTGACGCTCACGCCCACCCTCCTGAGATCCCCGTGCAACGCCTCCGCCAGCGCACGCACTGCGAACTTGCTCATCGCATAGGCCGAGCTGCCGGAGATCGAGATATATCCCGCAACGCTGCCCATGACGACGAAACGCCCGCGCCTTTCGCGCAGCACATCGAGCGATTCGTAGAGCGTGCGCAGGACGCCGTAGACATTGGTATCGAACTGCCTCTGGTAGTCGGCCAGGGTCAGCATCTGCACGTTCCCCGCGACGCCGAACCCCGCGTTCGCGACGACGATGTCGGGCACGATGCCCTGCGCCCCGAGCTCCGCGACGACGCGCGCGATGTCCCCGTCCACGGTGACGTCGCCGCGATGGGCGCTGGCCTGCCCTCCGACGGTGCGCAGTTCGGCCGCCAGCGCCTCGAGTTGTTCGACGCGCCGCGCGACCAGCGCCACCCGCACGCCCCTGCTCACGAATTCCCGGGCGAGACCGGCTCCAATTCCCGAAGACGCGCCCGTGATCAGGGCAGTAGTTGGGTGCTCGATGACGGGTGCGCTCATGCCGGTAGTTTCTCAGGTTTTGACCGACGGGTTATCCTGTGTTGTAGTCAGGCCGGGTCGCTTGGGCAGGACAAGAACAATGAAAACGCTACGGACGGGCAGTTTCATGCCGACGTCCTCATGATTTCGAAGATGAGTTCGCCACAGGAACTCTATGCCGCGGCCAAACAGGACCTGGCCGCGCTGGCCGGGCCTCTGTTCGAGTTGTCCGGAAAACGCCTGCGCGAGCGCGGCTTCTTCCTGCCGCACGCGGGCGTACTCACCGTCGAGGGACGCGTCGCGCTCCTCGACGCGATGTGCAGCACGCCCGGCGGATTCGCAAACTCCGACCACATACTGCCGATGCTGCGCGACGGACTGCGCTCGATGGCGGGCGAGCGCGATCTCAAGGCCGTGGCCATCGCGGAAGTCGTCTCGGCGATTCCCGATGTCGAGCAGACGCACGCGGTCAAGGTGCTGATCGAACACCAGCTCGGCCTGACGATCGTCTTCTACATGCCGTTCATTCGGACCGACATCGGCAGTCACGAATTCGGCTCGACCCGGACGTTCTTCACCGATCCCGAGATCCACGCCTGGCGCGGGGACTGAAGCGGGCCGCCGATCCCTGCCGCCGCCGGTTGTCATGCCCGGCTGCCGAAATTACCCTGCCGCGCGGGTGACAACGCTTCATCGACCATGAAAAACCGCCTGCCTGCCCTCTTGCTCGCCCTGTTTGCCGCCATCGCGCCGGCGATCGCGTGCGAGACCACCTCCAGAATCGAATCACCCCAGGCCACATACGCGATGTCGCGCCTGCAATCCGTGTCCGATGCGAAAGGCAAGCCGTGCCGGATCGTGCTCGACATCGACCCGGCACTCGGGGCCGAGAGTTTCTCGATCGCCGCGCGCGGCAATCGCGTGACGATCACGGGCGGCGACGCGCGCGGCCTGATCTATGGCGCGCTCGATGCGCGCGATCAGCTGCGCAACGGCATCCCCGCCGCGAAGCTCGCGGCAGCGCCCATCAAACCCGCGCTCGCCTTCCGCGGCATCAAGTTCAACACGCCCTGGGACACCTACCGTCCGAGCTCCGCGCTCGATCAGCATTTCTCCACCGCGCGTAACCTGGAGTTCTGGGAAGGGTTTCTCGACATGATGGTCGAGAACCGTTTCAACGCCGTCAGCCTGTGGACGATGCATCCGTTCACCTACATGATCCGGCCGAAGAACTTCCCCGAGGCCAGCAAGTGGACGGACACGGAGTTCGCGCAGTGGCAGAGGCTGTATCGCGAGATCTTCCGGCTCGCGAAGGAACGCGGCCTCGACACCTACGTGGTGTTCTGGAGCATCTTCGTGAGCGAGGAGCTCGCGAAGGCTCATAACCCGACGAGCAGTAACTTCTACCCTCACTACTACGTCGACGGCGACACCACGCCCACGACGAAGCGTTACCTGCGCGAAAGCGTGCGGCAGATGCTCGAGGAATACCCTGATCTGGACGGCATCGGCGTCTCGCACGGCGAAGGCATGGCGGGGATGACGCCACTCGAGCGCCAGCAGTTCGTCGATGAGGTCTACATCGCGGGCGCCCTCGAGGCGAAGCGCTCGCGGCCGGTGAAACTCATCCATCGCGTGCCGTTTTCGTCGGGCCTGTCTTCCGGCCCGGGGGTCAGCAAGGACGTGGAGCAGGTCACACGCGCGGCGATGGAGAGGCTGGGCGATCAGTTCGACGGCCCGATCTGGGTCGAGATGAAGTTCAACTGGTCGCATGGCCATTCGACGCCGAAGCTCGTGAAGGTGCACGGCGGCAAGCTCGGCGATACCTACTTCGAACCACCGCCGACCAACTACAAGGTGGTCTGGCAGATCCGCAACGAGGATTTCTTCGCGCTGCGATGGGGCGTTCCGGATTTCATCCGCCAGCACATCGCGCGGAACGGGACGCAACCCTACGTGGGCGGATACTTCACCGGCTCCGAGACCTACATTCCCGCGTTCGATTACTTCACGGCGCTCGAGCATCCGCAATGGCGTTGGGCGTTCGAGCGCCAGTGGTTGTTCTACAAGCTCTGGGGACGGCTGCTCTACGATCCGACGACTCCAGACACCGTGTTCCAAGCGGAATTCGAGCGTCGCTACGGGCCGCGTGGAAACAATCTGCTCGAAGCCTTCGCGCTCGCCTCCAACACGCAGCTGCGTCTCGCGTCGCTGTTCGACTCCCGCTGGGACTTCACGCTGTACAGCGAGGGTTTCCTCGCGCTGCAGGGCGAGTACACGCGTTACATCGGCGTGGATGCGCTCATCAACCAGCCGACGATGGATCCCGATTACGTCGGCGTCGCCGAGTACGTGCGCACGACGCGTGCGGGTGGCGAACTACCCGCGTCGCGCGTCTCTCCGCTCGCGCTCGCCGACGCGCTCGAACGCGATTGCCGCCGCGCGCTCGCGCTCGTCGAGAAGATCGACACGCGCAGCGACATCGCCCTGCGATACGAGGTTGCCGACGTGCAGACCTGGGCGTACCTGGGCCTGCACCTGGCGGAAAAACTGCGCGGCGCGGTCGCGCTCGAGACGTTCCGCGCGACGGGCAGGGAAACGCATCGCCAGAAGGCGCTCGAACATCTCGGGATGGCGCTGAGCCGCTGGGACACCGTGGTCCGGATCACGCGTCCGCTGTACCAGGACATGAAACTCACGCACTACAACCACAACTTCTTCGTCGCGAATCCGGACAACCTCTTCCACTGGGCGCGCGTGCGCGACGAAGTCGCGCATGATCTCGAAGTGGCCCGCGAGGCCACGGCGCGCCCGTGAAGATCATCATCAACATCGACGTGCCTGATCTCGAGGCCGCGATCCGTTTCTACACGGCGGCGCTCGGCCTCGAGCACACGCGCACGCTCGACGATGACGTCGCGGAACTCTCCGGCGCCGCGGCCACGATCTATCTACTCCAGAAATCCGCCGGCACGCCCGCGGTGAAATCACCGCTCATCACGCGCGGTTACGCGCGCCACTGGACCCCCGTGCATTTCGACCTGGTGGTGGACGACGCGGATGCCGCCGCGGCCCGCGCGACTGCCGCCGGCGCCGTGCGCGAGACCGGACACGTCGACTGGCGCGGATCTCGCTGCGTCAGCCTGGCCGACCCCTTCGGTCATGGCTTCTGCTTCATCCAGTTCGAGAAGAACGAAACGTACGAGTGACGGTGAGAATCCGCGCTCGGGTGCGATCAAGCGCCCATGAAAAAGGCCGCGGCTCAATCCATTGAACCGCGGCCCGTGCCTCGCGCAGCGTCCTGCTACAGCGAGACGATCGATGACAGGTGAACCACCACCAACGTGACGGCCCCACATGCGACCGCTAACAACACACAGGCAAGCCTTTGCCGCACCACCCTCTTGTCCACAATCATTGACTGACCCCTTCCTTGGAAAACCCTGCTCTACGACGGGGCACGTTGCGCGCTCCGCCACCCTATCGCGACAACATCCTCCCGCGGGCGTCAGCTTTCAACGTGACGCCATTAAGGGACGTAACGAACGCGCAACAGTGGTGGGAATTACGCGACCCGGGATTTGACGTCGAGCAAGGCGACGGCGCGGCGCGAAGCGAAATGGCGATAACTTTCAATCACGAAGTCGGCGAGCTCGCGATCAGGGACACGATCGACATCCATCGCCATCCATCCATTGTGGCCCATGTAAGCCGGCACTGACATGCGCGGATCCATCTCGAGCGGCCCCTGCCGCTCGATGCCAACCCACACGGATGCGGTCAGTCCCTGACCGTAATCGTAAAGCAGCGCGAAGCCGCGTTTACCGACGCGCCACACCGGCATGCCGAATTGCAGCGATTCGCCCGTCTCCGGCAGCGCGAGACAGATGCGCCGCATGCGCGCGAGCGCCTTGAGCGCGCGCGGTGACTTCATGCGATCGATCTCCGCGGGCTTCATGCGGCGAGTCGGCGCGGACACCGCGGGAGGCTTCGCGACTCGCGCGACGAGTTTCGGCGGAGTACTCGCGACGTAGGCCATGTGGACGAGCTCGATGACCCGCTTCCACGAGAAGCCGCGATTGAGCTCGACGCCTATCCACCCGGAAGGACCGACGTACGGTGGTTTGAAGATCGCCTTCGGCGCCGATGCGATCAGCCGCGATTGCTCGAGCGGAGGAGTCGCGAGCCATAACGCGACCCGGCCGTCGCCGTGATGGTTGAGCGCGAACACCGCGAAGACCTTGCCCTTCTTCGCACCGTCGCGCGCGCGGAAGTTGGGCGAGCCGTGTGATTCGAATTCCTCGACCCCGGGGAATGCGAGACACAGCTCGCGCACCGACTGCGGAATGGTCCGGGTCCTGGCGGCCTTTCTAGGCATCACATCCCTTCAGCTTCTTGCGGTCGTAGCCCGGACCAAAATTGAAGACGAAGACCGGTCCGAGCTCGACGACCTGGTCCGCGGTCGCGAGGTGGATCGAAACGTTGCCTTTCTTCTCGTCGATGGTGCCGCTCGCGACGCGATGTCCGCAGTAGCTCTTCCACTCGGCGGAGATCGGCGTGGACATGTCGAGCACCGACGTGTACGGCTCGGCGTTGAGCTGCACGCGCGCACTGAGCGTGCTGCCGCCTTCCGCCGGCTCGGCGGCCCGCGCGTAGTACATGAGCATGATCACGTCGCCTTCCTTGATCGCGCCCGCGATCGGCGAGCTCGCCTGCACGTCCCAGGGATTCCGCCCCTTCTTCGCCTTGACGCGAAACGCATGTTCGCCGGGAATCTCCGGCGCCGCGATGTATTTCGGCTTCGGCTTGTCCGGCAGGATGTTCCAGATCCCGTTCGAATCGTTGTTGATGGTCTTCGTCCAGATGTCCTCCTCCGCGCCCGCCGACGCCGCGAATGCCAGACAACCGAGCCCCGCGATGAGAATGCGGGAAAATTCGAATTTCATGTGCGACCTCCCCTCAGAGCTCGCTTCCATGCGGAATGAAATCCCGGGTCTAGTTTAACGACATTCCTCGTTATTCCCAGTAGACAGGTTTGTTCAGCTGCGACACCGGTACGCAGCCGTGGAATGCGCCGGGGACTGCGACGTAGTCCATGTTCTCGGTGATTCCCACCTCGGAGGTGTAGAAGCCGAGGAGCGTGAGTTCGCGGGCCATGAGGATGAAGGGCTTGGGGCCGCCGGCCTCGAGGGCGCGTTCGAGGGATTGCTTCACGAAGGCGACGCGCGCCTGGGGGTCCTGGTCGAGGAAGGGTTTGCCGCCTTGCGCCCTGGCCTCGGTCAAGAAATCGGCGGCTCCTGAGGCGAAGCGTTCCTGGGTTTCCTTGTCGTACACCGCGCCGAGCACCTGGTCGATGAAGGCCGGAACGCCTGCGTCCTTCGCGCCGCTCGTGTCGGTTTTCGGGATGATGATGTCCGCGATGGCCGCGACCAGCGCGAAATGATCGGCGCTCAGGGTCCGCGGTAGATAGTCCGACGCGCCCGGAGCCGGTTCCCGGGCCGAGCAGCCCTGCAGGATCGCGAGCGCGGCGGGCGCCGAGACGGCGCCGCCGAGGATCCAGGCCGCGCGCCGGAGGATTTCGCGCCGCTTCAGCAGTTCGGGGGACTCGTTCATAGATTGCCCTTCTTGAGTTCGGACACCGCGTAATCCGCGGCGCGCGCCGTGAATGCCATGTACGTGAGCGAGGGGTTCTGGCAGCCGGACGACACCATGAACGAACCATCCGTCACGAACACATTCTTGCAGGCGTGCACCTGGTTGTACTTGTTCAACACGGACTTCTTCGGGTCCGCGCCCATGCGCGCCGTGCCCATCTCGTGGATGCTGTTGCCGAGGTTGTAGTTGTCGCTGCGCACCGTGACGTTCTTGTAACCCGCCGCCTCGAGCATCTCGCCCGCGTCGTTGCGCATGTCTTCCTGCATCTTGAGCTCGTTGTCCCGAACGACGGCGTCGATCGCGAGCAGTGGCAGTCCGTACTTGTCCTTCTGCGTGCGATCGAGTTTCGCGTGGTTCTCGTGGTACGGAAGGATCTCGCCGAACGCGGTCATGCCGATGGTCCACGGACCGGGTTCTCGCACGGCCTGCTTGAGCTCCTCGCCGATCAGCGCGCTGTCGTTGAAGCGCGAGAACGTCGAGCGCGATGCGCGGCCCTGGTAGCCGAAGCCGCGCAGGTAATCCCGCTTGTCCTTGCCGACGTTGCGATACCGTGGGATGTAGAACCCGTTGGGCCGGCGGCCCGTGTACGCGACATCCAGATGACCTTCGACGAGCGCGCTCGAACCACCCGGCTTGTTGTGATCCATGATGTTGTGGCCGAGCTCGCCCGAATCGTTGCCGAATCCGTTCGGGAAGCGGCTCGAGGTCGAGTTCAGCATGATGAACGCGGAGCCGAGCGACGACGCGCACAGGAAGATGACCTTCGCGAAGTAATCGGTCTGCTTGCCGCTCTCGGCATCGAGCACGCGTACGCCCGTGGCCTTGCCCTTGGCGTCGTCGTAGATGACTTCGTAGACGATCTGGTTGGCGAGCAGCGTCATGTTGCCCGTGCGCTCGGCGGAGGGCAGCGTCGCGGACACCGAGCTGAAATACGCGCCATACGGACAGCCACGAATGCAGAGGTTGCGCGCCTGGCAGGTCGCGCGCTGCGGACTTTCGTTGTGAGTGAGCGGCCCGGTGAGGTTCGCGCAGCGGCCGATGATGAGCTTGCGGCCCAGCTTCTGATCCAGCTTCTGCCTGAATTCCTGCTCGACGCAATTGAGATCGTGTGGCGGCAGGAACTTGCCATCGGGCAATTGCGGCAATCCTTCGACGCTGCCGCTGATGCCCGCGAAGGTTTCGACCTTGTCGTACCAGGGCGCGATCTCCTCGTAACTCACGGGCCACGGAATCGCGATGCCCTCCTTCGCGTTCGCCTCGAAATCGAGGGGGCCGAACCGGTAGCTCTGGCGCGCCCACATGAGCGAGCGGCCGCCGACGTGCCAGCCGCGCAGCCAATCGAAACCGCTCGTTTCGACATAAGGATTTTCGATGTCGTCGACGAACCAGTGTTCGTTGGCGGGAGTCGGGTAGTTGGTGCGCGACCAGACCGGCTTGCGGCGGCGCGTTTCCTGCGTGATGCGATTGCCGTACGGCAGTTCCCAGGGATTCTTCATCGCCGTGGGGTATTCCCCGTGCCGGACCAGGCGTCCGCGGTCGAGCACCAGCGTCTTCAGTCCCTTTTCCGTCAGTTCCTTGGCGGCCCAACCGCCGCTGATCCCCGTTCCAACGACGATCGCGTCAAAAGAATTCGATTCCATGCTCTACTGTTGCCCCTCGCAGAAGCCGGTGGAAATTCGCGGCCATTATGGACTACTCGCGCGTATTGCTGGTCCCATTCCAGGCGACGATCCTGCTCCTCGTCGCAATTTTTTCGATCCTGCTCGCGGTGCTCGATCTGCACAGGGTCATCGGCATCTTCGGCAAGGTGCTCATACAGATCTGGATACTGAAATACTGCTACGTGCTGCTCGATCACGTATCGGAGGGACGAACCGAGGCGCCAGTCATGTCGCAGGAGACGTTGAGCCCCTTCGAAGTGCGGCCGTGGGTCCAGCTCGCCATCGTCACGCTCGGTGTCTTGTTCTGCTTGTGGATCGGAGGCAACGCGGGTTTCACCCTCGGAGTTGTCCTGCTCGCGCTGCTGCCGGCCTCGATCGCGGTGCTCGGATTCGGCGAGAAGTTCTACGAGGCCGTGAATCCGGTGACGCTGTTCCGCGTGATCCGCGGACTCGGTCCCTTGTACATCGCGCTGCTCGCGGCGATGGTCGTGTACGCGGCCATCAGCTGGTTCATCGTCGAGACCGGGCTGTGGCGTGTATTCGTGCATGCCGTGCACCTGTTGTGCGAGATCTCGTTCTTCGCGCTCATCGGCGGCTGCATGTACCTGCGGCGGCGCCAGTTGGGTTACGTGGCCGCCAACAGTCCCGAGCGCGCCGAAGAACGCGCGGAAAACGAACGCGTGAAACTGCGCGCGCGCATGATGGACGAGGTTTTCCAGCTGGCGCGCAACGGCCGCCAGGTGGATGCGACCGCGCCGCTCGCGAACTGGCTCAAGGATCTCGATGCCGAGCACGTGTGCCGCGACTCGTACTTCGCCGCCGAACAGGTCCTGCGCTGGGAGAATCCCGTCGCGGTCAACACCATCGGCAGCACGTTGATCCGACACCTGCTGCGCTTCGGCCGTCCAGACGCCGCGCTCGGGGTGTTCGAGCGCCTGCGCGGGCAGTCCGCGCGATTCACGATGGATTCCGCCTCCGACCTGCGAACCCTGGCCGAATACGCCGAAAGCCTGGGCCGCGAGGAGCTGGCCGCCTCGATGCGGCTGGAAACGCCTATCCACCATCCGGACCCGACTCCCGGTCGGACATGACAGTTGTCAGCACCCCGGACTGACGAGTTCGACTGAAAGGATCCGATCTGCCGGGGCATGATTCCTCTTACAGGAGGCCCTCATGTCGCAGACCCCGCTCGCGAGCCTGGATGGCGCCCGCAAGGCGTTCGGCAAACTCAACGCGCTCGATGGATTCGATTTCGCCGCGCGCCGCGGCGAGTTGACCGCCCTGCTCGGCCCGAACGGCGCCGGCAAGTCCACTGCGATCTCCATCCTGTTAGGCCTGCAGCGCGCCGACGCGGGCGTCGCGCAGCTCTTCGGTCACGATCCGCAGGAGATCGAAGGCCGGCGCCGCATCGGCGTGATGATGCAGGAGGTCGCACTGCCCTCGGTGATGCATCCGCGCGAGCTGCTAGCGCAGGTCGCGAGCTACTACCCGACGCCATATGACCCCGATCTCGTGCTTTCGCGCCTGTCGCTCGAAGGCCTGGCGCGGCGTCCGTACGGAAAGATGTCGGGCGGTCAGAAGCGGCAGGTGCAATTCGCGCTCGCCATAGTTGGACGCCCCGAGTTGCTGTTCCTCGACGAGCCCACCGTGGGCCTCGACGTGAAGGCGCGTGAGGCGCTCTGGAAAGTCGTGCGCGATCTCAAGCACGAAGGCTGTTCGATCGTGCTCACGACTCACTACCTCGAGGAAGCCGAGGCGCTTGCCGACCGCGTCGTCGTGATGGCGCGTGGCCGCAGGATCACGAGCGGCACGGTCGACGAAATCCGTGGCCTCGTCTCGCGCAAGCAGGTCAGCTTCGTGACGAAGCTCTCCGCAGATACCCTGCGCGGCTGGCCGCAGGTCGTGCAGCTTTCCACCGAACGCGACCGGATCAGCATCTCTACCAATGACGCGGAGAGCCTGCTCGCGCGCCTGTTCCGGGAAGATCCGGGACTCGGTGACATCGAGGTCAGGCGCGCCGGCCTCGCGGAGGCCTTCACCGAACTCACCAGCGAAAGCCAGCCGGAGTCCCTGTCGTGAACGCTCCCATTGCGATGCCCACCTCCCGCGTGTGGAGCGCCTATCTGGGCGACATCCAGTTCGAATTCGTGAAGTCGCTGCGCACGCCCGCGTTTTCGGTGCCGACGCTGTTCTTCCCGATCATGTTCTACGTGCTGTTCGGCATCCTGCTGGGGAGCATGCGTGGCAACGGCACGCTGGCGCAGTACACGTTCGCGACATACGGCGTGTTCGGCGCGATGGGCCCCGGCCTGTTCGGCTTCGGCGTGTCGCTCGCGATCGAACGCGAGCAGGGCTTGCTCACGCTCAGGCAGGCGCTGCCGGCGCCGCCGGGGTCCTATCTATTCGCGCGCGCGGTCATGGCCATGCTGTTCGTCGCGGTGATCTCGGTGCTGCTGCTCATCCTCGCGGTGTTCGTCGCGAAGGTGCCGCTCACGTTCACGCAGGCGGCGCAGATCTTCTCGATCAACGTGCTCGGAACGCTGCCGTTCTGCGCGATCGGCCTCGCGGTCGGCTCGTGGGTGTCGGGCCAGGCCGCGCCGGCCATCGTCAACCTGATCTTCCTGCCGATGGCTTTCCTGTCGGGGCTGTGGCTGCCGCTGCAGATGCTGCCGAAATTCATCAGCGACATCGCGCCGGTGTGGCCGGCCTATCACCTCGCGCAGATCGCACTGAAGACCGTCGACGGACCGCATGCCGGCACTTTCGGCAGCCACGTCTGCGCGTTGGTCGGCGTCACCGTGCTCTTCTTCTGGCTCGCGATGCGCCGGCTGAACCGCGGCGGGATGCATCTGCTCGGCACGCCGCGCAAGGGCGGGTCGATCGCATTGCGGCGCGTCGCGACCGTGGTCCTGTTGTGGGGCTCGGTCGGTCTCGTGATCGCCGGGGTCGTGGGGGGCAATGCCAAGGTCACCGCGGCCACGCCGGATTCCGCGGATGGGAACGCGCCCGCTGCAACGGAAGACGCGCAAGCCGCGCGAGCCGGCGTGGCCGCGCCGACGGACGGACTGATCGCCAACTTCGACGACGGCATGCCCGACGCGAAATACGGCATCGGATTCGTCGCGACGGGTGACGAACGGCAGGGAGGCAATTCGAAGGCGACCATCAGGGTGGTCACCGATGGGGCCGGACAGTCCGCGGGGGCGCTCGAAATCGTCGGGGCCATCCGGCCGGGCGCCGCGTACCCCTTGGCCGGGACGATGTTCTTTCCGGAGAACCCGCCGATGACCGGCGAGATGGATTATTCCGGCCGGACCGAGCTCGTCTTCCAGACTCGCGGCGATGGCCAGCGATATCTCGTCATGTTCTTCGCCGGCGACGTCCAGATCCCGTCCACCTACCCGTTCGAGGCCGGCGCGGAGTGGCGCGAGGTGCGCGTTCCCCTGGCCGACTTCGTGCCGGACATAAAACGCATACGCGCGATCGGCTTCATGTCGATGGGTCCGGAAGGCGAATTCCGGCTGCAGGTCGACGACGTCAACATGCGCTAGGATTCCGGCCGTCATGACTCCCGCGCAGCTCATCAGGAACATCAAGGATCCGCCGCCGACCTCGATGGTCGGCTACATGACCCGTTCCGACGGCCGGATGATGCGCGCGATGCCGTTCGTGATCCTGGTCAACCTGGTGTGGTTGTTCGTCTGGGCGGTGCTCGCGCGGCAGTCGTTCAGCGGCGTCATCCTGCCCACGCTGATCAGCGTACCGTTCTTCATCTACCTGCACCTGTGCGCCTACTTCTACGCCGGCTCCAACAAGGTGCGGTTGAGCTACATCGCCGGGATCTTCGCCCTCGGGTACCTGCTGGCGCCGTTCAATTTCTCATCGCTCGGCTACCTGATCTTCGGCTTCTTTCTCCTGGCTTACGCCGCGACGACGCGACAGGCGATCGTGTTCATCATCCTGTCGATGGTCGCGTTCACGATCGAGATGTGGCTGCTCGGCGCGCCCACGAACACCCTGGTCTCGGCGCTGATCCCGTCGGTCACCCTCGCGATCATCGCCATCTTCACGGCCTACGCCCACAAGCATCAGATGCAACTCCGCCGCAGCAACGAGGAGATCCTGCGGCTCGCCACGCTCGCCGAACGCGAGCGCATCGGGCGCGACCTGCACGACTTGTTAGGTCACACGCTTTCGGTGGTGGCGCTGAAATCGGAACTCGCGCGCAAGCTCATCGACCGCGACGTGGACGCCGCGCGCCGCGAGATGGAGGAAGTCGAACGGGTGGCGCGCGATTCACTGTCGCAGGTGCGTAATGCCGTCTCCGGCATCCGCAGCACCGCGCTCTCGGCGGAACTGCTCGCGGCGACCGCGTTGCTCGAGGCGCAGGGCATGAAGGTCAAGTGCGAGACCGAAAACGTGAAACTGCCGCACGATCGCGAGACCGCGCTCGCGCTTTCACTGCGCGAAGCGGCCACGAACATCCGCCGGCACGCCGGCGCGAAGGGTGTGACGATTCGCGTGCGCAAGGAGCCGAGCGCGGTGGTCGTCGAGGTGGCCGACGACGGCCGCGGCGGACGCATCGTTCCGGGCAACGGTCTGAATGGCATGCGCGAGCGCCTCGACAGCGTCGGCGGATCGCTCGCGCTGATTCCCAACCAGGACGGCGGAACCTTGCTGCGCGCGTCGGTTCCGGTCGCCGCGTGAGCCGCGCATGATCCGCATCCTGCTCGCTGAAGATCAGGCCATGGTGCGAGGCGCCCTCGGCGCGTTGCTCAGGCTCGAACGCGACATCGAAGTGCTCGGCGCCGCGGCGGATGGCGCGCAGGCGCTCATCGACTGCCGCCGCCTGAAGCCCGACATCGTGGTCACCGACATCGAGATGCCCGGCCTCACCGGCATCGAGCTCGCGCAGAAGATCCAGGAGGAGGCCCTGCCCTGCAAGGTCGTGATCGTCACCACGTTCGCGCGGCAGGGTTACCTGCGCCGCGCGCTCGACGCCGGCGTCAAGGGCTATCTACTCAAGGATTCGCCCGCGGAGAAACTCGCCGAGGCGCTGCGCAGCGTGAGCCGCGGCGGCCGCGCGATCGACCCTTCGCTCGCGGTCGAGGCCTGGAACGAATCGGATCCTCTGAATGACCGCGAACGACAGACCCTGCGCCTCTCGGGCGAAGGCCTCTCCGCGCCGCAGATCGCCGAACAGTTAGGCCTCTCCCCCGGCACCGTGCGCAACTACCTCTCCGAAGCCATCGGCAAGCTCGGCGCCAACAACCGCATCGACGCCTACCGCCTCGCCCGCCAGAAAGGCTGGTTGTAGGGTGGGGATAGCGGTGCCGGTGTAAAAAGTGGGGATTACGCGAGAGGTTGCGGAATGAACGTCGCTGCCGGAGCGCGTAATCCCCACTTTTTACACCGGCACCTAATCCCCACCCGACGAAAAAGGAGTCTCATGACGATCGACGAAGCGCAGGCTGACATGCGCCATGCCTATCTGGGCGGTGCTGCGGGAGTATTCGCATCATCGCTGGCCTGGCTGTCCGCCGCGCTGATCGCGCATCTCGTCAGTCCGCGCGCAGGCATCGCGGCACTGTTCATCGGCGGGATGCTGATCCACCCGGCCGCCATCCTGCTGTCAAAGCTTCTCCGCCGGCCCGGCAGCCACGCCAAGGACAACCCCCTGGGCCGGCTCGCCATCGAGACGACCTTCTGGCTGCTGCTCGCCATCCCGCTCGCCTTCCTCCTCTCGTTTCAGCGAGTCGAATGGTTCTTCATCGCGATGCTGGCGACCATCGGCGGCCGTTACTTCACGTTCTCGACGCTGTACGGCCTGCGGATCTACTGGGCAATCGGCGCCGCCCTTGCGATGGCCGCGTTCGCGCTCGCCGCGACCCATGCCGGACCGGTCGTCGTCGCCCTTGCCGGAGGCGTCATCGAACTCGTGTTCACCGGACTCGTATTCGCGAGCACGCGCCGGTCACCGGCATCCCTTCCCGCGTAATCCCCACTTTTTACACCGGCACCGCTATCCCCACCCCTACCCTCGTCCGATGTAGGGCATATTCGGTGGGAGTATGGTCATGAACTGGATGTTGGCTGTCAGGGGTAGTTTGGCCATGTGCAGGACCGCGTCCGCGACGTGCTGCACGTCCATCATCGGCTCCTGCTGAGGCAACGCCGCTGCGAGTTCGGTGAGCGCGTTGCCGATGTCGATCTGCCCGACCGCGATGTCGTGCTTGCGGCCGTCGAGCGAACTCGACTTCGTCAATCCCGTGATGCCGTGCTTCGAAGCGGTATACGGCGCCGAATTCGCGCGCGGCACGTGCGCCGAGATCGATCCATTGTTGATGATGCGTCCGCCGCGCGGCGTCTGCGCCTTCATGATCCGGAACGCTTGCTGCGTGCACAGGAACGCGCCCGTGAGATTGGTGTCGATCACCCGGCGCCACTGCTCGAAGCCCAGGTCCTCGAGGTTCACGCCCAACGGCGTGCCGACGCCCGCGTTGTTGAACAACACGTCGAGCCGGCCGAACTTCGCGGTCGTCGCGTCGAACATCCGGCGCACGTCGTCGGGCTGCGTGACGTCCGCCTCGACCACGAGCGAGACACCTCCCCCGGCCGCCGCCACCGCGTCGAGCTTGTCTTTCTCCCTGCCGGCCAGCACCACGCGAAAACCGTCGCGCAGGAACGTGAGCGCCGTCGATTTGCCGATACCGCTCCCGGCGCCCGTGATGAGCGCCACCTTCTGCTCGGTCATCGTCTCCCCTTCCTGACTAACTACTGTCGCCGCGTCGCGCGGTGAACTCCTCGATCGCGCCGTCGTCGCCGACGCGCAGCGTCATCTCGATGGGCTGACAGCACACCTGGCAGTCCTCCACGTAGCTGCACGAGCCCGCGCTCGCATCGGCGCGCGTTTCGAATGGTTCGCCGCAATACGGGCAGTGCACCATGACGAACTCCGCCCCGATGGCGCGGTCCACTCCAGCGGTGTCTACTTCGATCACGGGCTCGAGCCCATAGAGGGCGTCGATGTCCCCATCCGACGGAGGAGCTTCCGTCGGAGGCTGATCCGTCCGTGGTTTCTCAGGAGCGCTCATGGTTTCTCGAGCGACGATCATGGCACGACTCGCGCTGCTCGGCGGCATCTGTTTCCTCATGGCCGCGACGAAATGGGCCTGCGTGTCCAACACGATGGATCCCATTGATGATCCTGATGGCTCGCAAACGACGTTCGTCACCCGGCTCGTCCTCTTCGATGCCGCCGGCACGAGAACCTCGAATTTCGTGTTCGGCGAACCGATCCGGTTCGAGCTCGAAGTCACCAATGTTTCCAGCCGCCGGGTTCACGTGCAGTTCGACGACGCCCAGACCTACGATTTCGTGGTCATCGACTCCGGAACCAGCCGGGTGCGATGGCAATGGTCGTACGACCAGGCCTTTGCCCAGGTGACCCAGGAGCTGACCTTCGAGCCCGGCGCGAGCAGGACCTTCACGGTCTCCTGGTCCGGCCAGCTCGCCGACGGGTCGCAGCTGCCGGTCGGCAACTTCGAGGCGCGCGGAGTCATGGTGTTCGACGAGTTCTTCGGGGACCCGCTGGCGCGCAACGAATTGGGCTCCCCGCTCCAGCCATTCACGGTGCGGTGATCTTTTTCGCCGGGGCTGCACCCGGCCCCCATGCCCCGCCCGTATTGGAGGCAGCCACACGCAACTCGAGGATTCGCCCGTGAAAACCGCCTCTGTCCTGGCCATGCTTGCCGCCGCCGGCATCCTCGCAATGCCCGCCCTGGCCGCCGATACCGGCGCCGAACTGCGGATACCCGATTTCAGCCACCTGCGCGCGAAGGCCGTCGATTCGACCGACATTTCGGTAAATGGCTTCCTGTTGCGCATGCTGTCCAGAATCGCCCGCTCGGCCGACGGCCCACACGATGCCGAGGAAGCGGCCGCGTTCAGCCTGCTGGGCGACATCAAGTCCGTCCAGGTCCGCTCCTTCGAGTTCGATCACGACGACGCCTACGACAAGGCCGACATCGACGCCGTGCGCAAACAGCTGTCGGGCGGCGGCTGGAGCCCGCTCGTGCAATCGCGCAAGCGCGACGCGCGCGAGGACGTGGACGTGTACGTCCGCATGGTTGGCGATCGGATCGAGGGACTCGCCGTGGTCGCGAGCGAGCCGCGCGAATTCACCATCGTGAACATCGTGGGGCACATCGACATCGACAAGGTCGCGATGCTCGAAGGACAATTCGGCATCCCGAAGGTGAACCGGAACGATTGAGCAATGCAGACAAACGGGGTTCGCCGTGAGTCTCAACGCAGCGAGAGACATGACTGACGCGCTGCTGGCCCGTGCGCGCGCGGGCGACGCCGAGGCGTTCGCGGCCTTCGTGCGGCAGCACCAGTCGACGGTGTTCAGCATCGGCCTGCGCATGTTCAACCGGCGCGATGCCGCGGAGGACCTGGCGCAGGACGTGTTCCTGCAGCTGTATCGCAAGCTCGATTCGATCGAGTCGCCCGAGCACCTCGGTTTCTGGCTGCGACGCGTCGCGGCGAATCTCGCGATCGACCGGCTGCGCAGCGCGGCGCTCTCCCTGACGCAGCCGCTTGCCGATGGCGAGGAGATCGCCGCGCAGGATGCGGAAGAGGACCCACTGCGCGATCGCGCGCTGCTTCGACTGATCGGAGAACTCTCACCGCACGCGCGCGCGGTGATGCTGCTGCGGTACCAGGAAGACTGCGACGTGGTGGAGATCGCCCGGGCGCTCGACATGCCGGTGAACACCGTGAAGAGTCACATCAAGAGATCGCTCACGACGTTGCGACGACGCCTGGTCGGCGCGCACGTCGTGGACTGCGAGGCACCATGAACGAGAACTTCGAAAACGAGTTGCGCAACGCGCTTCGGCCGGTGGAGGCACCGGAGGGACTCACCGAGCGGATCATGCGCTCGCTGCCGCCACGCGCGGCGCCGCCGTCCTCTGCCGGGCCCATCGCGCCCGCGCTCGACGTCGTGCGCAATGCGCCGACACGCACGCCCCGCCGCTTCTGGGTGCCGGGTGCTCTCGCCGCCTCACTACTCGCCGCGGTGCTGGCCGGCCAACACGTCGCGCAGGTGCGCGAGGAACGCATCGCGCGCGAGGAAGGACTCGCCGCGCGTCGCGAGCTGCTGCACGCGCTGCGACTGACGAGTGAAAAACTGGATCTCGCCTACCAGGCAGTGCAGGCGACGCCCCACGAGGGCGCGATCGACGAGGAGAACCGCTCATGAAGCCGCGCGTGATATTGCTGGCCACCGTACTGGGATTGATGTCCTTGGGCCTTTCTGGAGCGGTTGACGCCCAGACACCGGCTGTGCCGAGCAAGGGCCAATTGCGCATTCCCGAATTCGCGCATCTCGCCGAGAAAGCGAGTGAATCCGTGAACGTCACGCTCGATTCGCGGCTGCTCGGTCTCGGCTGCCGCTTTCTCGATGCGTCGGATCCCGAGCAAGCCGATGCGAAGAAGGTATGCACCGGCCTCTCCGGCATCTTCGTTCGCAGCTTCACGTTCGACGAGGATTTCGCGTATCCAAAGGGCGACGTCGAGGCGGTGCGCAGACAACTTTCCGCCCCGGGCTGGTCGCGCATCGTCGAGGCCCGCAGCCGCAAGGACCAGACGGACGTCGACGTCTTCGTCCTGATCGAAGGCGACCGCGCGCAGGGACTTGCGATCATCGCGAGCGAGCCGCGGCAGTTCACGATCGTGAACATCGTGGGATCGATCGATCTGGCGCAACTGCACAGCCTCGAAGGAAAGTTCGGCGTGCCGGAACTCGAGATCGAGACGAAGCCGCCGCCGAAGAAGAAGAGCTGAGGCGTTACATGTCAGCCATCGGCGCGCCGATGGCGCTGAACACGCCGATCGCGAACAACAGGACCGTGACGCCATCGGCGATGAGTTCGAGGATGAAGACTCCCATCGGCACGAGGGCGCCGGGCGCGAATCGCCGCAGCAGCAACACCCCGGCCTGCACCGCCGCGGCGATCAACAGGCCTTCGATGAAAGTACCCGGAGATTGCCTGACCAGCAGGCCGTAGACGAGCAGGATCGCGCCGATGGCGACGCCGCGCGCCGTCGAGCTGAGCCGAAGTTGCCGTGGCGATTCGTTCATGACTTCAACAATCGTCAGGATTCGCGCGCCGGGAAACAGTTTCACACGTGCGGCGCTAACGTCATCAACCAAGGCCGCCGGCGCTCCTTGCCGTCAGCACGCCCAGCAGGAACAGCACCAGCGTCGCAAGGATGCCGTACCAGCGGATCGAGCGTCGAAATGCAGCGCGCCAGTCGAACCGCGCCACGAAGAACATCACTATCCACACGATCAGATAGGAGACGACCAGGCGGCCCAGCAGGTTTCCGGCGAGATACAGCGTCATCGCGAGCTCCGGTTGATCATTGAAGGTACTTCACGTTCGACCAGGAACGGCGGATCTGTTCGGAGAGGTGCGGCAGCTTGCCCTTGAGCGTGAATACCTGCATCGCCACCGCGGGCATCCCGGGCTGATGGCCGAAGAACACGCGAATGTCCACCGGCACCGTATCGGCCACCGCCGAGAACTCCGCCTCGTAGCCGCTGAACGCGCCGTAGCTCGCGGGCTTGAGCGCGATGCCAGCCAGCTGCCCGTTCGGCACGCCGTAATTGCGCGCGGCCTGGTCGACCGCGCTGCGCGCGGCGCGTGGGAATTCGGCCTCGGAGAACTTGAACCCGGACAACGTGAACGTCATGCCGGCGGGTGGATAGGTCGATCCGGGCGTTTCGGTTGAAAAGGTATTGCGATTGCCGCTGCGCGTAACCGCCACTTCCCACTGCGGATTGGCCTCGGTCCAGATCTCGAGTCCGACTTCCGGGAGCTTGTGGATGATCATGGGGCGCTTGACAATGTCATTGCCGCGAGCGGTCCCCGCATTGACGGTCAACAACGCGACCAGCACGAAGCTGCGCGCGAATGAACGTGGATTCATGCCCGTCCTGCCAGAGGTTGATTTGGAGGAACGACGGTCTCGAACGGTGTGTAGCGCACCTGGATCTGGCTCGTCGGAATCCCGCCGTACTCGCTCAACAGTTCGGCGGCGCGCCGTGCGGGTTCTTCCAGGCCGATGTGCCATTCGATAAGTACGCCACCGGCCTTGGCGGCAGCACGGACCTGTCGACGAGCCTCGTTGAGTACGGGTGCATCGATACCACGCAATCCCCAGGCCTTGGGAGTGACCCGCAAGTCACGAAAAAGCTTCGCGTACAGCAGGACTTTGCGCTGCGGATCGTATCCGTCGAAGTCGACGCAGTTGACAGAGTATTTGCGGTCCGGCGGAGCACCGCTGATCGCCAGTTCGTAGCGCTGCTCTTCGGAATCCAACCGCCAGCCGTTGAGCGCATGGAACGGCTCATCCGCGAGACCGAAATCCGCGAGCGCCGCGCGCATGCGACGTGCCGCATCCAGATCTCCCGCACTCGTCGGATCCGGCAGCTGTTCGGTGGCCACCAGCAATTCTCCTTGTCCGAACGCCTCGCGACGGATGTCGGAAGGCATGCAGGCAACCAAAGACTTGCGCGAGAAGTACGTCATCCAGTCGAACACTGCCTTGTTGCCCGCCTCGCGCCGCAGCACTCGCTGAAACGCGAGGCGCCCGACGGCGACGTAACTCGCCCGCCAGTGCTCAATGAGGACCCTGACGATGGCGCGAACCAGCTGCGGATCACGCCATTCACACTGTGCTGAAATCGGGAATTCGAAGGCGGTGCGCGACGCGTGATGACCGGAAGGGTTCCCGTGGAATCGCAGGCTGAACCCTTGGCGCAGACCCTCCTGCGAAGGTTCATGCGTTCGTCCGGCAAAAGTCACCATGAACCCGATGCGATCGCGCGATTCGGGGAGCAGTGAGCCATCGGGCCCCGTATCGAGGTAATCATCCAGCTGTCCTTTCTCGGCGAGGACAGCCGCTATGAGCGATTGCAAGCCGGAATGATCGCGGGGGACCTCCAATTCGCCGCTCTTGTCAGCGAACAAGGCGAGATCGGTGAACCGGGGATGCACCTCCCGGAGCGCTCGCAATACGGCGCCGATCCGGTTTGAGTAGGTGCTCAACGTGTCCGGAGCGCAGTAGGCCGTGTCCGCGAATATGCGAAGCGTATCGTCGAGCATCGTCTTCAATATCTGGTCTCGAATAGCCCTCTTCAGGGAACGATGTCTTCCGGCAAGACCACGATCACCGAGATGCGATCCTTGTCTGCCACATTCAGACTATCAATGAGTTCCGAAACATACACGGACATCTCCTCGTTCGAAACGATCCATTCGATCCTGTGGCCCGTCGCCCGCGTATTGTCAAGCTGGCGAGTCGCTTCCCGGATCCAATCTTGTCTGATGTTGTCGATCACGTTCTGTGGGCAGGACGTCATCGGGCCGAGCGGACATGCATCGGTGAGATGTTTGGCGTCCAGCAGCACGTTGCGAGTGGAATCGTATCCGTCGAAGTTTGCATTGTTCACGCGATACTCCGGCAGCTGCGTAGCGTTGCTGCCTGGCGCAGGCGGCCGTCGCGGAGCACCGGTAACGGCCTCCTGGTATGCGTAACGCGCGTTCTGCGGCCGCCCGATCTCGACCCAGCCGCCGGGGCCACCATCGGATGCGCCAACCGCGTAACCGCTCGGGCTCGTCGGTGCGTGGTAAGGCCGACGAAGGATGCAGGACGAGTTGTGCACCCACACACCATCCCGGCCAACGAAATAGCTTTCGGTCGATGACACGCTGAAGTTGTGAACTTGCAGCGGCTCATCGATGCGTTCGCTTGATAGTACGGTGGTATCTCCGTTGGCGGTCGCCAGTGCGTCGCCCGGATCTATCTCGCTTGCCTTCGTCCAGCCTCGTCCTTGCACCCAGAACGGGTGCTCGTCCGTGACCGAGAATTCCTCGTGCTCGGTCTTCAACCGGTAATAGAACTGCGCGGTGCGGTGGAACGTGTGAGTGATCACCTGCGAGGCGTCCGCATACGACGCGGCGCTCCGTGAAAACACCTGCTCGCCGCGTTTCAGGGATTCGATCGAAGCGAGTGTGTCCGGATCGAGCAGCACTTGCGTACCAGCACCGAAGCTCGCGCAACCCAGCTCGCGCTTCGTGTCGTCGATGGCGCGACGCAGACCCGCCCGACCAAAGCGAGCAAGCTTCGATGCGACCTTCAGCATGAAGGCAGGGCTGATGTAGTTGCCCAGGATGCGGCCGCGGTCGTAGGCCCCGCAGTACGCGAGCGTACTCAGATCCCGTCCCAGCGCTTCGGCAATCATCGCCGCCGTGCCCGACGGATCGTCGATGAATGCCCGCGCGAGTTCATAGAGACCCTCCGCGGTTTCGATCGGGTTCATGAGGGCGTTGACCAGATCGCCAATCTGCTGCTTGAAGCCCTCCCAGAAGCCGCGAACGAAATCGTATGCGGTGACGGCGAGATCGGTAATCGCGTTCCAGATACTTCCGAGGATGCCCGTGCTCTCCTCGTCCTCCGCCGGCGGCGCCTCTTCCTCCGTGCACTCAGGCGGCGGGAGGATTCCGCCGCCATCGCCCGGGCCCATCCCGTTGGCCGGCGGGTTTACGTAGTTAGCCCGCCAGTCGGTGTTGGATCCGAAACTGAGCGCGCCGTCGCCCGCGAGACGCGCGTCGGCATCATTCGCGAACGTGAGTCCGTTCGGATTGAGTTGCGCGACCGGCACCGGCCGGAACTCCACCGACGGCAGCATGTCGCCGTTGCCGAGCTGCGCGCCGCCGGTATTCGCATCGCGCGAGCGCGCGACGCGCGAGAACCAGCCGGCGTTGCCCGCGAAGCGCGCCGGCGACTGCATGCGCACGGTCGCCGCGAGATTCACGGGAATGCGCGGCTCGGGGCGGCCCTCGGCGTTCACCGCGTTGTAGTACGCGCAGTTGGCCGGCTGCGCCTGCACCGCGGGCGCGTCCAGGTTGAGCGGACCCAGCTGCTGCGCGGAAGGCGCCTCGCACCCGGCGATCATCGCGAGCGCACGCCCGACGATGCGATTGACCAGCGGCACCGTGAGCTTCACGCCGTAGGTCAGCTCCAGCTTGAGCAGGTTCGCGTCGGATAGAGTCTGCTGCGAATCCGCGCCGATCGGCTCGCCGCCCGTGGGACAGGCGGTCGACGCGCGTGTCCCGGCGACTCCGCCGTTCGGCTGGCGCGTGCAACGCAGGACCGAAAGGCTCGCGTTCGGGATCTCGCGTACGCGATTGCCGCTCTCGTCGTAGGCATCCTCGGCCCAGTCGGAGAACGACTGCGGCGACGGAGAGAGCTGGCGCATGCGGATCCAGCCCGCGGCACCGCCGGTTTCGAGCTCGAGCGCCACGCGCGCGCGGGTTTCGAGCAGTTCCTGCTGGTTGCGTCCGCCGCCCATGAACGGGACCAGGCCTTCGGTGAGGCCGTCACGTATGGCGGCGACCTCGCCGTTGTTGACCGCGCCCACGCGCGCGGCTTCCTGCAGCGCATGGTTCAGCGCGCTCTTGGCGTGGAACACCATGCCGAACTGCACCAGGCCGAGGCCTAATAACAATAGCAGCGGCGCCACGATCAGGAATTCGACCATCGAGGCGCCCTTGGCCCGGGCTCTTTTCATGTTGTACTGAGAAGCCTTCATCCCTTTCTCCCTGGCTCCCGACTATGGTCGCCCGCCGGCGGGCACCTCGACCACGTATCCCTTGGCCCGCTTCACCGCCTTCACCGTTGGCGTCGTCACACGCGGCAGCAGCGGATCCGCCGCGCGCGCCAGGTCGAGCGCGCGCAGCAATGCCTCGCGCGACGCTTCGAGCCGCTCTTCGATGGGCAGCGCACTGCTCGCAGCCAATTCGTTGCCGGCCTCCGTGACCAGCAACCGGGCACGGTGATACCGGATGACCGCCATCTGCGCGCCGCCGTCGACGGGATGGGCCGTCTCGCATTCGATGGCGCGGTCATAGGCCGCGAGCGAGGGTCCGAACATGCCCAGCGCCTGCTCGACCTGACCCAGCCTCAACCACAATGCGGCATCGGTGGGAAATCGTCCCGTCAGATCGACGGTCAGGCGCCGCGCCAGTAGATAGTCGCCTTCCTGGAAGGCACGGTCGGCGGCGCGATAGGCGGAGGCGATGGCGGAGACCGGATCGTTAGCGGCCACCCTGCTGGGCGCGCCCGGCCCCGCGGCATGCAGTACACCCGCGAACGCGAGGCAGGCGGCGAGGACGCGCGCCTTCACGCCGCCTCCAGCGTCACGCGCGCGCCAAGCGCGATCCCGAGCTCGGCGCTGCGATTCGCGGGCAGCTCGAGCACGCTGCGTGCGCGGCGCGCGCCCGCCAGCCGCCGCGGCGCGAGCGCGCTGCGCAAGCCAACCACCGCGCCCTCGCGGTCCAGGAACACGACGTCGATCGGATACCGCATGCCGAGCGTGTGCACCGACGTGCAGGGCTTGATCCACAACGCCTCCGCACGCTCCAGCGGGCGCCTCCACAGGAGACCGAACAGGCGCGCGACGAAGCTGCTCGCGCGGAATGCCTGCAGTCCGGTGTCCCGCCCATCCACCTTGACCCGCAAACGCGGCAGATTCGGATAGCGCCACATTCCCTTGCCCGCCCTACCGGAAGAACCCTTCGTCCAGGAACTTGACCACGATCGGAAAGCCGATCACGGCGAAGGTGCACGGAAAGATGAACGCGATGAGCGGGAACAGCATCTTCACCGGCGCTTCCATCGCGAGCTTCTCGGCGCGCATGAACCGCTCGTTGCGCCGCTGCTCGGCCTGCGCGCGCAGGATGGGGCCGAGCGCGGCGCCCTGACGGTCCGCCGTGACCAGCGCTGAAACCAGGTTCGAGATCGAGGACATCTGCAGACGCTCGGCCATCGCGCGGAATGCCTCGATGCGGGGACGGCCCGTGCGGATGTCGCGCATCACGCGCTGCAGCTCGTGTTTGAGCGGATTCGCGGGCGCCTTGGCCACCGCCTGGCTCAACGCGCTCGTCAGGTTGAGTCCGGATTCCACGCACAGCGTGATCACGTCGAGATAGAACGGCAGCGCCTTGAGGATCTTCTGCTGGCGCCGCAGCCGTTCGTCGCGCAGCCACAGGTCAGGAAAGATGAAACCGAACACGCCCACCAGCGCGAGCGTCAACACCGAGGCGCCGCCACGCGGCAGCAAGATGAGCTCGAGCAACCCCGCGAAAGCGATGCCGGCCAGCACCTTGCCGGCGAAGAAGTTCTCGGGCGACAGCGCGTAATCGAGCCCGGCGTGGCGCAGCGCGAGCTGCATGCGGTGCCGATACGACACGGAGAGGATCGGCGAGAGCCGGAAGCTGATGAGCTGCACCAGCGGCCAGGACAGCTTGAACGCCGGCGGCGGCTCGTCCATGTACGAGCGGTCTTCCGACGGAACTTCGACGAACGCGCGGCGCACACCGTAAACGGCCAGGGCGACACAGATTCCGACGCTCACGAGACTGATGACTAACAACATGGCCGCACCTCAGACGTCGATCGTCACGATCTTCTTGATGATCAGTCCGCCGATGACTTCCATAACGACGATGAAGCCGATCACGGCAAGGCCGTACCAGGTCGTGAACATCCGCGACATGGCCTCGGGCTCCATCTTGAACAGCACGAACATGAGCGCGAATGGCAGCAGGCCGACGATGACGCCCTGCAACTTGCCCTGCGCCGTCAGCGCGCGGATCTTTCCCTCGATCGCGAGCTTCTGCCGCAGCGTTTCCGCCAGGCGCTCCAGCGTCTCGGCGAGATTGCCGCCGGTCTCGCGCGACACACGCATGGCCGAGCCGAACAGCGCCATGTCCTCGAGGTCGACGCGTTGCTCGAGATTGTCGAGCGCCTGGTCGAACGGCACGCCCAATCGCTGCTCGCGCAGGAACAGTTCGAATTCCTGCGAGATGGGCGGTCGGATCTCGGCGGCCATCTGCGCGATCGCCGTGGGCGCGGATGCGCCGGCACGCAACGCCCCCGACACCAGCATCGCGGCGTCGGGCAGCTGCTGCCGCAGATTCTTCGTGCGCCGCCAGCGGAAGACCTTGAACGCGATGCGCGGAGTCACCAGGGCGAACGCGCCGCACACGAGCGCGATGGCCCACGCCCCCGTCACGAGATAGCCGATCGCGGCCGCGGCGACGATGACGAGCCCATTCAGGGTGAGCAACTGCCCGGAGTCGATGAACAGGAACATCTGCTCCAGGTTCATCTTCGCGTGCTCGGTGAACGCCTCGCGGTATTTCGTCACCGCGTTGCTCACGATGTGCACCGAAAGCCAGAACATCAGCGCCGCGCTCGCGAACGCCGCGACCAGCAACAGCGCGACGAGATTGCGCTCATCCATGTCCGTCCTCCGGTTTCACGACAGAGAACACGTCGAGGTCGAGCTTCACGCCGATGCGCCGCAGGTCTTCGTAGAAGGTCGGCACCGCGTCGCAGCCCGTGAAATGACCGAGGACCTCGTTGTTCGGCCCGAAGCCGTGCCGCTCGAAGCGAAACAGCTCGAGGAGCTGAACCGTTCCGTTCTCGACTCCGGTCACCTCGGTGATGCTGGTGATGCGGCGCGAGCCGTCGGAAAGGCGCGTCTGCTGCACGATCACGTCGACCGCGGAGGCGATCTGCTCGCGCACCGCCGACATCGGGATGTCCATGCCCGCCATCAGCGTCATGACCTCCAGGCGGCTGATCACGTCGCGCGGACTGTTGGCGTGCGCGGTCGTGAGCGAGCCGTCGTGGCCCGTGTTCATGGCCTGGAGCATGTCGAGCGCCTCGCCGCCGCGGCATTCGCCGACCACGATGCGATCCGGACGCATGCGCAGCGAATTGCGCACGAGGTCGCGGATCGCGATCACGCCCTTGCCTTCCACGTTCGAGGGCCGGGCCTCGAGCGACACGAGGTGCGGCGCGTTGAGCTTGAGCTCCGCCGCGTCCTCGATGGTGATGATGCGTTCGCCGCGGGGAATCAGGTTCGAGAGGATGTTGAGCAGCGTCGTCTTGCCCGAGCCCGTGCCGCCGGAGATCACGATGTTCTTGCGGCACTCGACGCAGATCTTGAGGAATTCGAACATCGCCGCGTTCGCCGAGCCGAGACGGATGTAGTCCTCGACGCCGAACAGCCGCTTGTTGAACTTGCGGATCGTGATGGTGGGTCCGCGCAGCGCGAGAGGCGGAATGATCGCGTTGACGCGCGAACCGTCCTTCAGGCGAGCGTCCACCATCGGCGAGGCCTCGTCGATGCGCCGCCCGAGCGGCGCGACGATGCGGTCGATGACCGAGCGGATGGCCTCGTCGCTCGTGAACGCGGCGCGGCAACGTTCGAGCTTGCCCGAGCGCTCGACGAAGATCTCGTCGGCGCTGTTGACCATGATCTCGGTGACGTTCTGATCGGCAAGCAGTCGCTCCAGCGCCCCGAGCCCGACGACTTCGTCGAGCACGTCGGTGATCAACTCCTCGGGGTCGATCCCGGGCGGTAGTTTGAGCGAATTCGCCAGGATCTCGCGCACGAGCAGCTCGGTCTCGGCGCGCAGGTCCTGGTCGGAGAACTGCCGCAGGTCCTTGCGCCGCAGGTCGATGGTCTCGAGCAGCATGCGATGCAGCTTGCGGCGCCATTCGAACCCGGCGAGGTAGCGCTCGAGATCGCGATCGGTCGCGGCAGGGACGGGAACCGCGGCCGCGACCACGGGCATGGCGGCCTGCGGTTCCGGCGCCGCCGGCGGAAATCCGCGCTGCACGAGCTGCAGGCTCTCGGCGAGCTGTGCGCGGTGGGCAGTGCCATTCCGCGCGGAAATCGCGGCCACGTGAGCGCCGCCTGCGAGCTGTCCGTTGGCGCGCGCGGCGCTCCCGGCTTCCTGCCGGACCGGCGCCGCGGCACGCACGGCCCGCACGGCCGCGACATGCGCGCGCAACTGGAAGCCGCCGATGATGACCTCGTCGGTTTCCTCCAGCGGCCCGTATTCGACGACGCGCTCGCCGTTCACCCAGGTGCCCGCGAGACTGCCCTTGTCGACCAGCTTGAATCCGCCGGGTAGCTGGTGGATCTCCGCGTGCGTGCGCGCGACCTTCCACCCGGGCAGCACGACCGCGTTGCCCGGAGCACGGCCGATCGACACCGGGAAGCGGTCGAACGACGCCTCGCGTGGCGGCTTGCCGTGCTCGACGATGGTGAGTCGCAGCATCGCTACTTCCTGCCCTTCTTCTTCGAATCCTTCCGCGGCGTGAATTCCTGGCGCGCCTGTTCGCGCTCCTCCGTGGCTTTCTGCACCTGGCTCGTATCGGGCGGCGCCTCCGTTCTCACGACGCGCGGCGTCAGGAAGATCACGAGCTCGGTCTTGTTGCGGCGGTAGTTGCGGCTCTTGAACAGCTCGCCGAGCACCGGGATGTCGCCGATGCCCGGAACCTTCTCCAACGCCTTGGTCGCCGAGCCGTCGAACAATCCCGAAATCACGAGCGACTGGCCTTCGCGCAGGTTCACGTCGGTCTCGGTGCGCCGGGTGATGAGTCCCGGAATTCCCGCGACCACGGTCTGCGCATCGAGCGCGGACAACTCCGTGAGCACTTGCGCGCTGATGACGCCCGAATCCGAGACGGCGGGACTCACCTCGAGCTTCACGCCGTATTGCTTGTACTGCACCGTGACATTGCCGAAGCCATTGGCCAGCGGAATCGGGATCTCGCCACCGGCGAGAAACTTCGCCGACGAGCCGCTCTTGCAGGTGAGGCGAGGCTCGGCGAGGAAGGTTGCGTCGCCGTTGTTCACGGCCGCGGAGATCGTCGAGGTGATGAACGAGGTGATGCCGAAGTAGCTCGCGAACGGCGCCACCGTGGAGCCGGTCGGCACTCCGGGCACGCGGCCCTGGCCGGAGCCGCCCGGCCCCAGCGAATCGCTGCGGTGGATGTCGCCGACGATGCCGTAGTTGGGGCCGTTGATGTCCCGCGTGTTCCAGCGGATGCCGAGGTCACGCAGCGCGCTCTTGCGAAACTCGAGAATGGACACGTCGATCGCGATCATCTGCTCGAGGCCGACGGTGGAAATCAGGTTCACCACCTGCGGGTAACGCTTGCCGACCTCGTCGATGCGGCGCGCCTGCTCCCGGCTGACGTCGTTGCCCTCGAGCACGATCTTGTCGCCGACGATGCGCGCGCGCACGTTGGCGCCCTCGCCGATCAGCGCGCGCACTTCGCTCAGCATGCGGCCCGCGTCCGCCGACACGACGGTGATCGAATAGCTCGCCTCCGAATCGCGCTTCCACAGGTGCAGGGAGCTCTGCCCTTCCTCTTCGGCGAGCACCAGCACCTGGCGGCCGTCGACGAGGTTGGCGCTGACTACCCGCCCATCGCCCACCGCGATGCGGCGCACGCCCGGCTCGTCGAGCACGCGGGCCTCGCCCTTGAACATGGTGACCTCGTGGCGCTCGACCTGCGCAAATACCTGTGCGCAGGTGATGAGCGCGAGCAGCAGCGGAAGGATCGTTCTTGTAGTTAGGTACATGTCGTTCTTTTCGGCGGTACGGGTTCGGGTTGTAAATCAGCGCAGGTCCATCTGCGCCGGGCTCGCGGCGCGGATCAGCTGTGAGATCGCGTTGGCCGCGTCCGCGTCGACTTTCGCCGCGGGCGGCATCGACGGCGGCGCGGCCGCCGGCGCAAGGAACGGCGCGATCGCGATCATTTCGCGCTCGGCCTTCCCTCCCTTCCCGCCGATGATCAGTTCCACGTTCTGCGAGGCCCTGGCCGCGGACGCGACGCGCACCGGCGACCGCATGCCGAACAGGTCCCGGCTATCCATCGACGCGGCGACCAGCGGCTCCTTGTCCTCGGGACCGCGCAACACGGCGGTCAGCGAGCCGGACTTCTGCGCAAGGATCAGGCGCTGTGCGTCGCGCGGCGTGGCCTCGATGGTGATCGTGGAATACGAACGCGTGGCGCCCGGCTGCCCGTTCTCGCCGATGCTCGGGCGCACCTGCCGGCCGGTCGCGAGCAGCAGCACGTTCTGCATCAGTACCAGCGTCTGCTCCGGCGGCTGCTGCCGCGCCCCAGGACCTTGCGGCGGGCGCGCGGTGAAGAACAGGTCGATGCGATCGCCGGGCTGCAACATGCCGGAGATCGAGTTCACCTCGTCGACCGACACCGTCATCGCGCGCACGCCCTCGCGCACCTTGGTCGCGAACGTGGCCGTGTCCGCGCCTTCGAGCGTGCCACGCAGCAGGATCTCGCCCGAGCGCATGTCGACCGCGAGGCGCGCGCCTTCCACGTTCGCGAATTGCTCGGGCGTCACCGCCGTGCCGGGAACGAACTCGCGCGGCACCTGGCGGATCGCCATGTTTTCCGAGCCGACGTTCGTGCCACGTTCGAGCTCCGCCTTCGCAACGACCACGTCGATCATCTCGACCTGCGGATTGAGCTTCGCTCGCTCCACGCTGATCGTCTGCTGGATGTAGCGGCTCGAGGCGAACACCGCGAGCCCGCCGAACACGATGGCGCCCAACAGAATGACCCAGCTTCGATTAATCTTGTTCAACATGTTCTTCTCCTAGGGCTGCGACATGGCGTAGCTGAACCTCGCGTACGCCTCCTTGATCGCGGTGAAAAATCGCTCGACGGGACTGGGGTTGCCGTTGATCAGCACGATCACCACCAGCACGCTGATGATCAGGTACTCGATCGTCGACTGGCCGCGCTCGAGCGCGCGGCGCGCGCGTGACCGTTTCATTGCAGTCTCTCCAGCGCGGATATGCGGTTGAACACCACCGCGGTGCCCTGCGGCTCCTGTTGCATCGACACGACCAGCTCCTCGCGGCCGTTCGCGAACACGGCGGCGTACTCCGAGCTGCCGTTCCAATTGCGCGGTGGGAAGGGTTGTTTGGTGTAGCCGAGCTCCTTCATGCGGTCGAGAAGGCGCGCGACCGCGGCGTCCACCGGCGCGCGCGTGCGGCCGATCGCCATCTGGCTGCGCTTGTCGTCGTCATACGAGTCGATGTGCTGCAAGAGCTGCGCGTCGGCCGGAAATCCCGGCGGCAACACCACGCGGCGCTTCACGCCTTCGATGAAACGCGGCGCGGCGGACCAGGTCGCCATCGTGCGGCCGGAGGCGGATGCCGGCGGCGCGAGCTGCAGCGTGATCCAGAATCCGCCCGAGCGCCCGGCCAGAGAAATGCGCGGATCCGTCGCCGTACCCTCGCGCCGCACGAAGTTGCCGTCGAGGCTCTCGCGGAACGAGCGCGTGATGTCCTCCAGGCTCGCCGCGGTGGCGTAGCTGTAGATCTTCAGCGGCATCCCGTTGACCGCCATGATTTCTCCGGGACTCGACAGCTTCGCGTCGTCGGGAATCACGGGCGATGGCCACGGAACTTCCTGCGCGCGGGCATCCGCGGCGCAAGCCAGCGCGAGCGCCGCCCACGACGCGACGCGACGAGCCGAGATTCGCGGGGCGTTCTTCATCGGCGCTCCAGCCGCGGAAAGCCCACGGGATCACCGCCCGTCGGCACGTCGTCCGCGAATTGCGGGTCCATGAAGTCGTGGAAATCGAATTCGCTGATCGAGTTGTTCTCGAACACCGCCAGCGGCGTGATCAGCATGATCGTGGCTTCGTACCCGGGCTCGACCGCTTCGTACACGCCCAGGCACAGCGCCTGCTCGGAGGCGCGGCCGTTCACGGTGTTGCGATTGGGACGGCAGCGATCGCCGCGCGAACCCGGACCCGCGGCCGCCCACGCGTTGGTGAGGATCGCGGTGTGGTGCTGCATGGTCAGCGCGAGCGAATCGAGCTGCGTGAGGAAGTTCGCGCCGCCGTTGTCGCGCGACAGGCGCACCTGCACGCGCGCGTCGAACAGGCCGCGATTCAGATCGAGGCCGAACTGCCGCGGGCCGACCTGCGGCAGATCCACCGCAGCGACCGCGCCGACGTCGAGATTGCGCTGATCGGCGCGGATGCCGACGTCGCTGAATCGCTCGAGCAATGGGCGGCCCTGCCTGTCCACCCACATCGGATTGCCGGCGGCGTCCGTCAATGCATCCGCGGCCGGGCGGTCGTTCGACAACACTTCATTGCCGTTGCCGGAGAAGAAGCGCGTGCGGATTTCGTCGGCGAACGCGGGGTTGGTGTCGAGCGACGCGCAATCCTCGTAACGCACCGTGCACTCGAACGCGAGTTTGCGCGAGGCCGCGATCGAGGACTGCTTGACGTCGAGGTACTTGCCGATCAGCGGCACCAGGATGAACAGCGGGACCACGACGATGGCGGCCACCAGGAACTCGACCATGGCCTGTCCGCGTTGACCACGTGCGTTCATGGCAGCACCCACGAGGATCTGTCGACGACGGCGCCGGACCGGAACGAGGTCGTGCGGCCGACCTGCACGCCCCCGCTGGCGTTCGGCACGCGACTTTCAGCCGGCAGCATCACCTTCACCGAGCGGCACCGGTGCGGCTGCTCGAACGAGCAGGTTGACGAATTGCTCCCGCCCTCCTGCGCGGCGCGAATGCAATCGGGACCAAACGACGTCGTCTCGCGCGAGATGCGATAGCCCGGCACGACATCGCCGCCGGGCACGAACGAGCCGAGCCGGATGCTCGCGCGGTACTCGTCGCCGGTGTCCGGGCTGCGTTGCGTCGTTCCGTTTTCGATCCGCACGGACTCGCCTCCGCCATCTTCGGAGATCGCGACGGTGCGGACCTTCACGAGCCTGGCGACCATGCAGTTGCGCGCCGTGTCCGGCTCGTCGAACGTCCAGCTCGCGGCCTCCTGCGTGACGAAATAGTCGCCCCGCTGGTACTCGACGCGCACCTTGCGGCTCATGGCCGGAAATTTCGGCGGACCGTCCGGCGGCGAGTTCTCCGCGAAACAGATTCCGGTCGGCGTCTCGCGCGCCGGGTCCTCGGCGGTCTCCTCGAACTCCTGCACGAACTCGTCGATACATCCGGCCTGGTCCGGGCGTTCGTCCGAATTCGCGCGCGCGGCCGTGCCGCCATCCGAGCAGGCGGCGAGCAGCGCGCAGATCGAGACGGCCGTCATGATTCTCACAAGGCCCGCGCCGCGGCGCGCTGCGCCAGCGACGGCTCCACGAGCCTTGCCTGCCAGTAGGGATTGAACAGGCTGGGTAGTTCGACCATGCCGTCGGAGCGCGGCGACGGCCTGCGGAAGTACACCTCGGCGGCGCCCACGCTGGTGATGCGGTTGCGCTCCAGGTTCTCGGGCATACGCAGGCGCCCGACGCCCACGTTCAACGTGTTCGCGGTACGCAGGTTCTCGCCGCCGAGCGAGACGACCACGGCGACGTTGGCGCGCGGATTGCGCACGTTGGCGTCGCCGCTCGTGAGGTTGTCGTAGGCGAGATCGCGGAACGGCTGGATGCCCGCGTAGCTGTCGACCGTGTACTGCGTATCGCGGTCGCGCGAGAGGTCGAACGCGTCCGGATTGTCGCGTGTGCCGGTGGGCCGCGGAGTATTCGAGACACCCTCGGCGTTGCGATCAGCCCAGGCCATCGGCTCCTCGCGGCGGCGGCATCGCAGACCCTTGCCGAGTGAATAGCGCCACTCGGAAAGATTGTCCTGAGCCTCCCAGCGGTCGAGGTTGTTCGACAGCACGGTCGAGCCGCGCTTGTGGTAGCCGTAGCCGAACGCGAGCCCCGTCACGCATATGCCGAGCTCGAGATTCCAGCGCCGCTCCTGCGAATACGGATCGAGCTGGCGCTTCACGATGTTGGCGATGCGGTTGCGATCGTTGCCGGTGTAACGGCGCGTGAAGCTCTCGAACTGGTCCGGCAGCACCGTCGATCGGAAATTCGGATCGTTGGCCTCCACCACGTCGTCGACGATGTTGTCGAGCAGCGCGAAATTGGCCGAGGCGTGCATCAGCGTCTGCGTGTTGGAGAGCGCGCGGTTCACCACGGCGCTGCGCGTCGTGATCTCCGCATCCATCACGCGAGTCATGACCTGGTCGCCGATCTCGAGCGCGTAATGGACCGCCTCGAAGATCTCGACCCAGTACGGGATGATCTGCGCGATGTTGGCCACCGCCGCCTGGCAGGTGGTGTCGGCGTCACCCTCCTCGCGCGCGAAGCAGGCCGCGAGATTCTTGTTGAACTGCAGCTCGGAGGCGAGCGTGAGCGTCTGCGCGATCGCGACCTCGTTGGCGATCATCGCGCGGTTCGAGTACGCGTCGTAGTTCAGTACGCGCGCGCGCCACAGCGCCGCGCTGTACGCGGCCGCGTCGGCGGTGTTGGTCAGCCGTTGTTTGTCCGCGGAAACCTGGCCCGTGCTGAACAGGTAGAACAGCGAGATCGTCCCCAGAAAAAGGACGAACAACCCCAGCACGAGCGCCTGTCCGCGTTGTACGCGTGGCATCTCGACTCCTCCAGCGAGAACCACCGGCGCGCGAACGCGCCGGTGGGATCAGGGCGGCCGTATCAGTTAGCCGAAGTGTTCTGCTGGTTGTTGTTCTGGTTGTAGTTCGCCAGACCCTTGTTGACCGTGGCGGCCGTCGACGCGGCGGTGCTCGCGGTCTGCGAAGCGGTGATCTGGGTGGCGGCATTGGCGCCCGAGACCTCGCGCGCGAGGCCCGCGGTCTGGTTGCGAACCGAGCTGCCAAAGAAGCTGTAAACACCGATGGAAGCGACTGCGATGAGCGCGACGATGATGATGTATTCCGTCATGCCCTGGCCCCGTTCCCTGCGGTTCTTGTGAGTCTTCATCGCATTCTCCCGAATAGTTTTTAGTTAGCTGGTCGATCGGTCGGATCACCGATTCGCCCTTAAGCTAGCATACGAAAAATGACGTTTGCCACGTTTTCGTTTTCCAATTCTAACTTTCGCAATCTGGCGACACCGGTGACAACGGAAAAGTTGTTTGAAAATTCGGCACGTCGGCGCGTGAATGGAATTTTTCCGTCATGAATGCGCATGAATCATTCATTCGCGGCGCACCTTTTTCGACCGTTGTGCTCGGTGTTGCGCATGGCGCCGGCGCGAACGCGCCTAGCCTCGCGTGGCTGCAAGCGCTTGCAATCGTCTGCGCCCTGCTCGTGTGTCTCGCCGCGGCACGTGCGCGTCATCGCGGAATTCTCGCGTTGTCAGCGCTTACATTCGCGCTAACTTCCGCGATCGCGGCACACCAATGGCTCGGCGCGACAATCACGGGCGCGGATTCGCTCGGCCTCGCGCTCGGGTGTTGCGTGTTTGCTGCGCTCATGATCGGACTCTCGCTGCTGCCCGCAGCGGCGCTCGCAACAGCGGGCATGCTCGCGGCGCGGGAATCGTCGCGCTGGCTCGCGCCGTTCGCGCTCGCGCTGCTGTATCCACTGGCGGAGTTGACAACGGCGGAATTGGTCGGCTTCGCGTGGCACGCTTCGGGCTATTCATGGGTTGAGACTCCGCTGGCACTTGCGCTCCCAACTATCGGTATCTACGGAGTCGGCGCGGCAGTCATGCTGCTGTGTGCGTGGCTTGCGCTGGCGATCGACGAGTGGCGGAATGGGCTGCCGGATCCGCCCCGATCCGCCGGCCTCCGGGCGCTCGCGCTGTCGGTCGTTGTCATCGCGCTCGCCAGCGTGAATTGGCCTAACCACTTTCCGGCCGCATCCTCGTCACCGCCGCTTCGCACGCGACTGGTGCAGACCGATCAGCCCCTGCACCAGAAGTTCGACTCGGCCGCGCTCGGTGCGCGCGTCGACGAAATCATTTCGCTGGCGGTCGATAACGAGGCCGACCTCATCGTCACGCCCGAAACTGCGGTCCCGGTGGCGTGGCTGCAGCTTCCGCGGGAGCTGCGCGCTTCGTTGAGCGCGGTCGCCGCGCGGCCCACGCAGCTGTTCCTCGTCGGGATGTTCGACTTCCGCGACGACGGCGCGCAGCTCAATGTCTCGAGCGCGCTGCGCGGCGATCCGGGTTCGCTGCCGCCGCCTCGATATGCGAAGCGCCGCCTGGTGCCCGTGGCCGAATACTCGCCGGCCGGCCTCGGATGGATCGCCGATCTGCTTGCATTGCCCTATGACGATCGCGTGACCGACGAATCTCCCATGCCCTCCTTCGCGGTCGCAGGCACCCATGTCGCGAACACGATCTGCCTCGACCTCGCGTATTCCGGCGAGCTCGCCGCGACCGCGCCGGTCACCGGCGTCATCGTGAATCAATCGAACTTCGTGGCGTTCGCCGGCGAGCGCGTGCGCGCGCAGTTCCTGACCATCGCCCGCGCGCGCGCGCTCGAACAAGCCAAGCCCGTGCTCGTCGCATCGAACTCGGGGCCGACGGCGGCGATCGACCCGAGTGGCCGGATCGTCGCGCGCCTTCCCTCGCACGGAGCCGCGAGCCTGGACGTGAACGTTCACCCGGTGGAAGGCGGCACCGCATACGCGACCTTTGGGGAGATCCTCTGGCTCCTGGCGCTCGCGGCAGGGCTCGGCATCGCCGCGCTGCTGCGCGGCAGGAAAACCTGATCAGGGTTTCCTGCCGGCCGCGCACATCGCGATCACGCGCTCGAGCCGCGATCTGCGTGTTTCCAGTTTCACGGCCGACGTGACCCAGTAGAGCGCCTTGTGCCGATACGACGGCGCGAGCTTTTCGAAGAACGCGAACGCGGCGCGGTCCGCCTTGAATAGTTTGATCTCGGCGGGCGTGAACCGGGCCACGCCCCGCTGCTCGTACGTGTAGACCTTCGATCGATCACGCGAACGGCGCTCGAAGGCCGCGACGCCCGCGGGGGTCATGCGCCCCTCCTTCGTCAACGCCTTGACCCGCGCGATGTTGATCGAGCTCCACACGCTGTCCGGCCGGCGCGGCGTGAAGCGGATCGTGTAGCTCCCGGGACCCAGGCTGCGACGCACGCCATCTATCCACCCGAAGCACAGCGCCTCATCGACCGACTGCGGCCACGTGATGCTGGCTTTGCCCGTATGCCGCTTGTGGAAGCCCACGAGCAATTCCGGCTTGCTCCCGTGATTCTTCCCGAGCCAGGCGCGAAAGTCCGCTGGCGTGGCGAAGAACCGCGGCTTCATGCCGGGCAACCGTCCTTGAAGGGAATCGGCGCGGGTTCAGTCATGGCATCGGGCGCGGCGAATGGCTCGCCGAAAGTGAAGGCTTCTGCGGATGGCCCGTGCTCACGCAGTCGGGCGAGCCGCGCGGCCGCCTCCTCTACCGTCGGCTCGTGGCCGGCCGGCACCCACCACAACACGATGTACACGTCCGCCATGCGCACGAACCACTCGCGCCGGCGTTTCATGATGGCGGTGTGCGCGGACTCGTAGACGAACGCGCGCAGCGCCGCCATGTCCTTCCACACCGACATGTTGACGATGACGTCGTCGCCGAACGGACGCAACGACGTCGCATCGTTGCCGTCTCCCACGAGGCGCCATTCGAATCCCGGCGACTTCTCCGCCAGAGCGTTGATGCGATCGAGATTGTCGACGAAATCCCTGAGCTCCGGGCTGTCGAGCGGCGCCTTGAGCGTGGCGATGTTGATCTGCGCGAGTCGGTAGTTCGACACGATGGTTCCTCGTCTAGGGCGCGCCGGAGTAGGCATACACGATGATGAAAAGATAGATCAGCACGATCGTCGAAAGCTGGGCCAGCGCGGCGGCCACCGCCGCGCGAACCACCGTCCAGATCAGGTTGCCACGATGGAACTGCGCGGCTGCCACGGCGAAGTAGATCATCCAGAGCCCGTAGTACAGCGGCGCGACGGTGAGATTGCCCGGGCTCAGGTTCGCGAAATACATGACGGGCGTGGTAATGAGCCCGAGGAACAACATGCGGAAACCCGACGTGTACGCCGCGAGCACGAGGTGTTCCGCGTAGTTGAGCCGCGAGCTCCAGAAAAGCAGCCAGCACCAGCCCGCGAGGAACGGCATCTGCAGCACGATGACGACGTTCACGTGCCGCTGCAGGAAACCCGCCGCGCCGCTCTCGGTGATGGGCGAGAAGAAATGCACGCCCGTGAGGTAAATCATGAAACTCGCGAGACCGACGGAGATCACGACGAACGGAAACGGGCCGAAGTATTTCTTGCGCCTGCCGTCCACGTACTCGCGCGCCACGTGCCCGGGCCGGTACGCCAGCTGCTTCACCAGGGAAAAGATGCTGTGGTCGGCGTGCGTCAGCGCGTGCACGATGTCGTGCGCGATCTGGCGCATGGTGAGGCGACCGGCATGCGCGCGCTGACCACAGTGACCGCAGAACTTCTGCCCCGCCCGGAGCGGCGTCTCGCAGTTCGCGCAGGCGGCGACGGTCTCGGCGATTCGATGCACGTCGCCGCTCATGGACCGTGTTTCTTCTTCGCGGTGGGGGCGCGCGCCGAATCCTGTCTGACCTGGAACCGCACGATGCGCGCGATGAGCGGCAGCGGCAACGGTTCGGCATGCGGGAACTTCAGGTTTCCCTTCGGCCCCGCGTATTTCCTCGCGGCCTTCGCGATGACCGGATCGCGCACGGGCGGAAAGAGGCCGATGTGGTGACGGAAGCCCGCGAAGTAGACCAGGATGCCGTTCTGTCGATACGCGGGAATGCGGTAGCTGATGCCCTCGGCCGCCTTCGGCGCCGCGGCGCGAATCGCGCGGCGCACCCTGGACAACCTGGCGGCTATCTCTTTCGGGAACGCGGCGATGTAGGAGT
>JAEZCR010000213.1 GCA_023433465.1 Pseudomonadota bacterium | reverse complement strand
GGCGCTCGCGGCGAGTGGCGGCGCGCCCGCGCAGGACGCGCCGGCGCTCGACGCCCATGACGCGGCCAACCAGCCCGCGCGCATCGCGCCGCTCGCGAGCTCCTCGCTGCTGCTGGACCTCGCGCGCGCGGGCAACCGGATCGTCGCCGTCGGCGAGCGCGGCCACGTGCTGCTCTCGGACGACGAGGGCGCGAGCTGGCGCCAGGCGAAGAGCGTGCCGACCCGCACCATGCTCACGGCGGTGTTCTTCGCGGACGGCGAATACGGCTGGGCGGTCGGCCACGACGAGACCATCCTCAAGACCGTCGATGGCGGCGAGACGTGGACGCGCTCGCACTTCGCCCCGGAAGCCCAGCAGCCCCTGCTGGACCTGTGGTTCGCCAATCGCGTGAGCGGCATCGCGGTGGGCGCCTATGGCGCGTACCTCACGACCAACGACGGCGGCCGCTCCTGGCAGGTCAGCAGGTTCACTCCGCCTCCCGACCCCAAGGCGCCGCCGCTCGAGGAAGGCGAATTGCCGCCGGACTATCACCTCAACCGCATCGTCGGCGTCGGGCCGCGGCTCTACATCGCCGCCGAGGGCGGCAGGCTCTATCGCTCCGACGATCGTGGCGCGAACTGGCGCGCGCTGCCCTCGCCCTACGAGGGCAGCCTGTTCGGTCTCGTGCCGATCCGCGGCGAAGGCCTGCTCGCGTTCGGTCTGCGCGGGCACCTGTTCCGCTCCGCGGATGGCGGCAACACCTGGTACGAGCTGCAGTCGCACACCACCGCGATGCTGACCGACGGCGTCGCGGTCAATGACCTGCGCGTGATCATCGGCGGGCTCGCCGGTGTGCTGCTGATTTCCTCCGATGCCGGCGAGACGTTCAGGCTCACGCAGCAGGACGATCGCAAGGGCATTTCCGCGGTGCTGCCGGGCGCCGCGGGTGCGGTCATCGTCGCGGGCGAAGGCGGCGTGCGCATCATCCGACCCGGCGCGGGCGCGGGTAGTTAGCATGGCGGGCGCGGGCGGAACGGGCGCGGATTCGAAACTGGCGGGCACACTCGAGCGCCTGATCTTCGGTCATCGCCGCACGATCCTCGTGCTGTTCGCATTGATCTCGATCGCGATGCTCGTGGTCGCGGTGCGCGGGCTGCGCATCGACGCGGCGTTCACGAAGCAGCTGCCGCTCAAGCACGAGTACATGCAGACCTTCATGAAGCACCAGGCGGAGTTCGGCGGCGCCAACCGCGTACTCATCGCGCTGATCGCCGAAGACGGGAACATGTTCCAGCCGGGCTTCTTCGACGCGCTCAAGCTCGCGACCGACGAAGTGCTGGTGATGGACGGCATCGACCGTGCGCGCGTGCAGTCGCTGTTCACGCCGAACGTGCGCTACATGGAAGTCGTCGAGGACGGCATCGAGGCGGGCAACGTCGTCGATTCGGAGTTCGTGCCGACGCCGGAGTCACTCGCGCGGGTTCGCGAGAACATCCTGAAAGCCGGCATCCGCGGCCGGCTCGTCGCGAACGATTTCTCCGGCGCGCTGATCTCGGCCATCGTCCTCGAGAACGACGCGACGGGAAAACCCATCGACCCGATCAAGGTGGCGCGCGAGCTCGAGGAGCGCGTGCGCGACAAGATCCAGGGCAACAAGGTCATCGTGCAGGCGACCGGCTCCGGCGTCGACGTGCACATGATCGGATTCGCCAAGGTCGTCGGCGACATCGCCGACGGCGCAATGTCCGTGGTGTTGTTCGCGGTGATCACGATCATCCTCACGCTGCTCGCCGTCTGGTACTACGTGCAGTCGCTGAAAGTGGCGGTGGTGCCGATCGTCTGTTCGATCATCGCCGTCATCTGGCAGCTCGGCACGCTCGTGCTGCTCGGGTTCGGCATCGATCCGCTCGGCTTGCTGGTGCCGTTCCTGATTTTCGCGATCGGCGTCTCGCATGGCGTGCAGAAGATCAGCGCGGTCAAGGAAGCCGCCGTCGCGGGCCTCGGCAGCGAGGACGCGGCGCGCCAGACGTTCCGGCAGCTGCTGATGCCCGCGATCATCGCGCTGCTCGCGGACCTCGTCGGATTCATCACGATCCTGCTGATCCCGGTGCGCGTCGTGCAGGAGATGGCGATCACCGCGAGCATCGGCGTGGCCATCGTGATCCTCACGGACCTGATCCTCCTGCCCGTGCTCGTGTCGTGGGTGAAGTGGGACGACAAGTACCGCGCGCGCGTCGAGGCGCGGCAGCAGAGGCTCGCGGAGTTCTGGGACAAGCTCGCGGGCATCACGAACAAGGGCCCGGCGGCGATCATCATCGGGGTGTCCGTCGTGCTCGGCGTGCTCGGCGCCTGGAAGGGCCGGGAGACGCCCATCGGCGATACGCAGTCGGGTGTGCCGGAGCTGCGGCCGGATTCGCGCTACAACCGCGACAGCGACATCATCACGGACAAGTTCTCGATCGGCGTCGACATCCTGACCGTGATCGTCGAGGCCAACGAGCCGGTGTGTACGCACCACGGGCTCATGATGGCGGTCGACGACTTCACCTGGACGATGCGCAACGTCGAAGGCGTGCAGGAGGCGATGTCGCTGCCGCTGGTCGCGAAGATCGCGATCGCGGGCTGGAACGAGGGTAGTTTGAAGTGGCGCAACATCCCGCGCGAGGCCAACCAGCTCACGCAGTCGACGCGTTACATCGAAACGAGTACCGGCCTGCTGAACGCGGACTGCGACGTCGTGCCCGTGATGCTGTTCCTGGG
>JAEZCR010000134.1 GCA_023433465.1 Pseudomonadota bacterium | reverse complement strand
TTCAACCCCGCCGGGGCCCCCCCCCCCCCCCCCCCCGCGCCGCGGACTCCGTGGACGAAAAGCGGGGCGCGGTCGCGAGTGGGCTCGAGTCGGCGGCGTCGACGCTGCGCGAGAAGACGGAAGCCATGCCTGGAACCGGCAAGGTAGCTAGAGCAGCCCGCAGCACCGCGGGTGCGATGGAGTCGGCCGCGGATTACGTGCGCGAACAGGACGTGCGCGGAATGCTTTCGGACGTCGGGCAGGGCGTGAAGCGGCACCCCGGCGCTACGCTGCTCACGGCCGCGGCCGTCGGGTTCCTGCTGGTTCGCGCGTTGTCACGACGGTGAGCCCATGAGTACCGAACGCTCCATTTCAGCCGTCCTGCACGACATCGTCGGCAATGTGCAGAACATCGTTCGATCGGAGATCCGGCTGGCGAAAACCGAAGCCACCGAGGAGCTGGGCAAGGCCCGTTCCGCCGGCGTGATGCTCGGAGTGGGCGCCTTCCTGCTGTTGCTCGGCACGATCTTCCTGCTGCTCGCGGCCGTCTACGCGTTGAGCCTCGTCATGGAGCCCTGGGCCGCGGCGTTGACCGTGGGTGCGGTGGTGAGCGTGATCGCCGCGTTCTGTTGCGGCGCTGGCGTCAGGAGGTTCAAGAGTGTTCGTGCCGTGCCGAAGACTTCCGCCACCATCAAGGAAAACGTCGAATGGGCCAAACATCTGACCAGATAACCCGCGACATCCACGATACACGCGCGGAGCTGCAATCGAATCTCCACGAACTGGAGACGCGCGTGAAGGCCGCCACGGACTGGCGCGCGCAGTTCCGCAAGCACCCGGCGGCGATGGCCACGGCCGCGCTCGTGGGCGGCGCGCTGCTGTCAATGTTCATCCGCAGGCATTGAGTCGCCCGGCGCGGCGCCGTCCGACTGCATCGCGAAGATCCTGGGGAGTCCATCGTGTCCGCTTCTTCGACGGGCTTGTCCGTGCGGTAACGCTTGACCCGCGCGAGCCGCAGCGCCAGTCCACCCGGATATCGCGGGCTCGCCTGCAGATTGCTGAACGCGATTTCCACGACGACTTCGGGCCGGACGTACACAGTCCACTCATCGTGGTGCGTCTCGCGCTGCAGGAATTCGCGGGTCTGCCACTCGAGCATCGCGTCCGTCATGCCCTTGAAGGTCTTGCCGAGCATTACGAACCGCTGCGTTGGGGCGTCGTAGGCGCCGAGATGCAGGTTGGAGAGCTTTCCCTTTCGGCGGCCGTGACCCCACTCCGCCGCGAGCACGACCAGGTCGAGTGTGTGGGCGCGCTTGATCTTGAGCCAGCTCGCGCCACGGTTGCCCGCTTCGTAGGGCGCATCGAGCGACTTCGCCATCAGCCCTTCGTGCCCAGCGACGAGCGCCTGGTCGTAAAACCCGGCGGCGGCCTCGCCCGTGCGGGTGACCAGGCGTGGAATCACCTGCGTCTCGGGAACGACATCCGCGAGCGCTGCGAAGCGTTCGCGTGCGGACCGCTCCACGAGGCTCGTGGCGTCGCGCCGCAGGCAATCGAAGTAGTAAGCCCGCATCGGCAATTCCTTCCGCAGCGTCGCGACGTCGAGCTTGCGGCCAAAGCGCCGCATCGTGGTCTGAAAGCTGTGCGGCCGGCCCGACGGCGTGAAGGCGATGGCTTCGCCATCGAGCACGAGCTCGCTGGCGGGCAGGGCGCGAGCCGCCTCGGCGATCTCGGGAATCGCGTGGGTCACGTCGTTGAGATTGCGCGTGAAGATGCGCACGACGTCGCCCTGCTTGTGAAGCTGGATGCGCGCGCCGTCCATCTTCCATTCGAACGCAACGTCGCCGGGCAATGCGTCCAGTGCTTCGTCGACGTCGTCGGCGACCTGCGCGAGCATCGGCGCGACGGGCGACATGACTTGGAGCTGAAATCGTCTCAGTCCCGTGGCGCCGGTCTCGAGCCCGACGCGTGCGATCGCGCCAAGATTGCTTTCGTACATCGCCGCGCGCCTGATTTCGGGCAGTGGCACTCCCGTGATTGCCGCGATCGCGTCGATCATGACGCCCGCGAGCGCGCCCTGCCGCAACTCTCCGACCATCAGCCGGAACAGGAACTGCTGTTCCTCGGCGGTGGCGCGACCGAAGATCTCGCGCAGCGCCATCGACCGCCGCGCGCTCGATCCGCTGCCGCGCATCGCCTCCAGGTCGGTGAGCAGCCTGTCTACTTCACCGACCTGCAGTTCCGGCTCGGCCGCCGCATCCGCCACGCACTTGCTCAACGCCGACGAGCCGATCCCGATCCGCCCCTGGCGGATCTCACCGGACAAGTACAACACGGCGATCTCGAACTCCCCCGGATCCAACGAGCGCAGGCAGTCGGCGATAAGCCGCGTCTTGACGGAACGCGCGGAAGTCGCAGCCACCTGCCGCGAAGTCGCGACCAGGTCGGCCAGCAAGGTCATGAAGGACCCACGTACGCAAAGCGAGGCGACGCTTTCTTGGGCTCGCGCAAACGCACATATGGGATTCCGCGCGACTGGTCGCTGACGAACGTGAGTCCTCGAGGTGCCGGTGGCATGGCCGCAGCCTGCCTCCCGCATGGCAGCGCTGCTGTAGGTCTACGAGTAGGAACCGTTCCGACGTCGTGAACGCGACATCACGGGATCAGTGCACTTCCATGCAAGCGCCCACCCACTCGCGCAGCGAGCCATCCTCGTTGCGAATGGGCGTCGCGCGGATGACGCACGGTCGATAGTCCTTGCTCTGCGCGTGCCAGATGCGCGCGCGGCGCTCGTAGGGCCGGGCTTCGAAGCACGCCGCGGCCCACGACACCTGGACGTCGCCGCGATCCTGTGGATGGATGGCGTCCAGCCAGCCGTAACCCGCGTGCACATCCCAGGTCTGCCCGGTGTAATTCTCCCAGGCCGGCTGAAGCTCCTCGAATGCGCCGTCGGCGCGCGCCTGCCAGGGAACGTCCGTGAGTAGTTGGGTGAGGGTGCGCGAGCGCTCCTCGCGCCGACGCAGATCCTCTTCGCGGCCCCGCCGTTCAATCAGGTCGGCGGCGATCCGGCAGAGGATGTCGAACAGGCGCAGGTCGCGCTCGGAAGGCTCGTGCCGTTCCCTCCAGTGTGTGGAGATCATCCCGACCAGCTTGCCGCTTCGGGAGAAAAGTGGAGTGGATTGCACCGCGCGAATGCCCGTCTCGACAAAACCCTCGAAATCCTTCGTGCGAATGGGCGGATCGGCGCGTTCGACATCTGGAACGACGATGCGCCGCGTCGCGCGGTAGGCCCGTCCGCACGTGCACTCCGAGTCGGCGCGCACCCAGGCCCACAGGCTGGCGGCGGCGGGGCTGAACCCGCGGAAGGTCAGGAGCTTGAGCTCGCCGAGCGGGCCCACGAGTGGATAGAACTCCTGCATGCTCGCGAAATCGGAGCGCATGATGAGCACCGCGGCGTCGATGATCCTTTCGTACAGGCCAGCCAGATCCACTTCGTGCGCGATCTCGATGCTGAGCGCCTGCAGCGACTGGGTCGCGGCGAGCTCGGCCGCGAGCTCGGCGTCGGTCCGCGCGCGCCCGATCGCGAATCCGAGCTGGCGCGCGATGGTGAGGGCGACGGCGAGATCCTCGTCGGTGAGCACGTGCGGCGCGCGGAAGTACGCCATGAACTTGCCGATGAGCGCGCCTTCGTTGACCAGCGGGATGAACGCCGCGGCGTGGATGTCCTCGCCGAGGATGGTGTCCCGGAGCGCCGGTTCGAGGTCGGCGGCGGCGATGTCGGCGACCGCGATCGGCGCGGGATCCCGCGCGTCTTTCGTCCAGGGCGAGTGGCCGGCGACCGCGGCACGGTAGTTAGCCGAGATCCCGTGCCACGCGACGAACTGCATGATGCCGTTCCCGTCGAACAGCAGGATCGAGGAACGGTCGCAATCGAGTGCCGCCTCGATCGCCGCGAGCGCGGCGCCGTGTATCTCGTCGAGCGTCTTCGCGCGCGCGAGCCGCTCGCTCAGCAGGTACAACGCATCACGCCGGCGGTTCGCCGTGACGAGCTCCGTGAAGGGAGCCGTTTCCACGGACGTGCCGACCGCCGTCGTCATGACGGGAAAAGAGAGCAAAGTCGGATTCGCGCTCATGAAGCCCCGGATTGCGAGGAGGGACGCGAGTCCTAGTCTAGCGCCGGTCTACGCGAATTGACTGCGTCGCGAGGCGCCCACGCGGATGTCGGACGAGTCCGACGTACCGCCTGTTAGTTAGAGCGGTATATTGGGTCCGCGCGCACCGGGGCGTGCCGCACCCGCAACGACAGGAAGGCGACCATGCAGGCCGTACCCGCCCCGCGTCCATCAGCTCCCGGTCTGCGCGCACGCCTCACGCGCGCGTTCCCGCCGTTATGTAGCAGCGGTCTGCTCTCGGGAGCGCTGTTCTTCCTCGCCTCGCTCACACCAGGGCTCGTGCCGCGTTCGGCGGCGGCCCAGGCGCTGCTGTCCGGCGCCTGCCTGGCCGTGGGTTACGGCATCGGCGTGCTGTTCCGCGGAGCGTGGCGATACCTCGAGCTGCCTCTGCCGCGATCGGTGCGGGATGGTCGCGCGCGCAAGGCGGTCATGGTCGTGAGCGGCTGCATCTTCATGATCGCGTTGTGGCACGGCCAGGCCTGGAACGACGTCATCACACGGCTCATGCACCTGCCGCCGGCGGACGCATCGCGTGCACTCGTCGTCGGGTTCGGCGCGTTGCTGGTCTCGCTGTCATTGATCGTCCTCGGGCGGGCCGCGGCGAAACTCGTACGCTGGAGCGCCGCGGTCGCCGCGCGGCACTTGCCGCGGCGGGTCGCCAACCTGCTTGGAATCATCGGCGCCGGGCTGCTGCTCATCGGTCTCGTCAATGGCGTCATCGTCCGCGGCGCGCTGAACGTGCTCGACAGTTCGTACCGGGCGGCCGACGAGCTGATTCCGCCCGACAAGGTCGCGCCGCTCGAACCGGAGCGCCCCGGCAGCCCGGCATCTCTCGTCGCCTGGAACGAGCTCGGCAACATGGGCCGGCGTTTCGTCGCGGAATCGCCCACTGCGGAGGCGCTGCGCGAGTTCGCCGGGCCCGCGGCGAAGACGCCGCTGCGCGTGTACGCAGGCCTTCCGGCCGCGGGCTCGCCGGAAGAACGCGCCCGCCTCGCGCTCGCGGAGCTCAAACGTGTCGATGGCTTCTCGCGCGCCGCGCTGCTGATCATCACGCCGACCGGAACGGGCTGGGTCGACCCGGCCGCGATCGACTCGATCGAATACCTGTACCGCGGGGACATCGCGAGCGTTGCCGTGCAGTACTCCTATCTATCCAGTCCGCTGACGCTGCTCGTCGATCCCGAGACCGGCGCGGTGACGGCGCGGGCGCTGTTCCGCGAGGTGTACGGCCACAGGCGAAAGCTGCCGCGCGACCGGCGGCCGAAGCTCTATCTACACGGGCTGAGCCTGGGCGCGTTCAACTCCGAGCGCTCGTTCGACATGTTCGAGCTGCTCGGCGATCCGGTCGACGGCGCGTTGTGGAGCGGGCCGCCGTTCGCGTCCACGCACTGGCGCGCGGCGACCGAGGCGCGCAATCCCGGCACGCCGGTCTGGCGACCTCGATTCCGCGACGGCGCGTTCGTGCGTTTCATGAACCAGGACGGCCCGGGCACGCCGACCGGCACGCCATGGGGACCGATGCGCATCGTGTACCTTCAATACGCGAGCGATGCGATCACCTTCTTCGAGCCGCGCGGATTCTTGCGCAAGCCGGCGTGGCTCGCGGAACCGCGCGGACCCGACGTCTCGGAGCACATGCGCTGGATCCCGATGGTGACCATGATGCAGACGGCGCTCGACATGCCGCTGTCGATGGACGCGCCGATGGGTTTCGGACACGTCTATTCACCCGCGCACTACGTCGCCGCGTGGCTCGAAGTCACGGGCCTCGACGACTGGACCCCGGACGAAATCACGCGCCTGAAGCGTCACCTCGACGAGCGGCGTCTACGCGCGGCAGTGGAATCCGGAGGGGGCTGACGACGCGGCGTGAGCGCGCTCCTACACGCGACGCGGAGTGACGCAGGAGTTGTCACACCGCATGATCGACGCCTGCCGGCCTAAGGGAACCCGTCGTTGGATCGTCACCTCGCAGATTGGACATCGATAGTCGGTGCGCCGCATACGCCCGAAGCCATCGCGGAAAGATTGAAGCTCGCGCTCGAGGCGGGCGACCTCGGCGACTGGAGCTGGGACTCTCGCTCGGACGTAGTGACGATAAGCCGTCGCGCGGCCGAAGTGTTTGGCATTCCGCATGAGCCGATCACCTGGAGCGCGATGCGTGATCTGCTGCATCCGGACGATCGCGAGCGCGCGCGACACGCCGTCGACGAAGCCATCAACCACCAGGCCCAGTACAACATCGAGTATCGCGTGAACCGGCCGGACGGCGAGATGTGCTGGGTCGCGGCCCGCGGACGCGCCCATGCGCGCGGCGATGCAGTCGTCGGCATGGTGGGCGTGGTCCAGGACATCTCGGAGCGAAAGTTCGCCGAGTCGGCTTTGCGCGAGGAGACGCGCGCGCTCGAATCGTTGAACCGCACGGCCATTGCGCTGGCGTCCACGCTCGACATCGAGTCGTTGCTGCAGACCGTCACCGACGCGGCGACCAAGATCTGCGGCGCCCAGTTCGGCGCCTTCTTCTACAACACACACGACGAGAACGGCGACGCCTATCAGCTGTACACGCTGTCGGGAGCGCCGCGCGCGGCGTTCGACAAGTTCGGTCATCCGCGCGCGACGCCAATCTTCTCGCCGACCTTCAACGGCGAGGGCATCATCCGCCTCGACGACGTGCGCACGGACCCGCGTTATGGCCAGTGGCCGCCACATCACGGCATGCCGCAGGGCCATCTACCCGTGAGGAGCTACCTCGCAGTGCCAGTGCGCTCGCGCAGCAACGACATCCTCGGCGGACTCTTCTTCGGTCACCCGGAAGTCGGCGTTTTCACAAGTCGTTCGGAAAGATTGGTCGCCGGCATGGCGGCGCAAGCGGCCGCGGCGATCGACAACGCGCGACTCTACGATACGGCGCGCAGGGCGGCGGAGAACGAGAAGCTGGCCCGTTCGCAGGCCGAGCAGATAGGCAAGCAGAAAGACGAATTCCTCGCGACGCTCTCGCACGAACTGCGCACGCCGCTCAATGCGATTCTCGGGTGGGCGCAGGTCCTGCGCCGCAACTCGGACAACCTCGAGCAGATCCACAAGCAGGGCATCGAGATCATCGAGCGCAACACCCGGCTGCAGGCGCAACTCATCGAAGACCTGCTCGACATGAGCCGCATCACGAGCGGCAAGATGCAGCTCGACGTGCAGACGATCATGCCCACGACCTTCGTGCAGGCGGCGATCGACACCGTGCAGCCCGCGGCGGACGCCAAGGGCATCCGCCTGATCCGGATCATCGATCACTCCGCCGGGCCGGTTTCGGGCGATCCCGGCCGGCTGCAGCAGGTGCTGTGGAACTTGCTGTCGAACGCGATCAAGTTCACGCCGAAGGAAGGCCGCGTGAGCGTGGTGCTCGAGCGTGTGAACTCGCATGTCGAAATTTCGGTGACCGACACCGGCTGTGGCATCAAGCCCGAGTTCATGCCGCAGGTGTTCGACCGCTTCCAGCAGGGCGATGCGTCGATCGCCCGCAAACACGGTGGTCTTGGCCTGGGCCTGTCCATCGTCAGGAACCTGGTCGAGCTGCACGGCGGCTCGGTGCACGTGCACAGCCCGGGCGAGAACCAGGGCGCAACTTTCAGCGTGCACCTGCCGCTCGCCGTCGTACGGCCGACGGCGCAGTCGGTAGAACGCGTGCACCCGACCGCGTCGCCGCCGCCGCTCACCAACTTCGCGATGCCGGATCTGTCCGGACTGCGGGTGCTCGTGGTCGAAGACGAGCCCGATGCGCGCGAGCTGATCGACCACGTGTTGTCCGATTGCGGCGCGTCGGTGCTCGCGGCGGCGAAGGCGGCCGAGGCGCTGGCGGTTCTCGAGACGGAGTCGGTGGACGTGATCGTCAGCGACATCGGATTGCCCGAAGTGGATGGATACGTGTTCCTGCGCAAGGCGCGCGCGCTGATGCAGCAGCGTGAGCTGCGGATCCCGGCGATCGCGCTGACCGCGTTCGCGCGATCCGAAGACCGAACGCGGGCACTGCACGCGGGCTTTTTGGTGCATGTCGCGAAACCCGTGGAGCCGACCGAGCTGGCCGCGACCGTCGCGAGTGTGGCCGGCCGTTCGATGGGGAACTGACTTTACTGTACGGGGCGCAGTCTCGCAGGCTCGTCGTGGCCGCCATATTGATGCACTTGAAATTGGTACGGTTACGTTGCGCCAGGTAAACGTAGGAGCCGTGATGCTGCCGATGATCCGACGAATTCGCGGGCCGCTTTTCGTCGCGTTCGCCACGCTCGCGCTGCTCGGCAACGCGGCGTGGGCGCGCGATGTCGCACCGCAACCTCCTTCACAGGTTTTCGGTGACCTGTTCCACCGGGTCCAGACGGAGCGGCTGTTCCCCGACAGCAAGACGTTCGCGGACGCCATCCCAAAGACCGAGCCCGCGGAAATCCTGCGCCGGTACGAGGCGGGCAGAAACCAGCCCGACTTCTCGCTCGAAAAGTTCGTGGCCGGGAATTTCACGCTGCCCGAAGCGGCGGCCAGCGACTTCCGCACGGCTCCGGGCGAAGAGGTTCGCGCGCATGTAGATAGACTGTGGCCCGAGCTCACGCGGATGCCGCGGGAGACCGAGGAGTACGATTCGCTGCTGCCGCTCGCGACGCGCTTCGTCGTGCCCGGCGGACGATATCGCGAGCTCTACTACTGGGATTCCTATTTCACGATGGTGGGGCTGCAGGTCAGCGGCCGCGATGATCTGATCTCGGACATGGTCGAGAACTTCGCTTACCTGATCGACCGGTTCGGGCACATCCCGAACGGCACGCGGACTTACTACCTGAGCCGCTCGCAGCCGCCGTTCTTCGCGGCGATGGTCGAGCTGCAGGCCGAGCGATCCGGGATACGCGCACTGCTCGGACGATTGCCGCAGCTTGAGCGCGAGTACGCATTCTGGATGGAAGGTGGCGAGGGACTTGCTCCTGGCGCCGCGCATCGGCGCGTCGTGCGCCTGGCCGACGGAACGTTGCTAAATCGTTACTGGGATGACCTTGCGATTCCGCGCGACGAGGCTTATCTCGAAGACATCGAGACCGCGCGGCAGAGCGACCGTCCCGCGGCGCAGGTCTACCGCGATCTGCGGGCGGCGGCCGAGAGCGGCTGGGATTTCGGCTCGCGGTGGCTGGCCGACGGCAAGACGCTCGCGACGATCCGCACCACCGAAATCGTGCCGGTCGATCTGAACAGCTTGCTGTACCGGCTCGAGATCGTCATCGCGCGCGGCTGCAAGGCGGCGAAGCGACCCGACTGCGAAAAACGGATGTCGGCGAAGGCGCTCGAGCGGCGCCGCGCGGTCGCCCGACTGATGTGGGACGGCGAGCTCGGCACGTTCGTCGACTACGACTGGCGCAACGGCAAGCGTCTGCGGCAGGTCACGGCCGCCGCCGCCTATCCACTGTACTTCGGCCTGGCCGACGAGCGGCAATCCGCCGGCGTCGCGCAGGCCATCCGCGCGTCGTTACTCTTGCCGCATGGGCTCGGTACGACCACCGAGAGGACCGGGCAGCAGTGGGATCTGCCGAACGGCTGGGCTCCCTTGCATTGGATCGCGATCGAAGGACTGCGCCGGAACGGCCAGCCCGAACTCGCGCGGACGATCTCCGAGCGCTGGGTGACCGAGAACGTGCGTCTCTACTGCAATACGGGCAAGCTGGTCGAGAAGTACAACGTCGTCGAGGCCGGCGCCGGCGCGGGCGGCGAATACCCGGTGCAGGACGGCTTCGGCTGGACGAACGCGGTGCTGGTCAAACTACTGTCGATCTACCCGAGGCTCGGCGCCAGGCGCTACGAATTCACCGGCGCCGACTGCGGAGCGTCGAATCCGCGCTGAAGGAGGTTCAAATGGCGCCCAGATGGATGGCCGGGGGGATAGCCAGGGGGATGATGATAGTGCTGCTGCCGCTCGCTCTGGTGTCGACCGCGGCATCGCAGGATAGCGGACGCATATCGTTCCTCGAACAGGAAGTACGCAACCTGCAGCGGGAGATCATGACGCTCTCCCGGCAGGTCGACGAGCTGCGCCTGCGGCCCGATCGGGTCGCGCCCTCGCAGCGGCCGGCGGGCACGGAAGCGATGGCAGGCGCCTCGCAGTGGCTCGACGCGGCGAAATGGAAGCGGCTGCGTCCCGGGATGAGCGAGCTCGAAGTGATTACCATGCTCGGGCCCCCGACCTCGATGCGTGAGGAAAACGGCGCGCGTGTCCTCTACTACGCACTCGAGATCGGTTCGTCGGGCTACCTCGGCGGCAGCGTCGCGATGCGCGACCGGGTGGTGGCCGAGGTGCGTCAGCCGACGCTGCAGTGAGGGGCGCTCAAAGATGAGCGACGAACCACTTCCGCACTTCCTCGCGCATCTCCGGCGTCTCGAGATGCCCGACGTCGTAACGCAGCAGCTTCCAGTTCTCAGGTTTGCCGGCCGCCGCGTAGGCGGCTTTCAAATCCGTGTCTATCTTCTCGAGTCCCGCGAGCGGCGTGAGCGCGTCGAGGTTGCCATCGAGCGACAAGTGCGCGCGCGGCGCGATCAATGCATTCATCTGTGACGCGGTGAAGTGATTCAACAGGTCCGGCACGTAGTAGTAGATGCCGTGTCCCTTGAGGCCGCCGACCTCGACGAGCGTGTGCCAGTCGGTGAGGCAGCAGATGTCGACCACCACCTTGATGCGCGGATCGAGCGCGCCGACCCACTGCGCCATGGAGCTGCCCATGGACATGCCCGCGGTCGCGAGGCGCGCGCCGTCCACGTCGGGCCGCGTGAGTAGATAGTCCACGGCCTTGAGCGAGTCGTAGACCATCATTCCCCAGAGCGCGCGGCCGCGCCAGATCATCTCCTTGCACATGTCGAGTTCGGCGCGGCCCGAGCGCTCGCCGAAGATCCACATGTCGACGCACAGCGCGTTGAACCCGAGCGACGTCAGGAACCCGGCATACGGCGGCTTGCCGAGGTATTCGCGGCCGTCGAGGAATTCCTGCTTGCCGATCTGGTAGCCGCCGCCGTGTGAATGGTTGAACAGCACGGTGGGGCGGCGGCCTTCCGCGCCCTTCGGACGTGCGAAATACGCCGGTGCCGGTTCCTCGCCGTTGAGATCGAGCACGAGTCTCTCGAGCGTGTACGTGCCGCGATCCTCGGTGGACACGAGCTGGGCGCTCACTGGGCGGTCCCTCGGTGGGAGCCTGCCGAGCAGGCCGTACAAGGCGTCGCGACGCGAACCGCCGTCCGTGGCTGGTGCGGCGAACGTGGGGGTGTGGGAACCGAGCAGCAATGTGCCGGTCCCGGCCGTGAGAAGGGTGCGTCGTTTCATGTCCCGAATGTACCCGGCCTCGGGGCGCCGGGCCAGGGAAGCCACGGACGGCTTTCGCGAGCCTTCGCGGGTGGCGGCGCGCATCGCGGCCGGCGCGCGCGACCTAACTACCGTGGAGACTTGTCCCGCGTCCTTGTCCGCCCTGTCGTCACCGGGGCTGCGTGGGGA
>JAEZCR010000125.1 GCA_023433465.1 Pseudomonadota bacterium | reverse complement strand
GGGCGACCCAGAGCCGGGTCCCGCAACAACGGGTACTCTCACGCAGAGGGCGGAGTAGCGACTAGCTACTCCGCCTTCGGCGCTTTCTGGAGCCGGATAATCCGGGCTTTGACGAGAACGTTGTTATTTGCTGCGGTTCTCATTGTGCCGGCGATTTCCGTGGCGCAGGTCACGGCGCCCGGCACGGTGGTCCGCAACGTCGGCAGCGTCGCTTACGAGCATTCGGGCTCGGCGACGCGGACCGTTCTTTCCAACGAGGTGCGGCTGGCCGTCGAACCGTTGCCGTCGCGCGCCGCCATCCGGCTCGCGCGCTACGAGGCGGCCAGCCAGAGCACGTATCCCGCGGGTCCGACGCAGTGCCGGATGGGCACGACGTTCACCGCGCTCGGAGCGCCGGCCCCACAGGGCGCCGGCGCGCTCGATCCCCTGACCCCGATTCCTCTGACGGAGACCACCGTCGCCCACGCAGGCGATCCGATCTTCGTCCGCGTCGTGGATATCGACCGCAATCGCGACGCGGCCGCGGTCGAGACCGTCGACGTGCGCGTGAGCGCGCGCGCGACTGGCGACGCGGAAGTGTTGCGGCTGTCCGAAACCGGTCCGAACACGGGCGTGTTCGTCGGTTACATCGCGACCGCGACCAACGCGGCCACGAACGATTGCGCGCTGCAGGTCGAGCGCAATTCGCAGCTCGACGCGACCTACGTCGACCCGGTGGATGCCAGCGACATCGCCGCGGCCGATGCGCTCGTCGACCCTTATGGCCTGGTATTCGATTCGCAGACGGGCGCGCCCGTCGACGGCGCGCGCGTGCGACTGATCAACGTCGCGACGGGTCTCGCCGCCGACGTGTACGGCGACGACGGCGTGAGCCGCTACCCGAGCGAGATGGTCACCGGCCAGCCCGTCACCGACCAGGGCGGCACCCAGTACAGCATGCCGGCGGGCGTGTTCCGCTTCCCGCTGGTCGCGCCCGGCAGTTATCGACTCGAGGTTCAGCCGCCGGGCAATTTCTCTTTCCCCTCGCAGCGCACGATCGCGGATCTGCAGACGCTGCCCGGCGCGCCGTTCCGGCTGCAGCAGGGTTCGTTCGGCAACTCGTTCATCGTGACCGCGGCGCCGGCCGTCGCGGTCGACGTGCCGCTCGACCCGTCCGGTGAATCGCTGCTGCTGCGCAAGAGCGCGGGACAGCAGATCGCGACCACCGGCGACTTCGTGCAGTACACGCTCACGCTGCGCAACAACAGCCAGTCAGGTGCGTTCACCAACTTGCGGGTCGTCGACCACCTGCCGGCGGGCGCGCGGTACCGCGCGGGTTCGCTGCGGCTCAACGGCGCGCGCATCGCCGATCCCGAAGTCGCCGCGGATGGCTCCGGCTTCACCTATCTGCATCCGTCGCTCGCGCTCGGCGAATCGATCGAGCTGCGCTACGTGGTCGAGTTCACGATCGCGATGCGCGGCATGAAGGATGCCGTCAACACCGCGCAGGCCATCGCGGCCGGCAACGTGCGCTCGAACGAGGCGCGCGCACTCGTGCGCATGAACGAGGAGCTGTTCTCGCAGCAGGGTTTCATAGTCGGCCGGGTGTTCGAGGGCTCGTGCGACGTCGATGGTCGCGAAGCCGCCGGCGTCGCCAACGTGCGCGTCTATCTGGAAGACGGGCGTTACGGCGTCACCGACGAGAACGGCCGCTTCCACTTCGAAGGGCTCGAGCCCGGCACGCACACCGTGCAGCTCGACACGCTCACGATCCCTGACTACCTGGAGCTCGCGCCCTGCGATCGCATGGGGCAGGCGGGTCGCGGTTATTCGCAGTTCGCCGAGCTGCGCCCCGGCACGTTATGGCGCAGCGACTTCGTGCTGCGCCAGAAGGCGCCTCCCACCGGTGACGTCGCCTTCGGTTTCCGCTCCGGGCTGCTGCCGGATGCGAGCGAGGGACTCGCCGCGCATGAAGCGTTGGTCGAGGTCAACGGCGTCATGATCGGCAACACGCGCGTGATGGTGATGCTGCCGGACGGCTTCGAATACGTGCAGGGCAGCGCCACGGTGGACGGCGCGAAGGTGACGGACGCGCGCGAGCAGGTTGAAGGCGTCGGCGGTCCGGTCGTCAGCGTGTCGAATGGCGCGGTCGTCGCGCGTCTCGGCGAACTGGTGGTGGGCGCGAAGCGCGCGTTCCGTTTCGAAACCCGCGCGACGCCGGCGGCGGGCGGCGATCTGCCGGTGCGCGCCGCGGTGCTGTTCGATTCGCCGTCGAAGTCCGGCCTGCGCACGCAGCCGATCGAGTCACGGCTCACCCGCGGTTCGGCGCGATACGGCCGCTCGCAGTTCACGTTCACGCCGCGCTTCGACGTGCTGAAGACTGAGCTGCTGGCGTCGGACGAGGCGGCGCTGCGCACCCACATCGATGCCTGGCGCGGCGCACGCGATCTCACGATCCGCGCGGTGGGCCACGCCGACTCGCAGCCGATCTCCGGGCGCCATCGGGCCGCTTTCCCCGACAACTACGCGCTGTCGGAAGCGCGCGCGCGCGCCGTGGCGGAATATCTCGCGCGGGCGCTCAACGTTCCCGAGTCGCGCGTGCAGGTGATCGGCCGTGGCTCCGACGAGCCGCTCGAGACGGGCAACGACGCGGCGAGCCACGCCGCCAATCGCCGCGTCGATATCGTCATCGAAGGCTCGCGCTTCGAGGCGAACGCGCCACTCGAGCTCGCGCATGCCGGCGGCGAGACGCAGCGCATCGACACGACGGGCATCGTGTTGCGGGGTCCGGGCGCCGCGGTATCGCGCAACCTGCGCAAGACCGTGCGCGAATCCACGCCGGCGCCGGCGGTCTACGACCTCGCGACCTTGACGCCCGGCATCCGCTGGCTCACGCCCGAGAACGACGCCACGCCGCCGATCGCGTCGATCAAGATCGCGATCCAGCACGAGCCCGGCCAGAAGGCCGAACTCGCGATCAACGGCCGCGCCGTCAACGCGCTCAACTACGACGGCGTCTCGCTCAACGCGGCGAACACGGTGGCGTTGAGCCGCTGGCGCGGCGTGGACCTCTCGGATGGCGACAACACGCTCGCCGCGATGATCTTCGACGCCGACGGCAAGGTCGTCTGGCAGCAGCAACGCGTCGTTCACTACGGCGGTGGCCCGGTGCGTGCCGAGGTGGACAGGGCCGCGTCGAAGCTGGTCGCCGACGGCCGCACGCGTCCGGTCGTCGCGCTGCGCATGTACGACCAGTACGGCAAGGCGGCGCGCGCCGGCACGATCGCGACGTTCAGCATCGACTCGCCGTATCGCTCCTGGTGGGAAGTCGAGCAGCTCGACAACAACCAGATCCTCGCGACCGGATCGCAGCAGCCGCAGGTCGAAGTGGGCGAGGGCGGTCTCGCGCTGATCGAGCTCGAGCCGACCACCGTCACGGGCAACGCGATCCTGCGCGTGCGCTTCAACGAGCGGCAGAGCGACGAATACAAGGTGTGGCTCGCGCCGGCCGCGCGCGATTGGATCCTCGTGGGTATCGCCGAAGGCACGGCGGCGTACAACACGATCAGCGGCAACATGGAAACCGCCACGGCGGCGGATCGCGCGGAAGGGTTCGAGCAGGACGGCCGCGTCGCGTTCTTCGCGAAGGGCCGCATCAAGGGCGATTTCCTCGTGACGATGGCCTACGACTCGGCGCGCGAGAAGCAGGCCGCGCGCGACCGCATCCGCGGGGCGATCGAGCCCGACCGTTACTATCTGCTCTACGGCGACGGCACCGAGCAGCGCTTCGAGGCCGCGACCCAGGGCAAGTTGTATCTCAAGATCGAGCGCCAGCAGTTCGTCGCGCTGTTCGGCGATTTCGACACGGGATTCACGGTCACGGAACTCACGAAATACAACCGCAGCCTCTCCGGCCTGCGCAGCGACTTCGGCGGGGAGCGCCTGCAGGTGTCGGGTTTCGCGGCGCGCACCGACACGGGCCTCGTGCAGGACGAATTGCCCGGTGACGGCACCGCCGGCCTGTATCGCCTGTCGCGTTCACCCATCGTGATCGGCAGCGACAAGCTGCGCATCGAAGTGCGCGACCGCTTCGAGATCACGCGAGTCGTCGAATCACGCGAGCTGTCGCGTTTCATCGACTACGACCTCGACTACGAGCGCGGCACGATCTTCTTCAAGCAGCCCGTGCCGAGCCGCGACCTCGAGTTGAACCACGTATTCATCGTCGTGGACTACGAAGTGCGCACCGGCGGCGACGACGAGACGGCCGCGGGCCTGCGCGTCGCCGGCAAGTTCGCGGACGACAAGCTCGAGATCGGCGCGAGCGCGATCTTCGAGGGCGCGAACGCGGGCGACACGAAAGTGGTGGGCGGTGACCTGACCTGGCGCATGACACCCGAGACGCGCGTGCGCGCGGAAATCGCGCGCTCGCAGTCGGATGACCTGGCGCGCCCCCAGACGTCGACCGCGTGGCTGGTGGAAGGCAAACATGTCTCGGAGAAGGTCGAGGCGCGCGCGTGGGCGCGCGAGATCGACAACGGCTTCGGCGTCGGTCAGCAGCTCACGGCCGATACGGGCACACGCGCCGGCGGCGTCGATGCGCGTTACAAGTTCAACGATCAGTTCTACCTGAGCGGCGAAGTGCGGCACCAGACGGTGCTGGCGAGCGACGCGGAGCGCCTGCTCGTCAGCACCGACGTGCGCATGCAGCGCGGCATCTACAACGCGGGCGCGGGCGTGCGTCACGTCGCGGACGAGGACGCGGGCGGCGAGGAGCGCGTGTCCGATCAGGCCTTCGTCACGGCGAGCGTGGATCTATTCGACGGGTTGTTCACGCTACGCGGCGCGGCCGACGCGACGCTGGGCGGCAACGATGCGAGCGTCGACTATCCGGCGCGCAGCATCATCGGCCTCGACTACCGGTTGAGCGGCGATACCTCGCTGTTCGTCGAGTACGAGCGCTCCGAGGGCGACCAGATCGAAGCCGACGTCACACGCTTCGGCGTGCGCACGCGTCCGTGGGAGCGAACCCAGGTCAATTCCAGCATCAGCACGCAGGCCACCGAATTCGGTCCGCGCACCTTCGCGAACTTCGGCCTCACGCAGGGCTTCGAGTGGCGCGAGCACTGGGCCTTCGACGTGGGCGTCGACCAGACGAACACGCTGCGCGGCCCGGACCTCGAGCCGCTGAATCCCAACGCGCCGCTCGCGTCGGGTTCGATGACGGAGGACTTCTTCGCGGCCTTCGTGGGCGCCTCTTATCGCCGCGAGTTGTGGCAGTTCACGAGCCGCCTCGAGCACCGCAACGCGGACACCGAGGAGCGCTGGAGCTCGACGACCGGCTGGTATCGCGAGCCGATCGAGGGACACGCGATGTCGGTGTCGTTGCAGGCCTTCGACGTGAGCGCGCTCGCGGGTGATGCGACGTCCGCGATCGGCCGCTTCGCGTGGGCGTTCCGCCCGGATTCGAGCAAGTGGATCGTCTTCGACCGCTTCGAGATGAAGTACGACGAGGAGCAGCGGGATCTCACGGCGAACGACTCGGCGCGCATCGTCAACAACCTGCACGCCAACTGGCAGTTGAATCCGAAGCTGCAGATCGGCCTGCAGTACGGCGCGCGGTACGTCGCGAGCACGCTCGACGGCGACCAGTACTCGGGCATCTCGGACATCCTCGGCTTCGATCTGCGCCGCCAGCTCTCGCGCCGCTTCGACCTGGGCGTGCACGCCGCAGCGCTGCATTCCTGGGAATCGAACCTCATGGACTACAGCACGGGATTCGACGTGGGCGTCACGCTGGCGAAGAACATGTGGATCTCGCTGGGCTACAACTTCGCCGGTTTCCGGGACGACGACTTCTCGGCGAGCCGCCACACGGCGCAGGGCCCGTACCTCAAGATCCGCATCAAGGCGGACCAGGATACTTTCAAGGATTTGAGCCTCGACAGCCTGCGCCCGTCGCGCTAGCTTGCCGCGTGGATCTGCAAACCGTGTTCGGGCCCCAGGGCCCGCTGGCGCGTTCGCTCGCCGGCTTCTCACCGCGCCGCTCCCAGCTCGCCATGGCGAGCCGGGTGGCGCTGGCGCTCGAGAACCGCGCGCCGCTCGTGGTGGAGGCAGGCACGGGCACCGGCAAGACGTTCGCGTACCTGGTTCCGGCGTTGCTTTCCGGCAAACGCGTGTTGATTTCCACGGGCACGCGCACGTTGCAGGATCAGCTATTCAACAAGGACCTGCCGCTGGTCGGCGGCGCCATCGGCGTGCCCGCGCAGGTCGCGCTGCTCAAGGGCCGCTCTAACTATCTGTGTTCCTACCGGTTCCGCCAGCTCGCCGGGCAGCGCAGCCTGGCCGGGACGCGGGACCGCATGATCGGTCGGCTGGAGCGCTGGTCGAAGATCACGAAGACCGGCGACATCGCCGAGGTGCCGGATCTCGGCGACGCGCATCCGTTGACGCCGCAGATCACCTCCACGCGCGAGAACTGCCTCGGCGCCCGCTGCCCGGACGTGGGCCGCTGCCACGTCGTCGACGCGCGCCGCAAGGCGATCGAGTCCGACATCGTGATCGTCAATCACCACCTGCTGCTCGCGGATCTCGCGTTGAAGGAAGACGGCTTCGGCGATCTGCTCGGGGCGGCCGACGCGGTGATCATCGACGAGGCGCACCAGATCCCGGATCTGGCGACGCAGTTCTTCGGCACGCGATTCGGCAGTCGCCAGGCCGAGCACCTGGTGCGCGATTCGCGCGCCGAGCTCACGCTGGCGCGCGCCCCGGCCGGCGCCGCGAACGAGGAGCTCGGCGAGATCGAGCGGCGGCTCGCCACGCTCGGCGACTTGCTGCGCGCGTCGCGGCCCGAGTGGCATCGCGCCGATACGCCGTTCGCGGATGCCGCGCAGGGATTGTCGAACGCGATGCGCGGACTCGCCGCCGCGCTCAACGAGGCGAGCCGCGAGCCCGGGGTCGCACAATGCGCCGCGCGAGCGACGGAGCTGGCCGCGAAGCTCGACGAAATCGTGCACGCCGAGGAGCACGAGGGAGCGCGCAGCGTCGAGCTCACGCTGCGCGGGTTCTCGCTGAGCCTGCTGCCGTTCGACGTGGCGGGCAGATTCGCGTCGCTCACCGGCAGCACGCGGGCCGCATGGATCTTCACGTCGGCGACTTTGTCGGTGGGGGAGGACTTCTCTCACTTCACGTCGCGGCTGGGGCTCGGCGCGGCCGAAACACTCGCGATCCCGAGCCCGTTCGATTTCGAGTCGCAGGCGCTGCTCTATCTACCCGCGAAGCTGCCCGATCCGGCGAGCCCCGCGCACACGCCGGCGGTCATCGACGTGGCGATGCCGCTCATCGAGGCCTCGGCCGGCGGCGCGTTCGTGTTGTTCACGAGCCATCGCGCGCTGCAGCGCGCCGCGCAGATCATGCGCGAGCGCTGGGCGGAGCTCGGCGACTTCCCGTTGCTGGTGCAGGGCGAGGCCCCGCGCGAGTTCCTGCTGCGGCGCTTCCGCGAATCCGGCAACGCCGTGCTGCTCGGCACCGCGAGCTTCTGGGAGGGCGTTGACGTCAAGGGCGACGCGCTGCGGCTCGTGATCATCGAGAAGCTGCCGTTCGCCTCGCCCGATGACGCGCTCACGAAGGCGCGCATCGAACACCTGAAGACCACCGGCGGCAACGCGTTTCGCGAGTACCAACTACCCGAGGCGGCGCTCGCGCTCAAGCAGGGCGTCGGACGCCTGATCCGCAGCGAGACGGATCGCGGCGTGGTGGCTATCTGCGATCCGCGCATCGTCGACAAACCTTATGGCCGCGTGTTTCGCACCAGCCTGCCGCCGATGCCCGTGTCGCGCGTCGCGCTCGACGCCGAGAACTTCCTGCGGCGCATCGCGGGCGTCGCGCCGGCGCCGACGGTCGGGTTCGTGCGCGAGCCGCTCGACGGCGAGACCGCGTGAAGATCCTCGCGCTCGACACCGCGACCGAGGCCTGCTCCGTGTCGCTCGGCATCGGCGACCGCGTCATCGATCGATACGTGGAGCTCGAGCGCGGACATGCCGAGCGCCTGCTGCCGATGGTGGATGAAGTGCTCGCGGAGGGCGGGCTGACGCTGCGGTCGCTCGATGCGATCGCGTTCGGGCGAGGTCCCGGTGGATTCACGGGTGTGCGGCTCGCCGCGAGCGTGGCGCAGGGACTGGCTTTCGGCGCCGACCTCGGCGTGGTTCCGATTTCCAACCTGGCCGCCGTCGCGCAACGCGCCACGCAACTGGCGCCCGGCGTCGCGCAGGTGCTGGTGGTCAACGATGCGCGGATGCGCGAGGTTTACTGGGCGCTGTTCCGCGCCGACGGGGGCATTTCGGCCGAGGCGGAGCACGTCGGACCCGCGGCCACGGTGGTGCTGCCCGAAGTCGCGGTCGACGCGGTTTCGGCGATCTGGGTGACGGCGGGCCGCGGCCTCAAGGTGTATCCAGATCTGGCGGCGCGTTGCGCGGCGCGCGGCGCGCGTGTCTTCCCCGAACTCCTGCCGCGAGCCACCGAGATCCTGGCGCTGGCCCGGCCCGCCGTGGCGGCCGGCCGGCTGCTCGATCCGGCCGATGCATTGCCGGTTTATGTCCGGGATCGCGTCGCCGAACCATCTCCGTAATCAAAGTGCAATAGACTGCGGCTGTAATGCCCACGCCATAAATCCGTCACTTGGGAATGTCGTGTCAGCAAACGTGTCCGCAAAACAGATACTGGTCGTCGAAGACGAGCGTCCGATCCGCGAGATGATCGCGTTCGGCCTGCGCCGCGCGGGGTTCGAGGTGCGCGAGGCTCCCGATGCACGCACCGGCCGCGCGGAAGTCGCGAACCGGCGACCCGACCTGCTGCTGGTCGACTGGATGCTCCCGGACACCAGCGGCCTCGAGTTCACGCGCGCGCTCAAACGCGACCGTGAAACCAGCGAGCTTCCCGTCATCATGCTGACCGCGCGCGCCGAGGAAGGCGACAAGGTCGCGGGTCTCGAGGGCGGGGCGGATGACTACATCACGAAGCCGTTCTCGCCGCGCGAGTTGCTCGCGCGGATCAACGCGGTGCTCAGGCGGAGCCTGCCCGCGGAAGGCGCTGAACGCATCGAGATCGAAGGCCTGGTGCTCGATCAGTCGAGTCAGCGTGTCAGCAGCGGCGATCGAACGGTCGCGCTGGGCCCGACCGAATACCGCATGCTGGCGTTCTTCATGAAGCATCCCGAACGCGTCTACACGCGCGAGCAGCTGCTCGATCGGGTCTGGGGCGGCAACGTCTACGTCGAGGAACGCACCATCGACGTCCACATCCGGCGGCTGCGCAAGGCGCTCGAGGAGTCGGGCCACGATCGGCTCATCCAGACCGTGCGCGGCTCCGGGTATCGCTTGTCCGCGCGTCCGTTGTAGGCAGCGAGATGGATTCCGGCGCCACGGCCTTCGTCTACGTCTCGCTGCGAGTGTTCGCAACCCTCGCGATCGGGGCCGCGCTCGGCTGGTTCGCGGGATCCGTGTGGCTCGGCGTATGCGGCGCGCTCGCGTCGTATCTCGTCTGGAATCTCTGGCAACTGCGTACGCTCGCATCCTGGCTGCAGAACCGCAGCGTCGCCGATCCACCGGCCGCCGCGGGACTGTGGAGCGACGTCGTCGCGCAGGTCGTACGCCTGCACCGCCGCAAGCGGTTTCACAAGGAGCGGCTGACACGATTGTTCCGCGAGCTGCGACGTTCGACGGCCGCGATGCCCGACGGGGTCGTCATGCTCGATCCGCAGGGTGAGATCGTCTGGTTCAACCGCAAGGCGGGTGAATTGCTCGACTTGTCGCGGCGCGCCGATCTCGGCCTGCGCATCGACAACCTCGTGCGTCATCCGGAGTTCGTGCAGTACCTGCGCGCCGGACAGAGCTCACTGCCGCTGATCGTGCGGCTGGATTCGCCGGTCGAACGATACGTGGCCTTCCAGCTCATCTCGTACGGCGAGGACCAGAGATTGCTGATGCTGCGCGACGTCACGCGCGAAGTGCGCCTCGAACAGATGCGCAAGGATTTCGTGGCGAATGCCTCGCACGAGCTGCGTTCACCGCTGACCGTCGTCGCCGGATATCTCGAGACCTTCAGTGCGGACCCGGGGATCGGCGAACTCGCCGGCCCGATCGCCGAGATGCGACGGCAGACCGACCGAATGACGCGCATCATCGATGACCTGCTCGAGCTCTCGCGTTTCGAGGCCAATGATGGACCGATCAAGGGCGCTCCGGTCGACGTGGCCGCCATGGCGTCGCTGCTGCGCAAGGACGTACTCGCACGCCCGACGCATCCGCGCGAGGTCGAGGTCAGCATCGAATCGAACGCGAGCCTCATCGGCGACGAAGCCATGGTGCTGTCGGCGTTCTCCAATCTCGTCGACAACGCGGCGAAGTACACGCCTCCCGAGGGCGGTTTGTTCATCCGCTGGTGGGCCGACGAGTCGGGCGGACACTTCTCGGTGCGCGATACCGGGCCGGGGATTCCGGCCGAACACATACCGCGACTCACCGAAAGGTTCTATCGCGTCGATCCGGGGCGTTCGCGCGAAACCGGTGGGTCGAGACTCGGACTCGCCATCGTCAAGCACGCGCTGTATCGCCATGGTGGACGGCTCGAGATCGAAAGCGTCGAGGGCCGCGGCAGCACCTTCACGTGCCACTTTCCGCCCGAGCGCCTGTTCGAGGCGCCCGTGGGCGCGACGGCCTGATGCGCATGCGAGAAATCACGTCGTCATCGAGCCAAGACACACTTCACAGCCCGTTCATGGGCCGTCGCTGAGGGATCCATGGAAACCGCCGACCTTTCCCATCACATCTCGCGCCGCTTCAACGAGGATCTCGAACGCGTTCGCAGCAAGGTGCTCGCCATGGGCGGCATGGTCGAGCAGCAGCTCGCCAACGCGGTCACCGCGCTGGTCGAAGGCGACGGCAATCTCGGCGCCTCGGTGGCGCGCGACGATCTGGCGGTCAACGGCATGGAGGTCTCGATCGACGAGGAATGCCAGAAGATTCTCGCGACGCGCGCGCCCGCGGCCGGTGACCTGCGCCTGATCGTGGCGATCATCAAGACCATCACGGACCTCGAGCGCATCGGGGACGAGGGCGAAAAGATCGGCTACATCGCGTCGCGGCTCGCGACGATGGAACGCCCCGCGGACAAGTACCGCGAGATCAAACATCTCGGGCGCATCGTCTCGGAGATGGTGCACGCGTCGCTCGATGCGTTCGCGCGTATGGACGCCGAGGCCGCGCTGCGCGTGGCGCGGCAGGATCGCGTCGTCGACGAGGAGTACGAGTCCATCCAGCGCCAGTGCATCACGTTCATGATGGAAGACCCGCGCAGCATTCGCCGCGCGCTCGACGTGATGTGGATCGTGCGCGCGCTCGAGCGCATCGGCGATCACGCGAAGAACATCTGCGAGTACGTGATCTACATGGTGCACGGCAAGGACGTGCGCCATACCCGCCTCGAGGATATCGAACGCGACCTACGAGCTTAATGGGGACATTCCTCGTTTCCTGGCAAAAGGGGACGGACCTGGGGATTGGTGAGTTGATGGGGGCTCGCTGATTCCCGGCGATTGTTCGCGTCCGCGTAGGCGGCATGGCCGTCGCCCGGCCAGGTCTGTCCCCGTTTGCCAGGAAACGAGGAATGTCCCTATTTCACGTCTCAGTGCGGCTTGCCGCTTCCGCCACCGAGACTGCCCAGGATGTCATCGAGCGCGTTGTTCTTGCCGCCGAATCCGAGCATGGACTCGAGGCCGCCTTTGCCGCCGCGATCCTGATCGGCGCCGAACAACGAGCCGAGCAATCCGCCGAGTCCGCCACCGCCCTGCGTGGCCTGCGTGTCGGCGCCCGCGCCCTGCGCATTGCGCGCCTGGGCTTGCTTCGCGACGAATCCGCCCACCACCATCGCGAGCAGCGGCAGCATCTTCTTCAACAGTGCCGGATCGAGCCCGGTGCTCGACGACGCGTTTTGCGCAACGGCGCGACTCACGTCCTTCGAACCGAAGAGTTGCCCGAGCACGCCATTGCCGGCATTCAGGTCGGGAGTGCCAGAGCCCAGCACCTGGTCGAGCATGTTGCCTCCGCCGAGTCCGCCGAGCATCGACGCCACGCCCGAGAGCCCCTCTGAGTTGGCGCGCGTCTGCTTCTCGAGTCCGCCGAGCAGCGCCGGCATCAATGCCGCGGCACCCGCGGTCGCCTGGTCGTCGTCGATGCCGATCCGCTGCGCCATCGAGTGCACGGCGCCGCTGTTCTTGAGCATGTCGATGAGTTGCATCTGGGCATCTCCTGGGTTGCAGACTGTTTGACTGCGGAATCTACTCCCGCGATCCGCGCATGGCAGCGATTAGGGCCAGGGACTGAAGTCCAATAGCGCGATACGGGCCGATTGATTAAACGATGTGCATGGCAAACGAAAACCGCGGGCCCGAAGAAGACAATCCTTACGCGCAGTATTACGTGGTCAAGAGCGGCGACACGCTCTCGAAAATCGCCGAGGAGTTCTACGGCGACAAGATGCTGTACGACCGGATCTTCGATGCCAACCGCAACGT
>JAEZCR010000045.1 GCA_023433465.1 Pseudomonadota bacterium | reverse complement strand
GATTAGCGCCGAGGCGTCGAACGATGCGCTGACGTCTCCGCTAATCCCCACTTTTTACACCGGCACCACTATCCCCACCCACGGAGAGGCACAAGAGGAACGTCTATCCACTGATGGCCGCGGAGCCATTACGAGGGGGAATGCGATGAAGAAGAAGATCCTGGTCTCGGCGCTCGGCGCGTTCGTATCATCGATGGCGATGGCCTCACCCAACGGCGGGCCGCTGGGCGATTTCGAAGGCCACGCGGACGTGGGCTTGCCCAGGATCGCCGGATACGCCACTTACAACGCGGTATCGCAGGCGTACACGCTCAGCGCGGGCGGCGTGAACATCTGGGGCAAGCGCGACGAGTTCCAGTACGCGTACCGCCGCATGAAGGGCGACTTCATCGTGCAGGCGCGCGTGGAGTTCGTCGGCAAGGGCGTCGATCCGCACCGCAAGGCCGGGATCATGGTGCGCAAGTCCATCACCGAACACGACTCGCCGTATGTCGACGGCGCACTGCACGGCGATGGACTGACCTCGCTGCAATATCGCAAGGCCAAGGGCGAGGACACGGCGCAGATCGAGATGACGACCGCGAAAGGGGCGGACGTCATCCAGCTCGAGCGCCGTGGCAACATCTTCATCTTCTCCGCGGCCAGGTTCGGCGAGCCGTTCGAGGTGGCCGAGTACAAGGAAGCCGTCGACCTGCCCGAAGACGCGTACGTCGGCCTCTTCCTCTCCTCTCACAACCCCGACGTGAAGGAGACGGCGATCTTCCGCAACGTGCGCGTGATCAAGCCGGTGAAGGTCGGCTTCCAGCCGTATCGCGATTACATCGGCAGCCGGCTCGAGATCCTGGACGTGAAAACGGGCAACCGCCACCAGATCTACTCCTCGCGCGTGCCGTTCGAGGCGCCCAACTGGCTGCCGGATGGATCCGCGCTGATCTACAACGCGAGCGGCAACGATGCCGCCACGCGCGGCCGGCTCTGGAAGTTCGATCTCGCGACGCGCACGCCGGCGCTGATCGACACCGGCTTCGCGATCCGCAACAACAACGATCACGTGTTGTCGTTCGACGGCACGCTGCTCGGCATCTCCGACCAGAGCACGGGCACCGGCCAGTCGACCATCTTCACGATGCCGTCGCGCGGGGGGACGCCCGTACGAATCACGCCCAACACGCCTAGCTACCTGCACGGCTGGTCGCCGGACGCGAAGTGGCTGACCTACACCGGGGGACGTCCCTCGAAGAAGGACCCCAAGGTGCTCGAGTGGGACATCTACAAGATTGCCTCGGACGGCAGCGGCAAGGAGATCAATCTCACCAATGCCCCCGGACTCGACGACGGCCCGGAGTATTCACCCGACGGCCAGTGGATCTATTTCAATTCCACGCGCTCGGGCCAGATGCAGATCTGGCGCATGAAGCCGGACGGCAGCGCGCAGGAGCGCGTCACGAACGATCACAAGTGGAACGACTGGTTCCCGCACTTCTCGCCGGACGGCAAGTGGATAGTGATCATCTCGTACGGCCTCGACGTCCCGGCGGCGGACCATCCATACTACAAGCACTGCGTGCTGCGGATCCTGCCGGTCGACGGCAGCGCGCCTCCGAAGGTGATCGCGTACGTTTACGGCGGCCAGGGCACGATCAACGTCCCGTCCTGGTCGCCCGATGGCACGCACGTCGCCTTCGTCAGCAACAGCGACGTCCTCTGAAGATCGGTGCCTGGCACGGAAAAGCCGGGAGAAGCCGAGGTCAGCGTACGGGCTGGCGCTTCTCCCGGAATTTCCGTGCCAGGCACCATCCGATGAGCGCGAGGGTCAGCCACTCGAACGCGCCGCCGCCGCTCTTCGCGGTGCTGGAGCCGCTCGGGACGGTGGCGGCCGCGGCGACATCGACCGCGACGTCGAGCGCATCGTTCGCCGTGTTCAGGTCGTTACTCGCCGCCACGCGCAATCCCGCGGTGAACCTGCCCGACGAGTTCGCCCTCACGCTGAGGTTCACCGTCGTCACCGAGTTGGCGGGCAGCGCGCTGAAGTCGCAGCGCAGGACAGCCGTACCGCTGCACACGGCGTTCGCCGCGGATACATCGACCAGCGTGAGCTGCGCGGGCAGCGTCACTTCGAGGCGCGCGTCATGCGCGACGTCGGCGCCGTTGACGATCGTGATCGCGGGAAACATCGTCGTTTCGCCCACGGCGCCGCGCGCGTCCGCGCCGACGCGCAGCTCGAGGTCGGTCACGCCGCGCACCCGGGTGATTCCACGCACACTGTCGTTGGACGGGACGACGTCACCGGCCGCGGACACGAACACCGTGAGGTTCCCCTCCTGGCTGCTCCCCTCGACGGCCCGGTACGTGACCCACACCGTTGCGGTCGAGAACGCCGGCAGCTGGGTGAAATCGCAGACACCGCCCACGAGCTCGTCGACGGCACACTCGCCGACCGTGGCGCGGATCGCCTCCACGCGCAGGCTGGGTAGATAGTGCGGCGCCGTGAAGCGCGCGCTCGCGAGATCGCGCCGGTCGACCGTCAATGCGAAGGACTTCTCCCGCGCCTGCCCGACCAGCAACCCGACGAGGTCAGCGTCACCCGCGACGCCGATGTCATTGAACGGCCGGACGAGGATCGCGCGCACCAGAGAATCGTTCTCGGGCGCCGTGTCTCCCGGCGTATTCAGCGCGAACCGCACGTCGTAATTCCCCGGCTCCGCGAACTCCGCCTCGTATTCGACGTACATGGTCGTATTACGCGCCACCGCCGGCAGGTTGCAGCGCGCGAGGCTCGCCGAAACCAGCGGGCAGATGGTCCCGTTCAGGATCCTGGCGGATCGCAGCACGCCCGCCGCGTGCAGTTCGATGTCCAGCGTCGCGCCCGTCGCCGAGTTGCGTCCGGCCGAGCGCAGCGACACCTGGCCGCCGAACTTCTCGTCCTCGACCCCGGTGCCGCCCGACGCCATCATGATGCCGAGATCGACGACATGATCGATGCGCAGCTGGACCGTCGCGTAGTTGTTGGTGCCGTATCCATCGCCGGGCGCTTCGGCGCTCGCATCGACGTTGACCGTCACCGGCTGCGGCGCGTGCGCCTTCATCTTGATCACACGCGTCGAGCCCGGAGCCATCGCGCCCAGCTCGCAGCGATACAGCGCCGCCTCCTTCTTCACGCAAGTCGCGCCCGAAAACGCGTCGACGATGAGACTGGTGGAGGGAATCGAAACCCACAGCGTCACGTCGCCCGTCGACACCGGACCGCGCGAGCGCACCGTGAACGGTAGTTCGTAGGTCGCGCCGACCGCGAGATCGACCATCGAGGCGCCCGCGACGACTTCCACGTCGCGCTCCGCCTGCACCCAGCCACTCGCGCTGGCGGAGTTGTTGGTGAGGTCGGCGTCCCCCATCGCGCCCACGCTGCCCGAGGCGTACAGCGCGCCCGGCGCAGTCGTGTTCGTCTCGATGGTGAGCCGGCGCGTGGCGCCCGACGGCAGTTCCGCAAGCGTGCAGCTCACCGAATACGACTGAAACGTGCACGTGCCGCCCGCCAGCGAGGCCGCGGTGACGACCTGGTTCAGATTGACCGACACGTTGACGTTGCGCACCGCTTGCGCGCGCAGGCTGCTGATGTCCGCGTAGATCGCGAGCGGAGCACCGAGGATCACTTCCTGCGCGCTCGACGACATGCGCAGCGACGCGTCGATGCCCGATCGCACGGCCACCGCGAGCGTCGCGGCGTCGTTCGAGCTCACCGGGTCTTCGTTCGCGCTCACGCTCGCCTGGACGCTGAATTCCGCGGCCGACGAGCTGCGCGCGTTGACCTCGACGCGCGGGCGCGCGCCAACCGCCACGGACCCGAGCGCGCAAGTCGCGGTGAGGCCCGTGACCGAACAGCTTCCCGCCGTGCTCGTCGCCGAGTCGATCGAGAGGAACGCGAGCGCGGGCAGCGTCACGGTCGCGACGACTCCCTGCGCAGTGCGTGTGCCATTCGAGCTGACCTCGAACGGCAGCGTGAACGAAAGACCGCCTTCGCTCCCGACGTTCGGCACGGCGGCCGAAATGCCCGCGTCTGCGTAGTCAGCCTTGGTGACGCAACTCGCGCGCGACAACGCCAGGTTCATCGTGTCGACGCTGCACTGGGAGAACTTCGTGAAGCCGCTGACGGACGGCGCCATGATGTAGCCGCCACCGACTCCCGCGCAGGACGTGCCGGTTTCGCCGTCGTGCGGCGCGCCGAAGTTGTGGCCGAGCTCGTGGGCCATGATCAGCGCCGAGATCGTCGTGCCGAAGCCCTGCTCGCTGATCGACACGCCGCGCTTCGTTTCGCAGACCGAACCGACGTACGCGATGCCGGCCGTCGCGCCTTCGAGGTCCTTGCCGGTGATCAGGTGAGCGAGGCCGCGCGCGCGCACGGCGGCGGTCGCCGCGCGGTATTCGCCGAGCTGTTCCAGCAACCTGGTGCCGTTCGAGCTCGTGAACGGATCAGCGCCGGCCGGGATCAGGCGAACGTCGGTGGCCAGCACGAGCAGATCGATCTGCTCGCCGAAAATGCCTTCGACGATGTTGAGCCGCGCGAGCAGCGCGGCGGTTGGATCTTCGGGCTCCGCGGCCTGGAAGGCCGTATCGCCGATCAGCGAGATTTCGACCTGGCGCGAGATGGCGGCCTTCGACGCCTTGAGCTCCGCAAGCAGGCCCTTGAACTGCTCGAGGCCGTTGGCCGAGCCCGAGGTACCTTCGGTCACGGCGCTGGCGCAGAAGTCGCCGGGCAACGCGTCGCGCAGATCGGACAGCCGATAGACGACCGGCTGATCGGGCGCGGCATCGAGCGGATTGACCAGCAACCCGGCCACCCGTTTGTACGTCGTGACCGCGAAGAGCTCTTGCCCATCCCAGATGGCGCCTTCCACGCCGGCGGGCGATTCCGTCAGTCGCACCCAGGAGCCGGGCGTGCCGGCGAGCGCGCCGCGCAACAGGCGATAGCGGGACAGTTCCTGCTTGCGCGCGGTGTCGAGTTTTTGCAGGACGCGGCCGTTGTCGCTGAGCGTCAGGTCGAACCGGCGCCCGTAAGCCTCGAAGCTGGCGTGGTCGGCCGCGACGGTGAGTCCGACGGGTTCGACATATTGAAGCGCGGGGGTCCGAGCGCCGGCCGTCGCGAACCACGCAGCCCCCACGAACACCAGCATGATCCGGCTGCAAATCCCGCGCACCCTGTGAACCCTTCTCGCCTTCTTGGCGAAGTTCTTGTGCGCGGGACCTTAGCCCGCCGCTCCAAATCGCAGGGGCGAATGCGACGTGGATATTCGTGAATCAGTGAACCAGCACGCACCTCAATTGCACGCGACATAAGGCGGGGTTGAAAGCCTGCGATGCGCCGCTCGGCGCGCTCTTCCGGAATCGAGAGCGCGCGCAAGGAATGGGCGCGCGACCAGCCATGCGAGCAGCGCCAGCGCGAACCATTCGAAGCGGCCACCGCCGCCTCCACCGCTGCTGCCGCCGCGGTGTTGGAATGGAAGGGATCTTACGGGCGTCATCCCGTGCGGGCGACGCCGACCAGCAATGTCACCCACAGGGCGGCCAGCAGCAACCAACTACCGAAATATGCCCGGATTCTCCACCGCAACTTATTCGGACCCAGGTGTATCGCCGTGTGGATGATCCGCATCGCAACATAGCCCCAGGCGAGCGCGACCATCAGGATGCCCGTGACGCCCGTGACCATTGCGGCGAGGCAGACGACGTAGAAGAGAGTCGGCGCCTCGAACAGGTTGGAGAAATTGCGCGAGACCTTCTGCGGGCCGGCGGGCTCGGTGGCTCCCTGGAACAGCCGGTAGAAGTTGGCATCGATGTGTCCGGCCTTCACCGCGCCGACGCGCGCGCGGAACATCTTCACGAGCACGAACATCGTGAGCAGGACCATGGCGGCCATTGGATAGACGAGACTGGGTTCAGGCATCGGTGCGGCTCCAGAAAGTCAGCGTAACCATCGTGGGAGGGGCCTATGATAGGTGCACCCCTCGCAATCGGTATCACATTGTCTGGGGGATCTGGTCATGAGAAGGAGTCTTCGATCCGGATGGATAGCCACGACGTGCGCGCTGCTCGCGGCGAGTAGTTTGATGGCGGGTGATGACGGCGACCGGGGCCGTCGCGACAACAAGGTGTTCCAGGTGCGCGCGGAGCTGGAGGGGTACCAGGAGGTGCCGGCCCTCTCCACCGTGGCGTCGGGGCGTTTCCGCGCGGTGGTCGATACCGCGAGCAACACGATCACGTGGAAGCTGAGCTACACGGGACTCGAAGGCGACGTGACGCAGGCGCACGTGCACTTCGGGCAGATGAGCGTGAACGGCGGCATCAGCTTCTTCCTTTGCAGCAATCTCGGGAACGGGCCGGCTGGCACGCAGCAGTGTCCGGCGCCGCCGGCCGAGATTACCGGCGTGATCACGCCCGACCTCGTGATCGGGCCGGGCGCGGCGCCTCCCGCCCCGCCGGTGCAGGGCATCGAGCCGGGGGCATTCGCGGAAATCGCGGCGGCGATCCGGGAGGGTGTGGCCTATGCGAACGTGCACACCTCCAAGTGGCCGGGTGGCGAGATCCGGGGTCAGTTGCGGTAAATACGCGTGCGCGACCACTGGTCCGCCCCGGAAGGGGGCGGGCCGGGGGCGCCACCGACGAATCCTCAGGAATTATTCGCTTCGGACCCGGGTTTCCTGTACCGTGCCCTCGGGCTTGCTGATTCTTCGTTGAT
>JAEZCR010000028.1 GCA_023433465.1 Pseudomonadota bacterium | reverse complement strand
GTTACGTGGCTATTGAGGTACCTGCTGGTAGACCGCGCGCTCGTGCGAAAAGGCCTTGAATCCGTAGACGCCGTGGTAACTGCCCATGCCGCTCTGGTTCACGCCACCGAATGGCAACTGCTTCTCGAGGTAGTGAGAGAAGAACCCGTTGATCGTCACGCCGCCCGATGAAGTCCGGCTCAAGACCTTGTCGATCGTATTCTGATCGTTGCTGTAGATGTAGAGCGCGAGCGGCTTGCCCCCGCGCGTAATGTGCTGAATGACCTCGTCGAGGTGCTGGTACGTCACCACCGGCACGATCGGCGCGAAGATTTCCTCCTGCAGGATCTGCATGTCCGGCGTGACGTTGGTGAGCAGCGTCGGATGGATCGTGCGATCGCCCTGCTCGAGCGTGCCGCCCACCGCGACCTTGGCGCCCTTGGCGATCGCGTCGTCGAAGAGTTTCTTGATGCGCGCGAAATTCTGGTCGTTGACGATCTGCGCGATGGCTTCCTTCTTGATGCCGCCGTCGTCGCGGTACAGGTTCTGTTTGACGCGCGCCTGGAATTCCTCGATCAGCGTGCCCCTCTGCGATTCCTTCACGAACACGTAATCGGGACTGATGCAGGCCTGACCGCCGTTGAACTGCTTGGCAGCGGCGAGATCCGCGGCCACCTTCTTCACGTCCGCGCCTTCATCCACGATGACGGGGGACTTGCCGCCAAGCTCGAGCGTGACCGTCGCGAGATGTTTCGCCGCCGCCGCCATGACGAGTCTGCCGACACGCGTGCTGCCGGTGAAGAAAATGTGGTCGAACGGCTGCTCGAGCATCGCGGTCGCGACATCCACGCCGCCCTCGAAGAGCGCAACGTCCTTTTCGTCGAACGCCTGTCTCACGATCTTCGCGGCGACGCGCGCGGTCGCGGGACACAGGTCGGTGAGTTTCACGATGCAGCAGTTGCCGGCGGCAATAGCCGCGGCCAGCGGTCCCATCGTGAGCCCGAGCGGGAAATTCCACGGTCCGAGGATCAGGCACACGCCGCGCGCCTCGTAGACGATCCGCGCCTTGTCGTTCTTGTTCTGGGAGGGCACCACCTCGACGGATTTCATCCACTCCTCGAGGTGGTCGATGTTCGTCTGGATGTTGCCCATGACGCCGAGGACCTCGGTGACCCGGATCTCGGCTTCGGGCTTGCGGGTGTCCTGTTTCACCGCCGCCACGATCTCGTCGGCGTGCGCTTCCACCGCGGCCTTGAGCTTGCGCAGTTTTTCCCGGCGTTGTTCGGCGCTGCTGGCCTTCACTTCCCACTGGTGGGCGCGCTGGAGCGCGAATACGCGCTCGATCTCCGCGAAAACGCCCCGGGACATTTGTTTGGCGGGAGTGGACATGGCGGCCTCCAGTTCTGCGACGCTCATGGGAACACTAAGACATCGTGGCCGGGTCGTACCCGACCCTCAGGGAACATCTGTGCGAGGTGGGGCTATTACCCTACGTCGCGGGCAGGCTTATAGTTGACGCCAGCCAGGCATATGAGAGGGGAGCGCTCGTGACCAAGCTGAACGTCAATGGCAAAGCGGTCGAAGTCGACGTCGATCCCGAAACGCCCCTGCTCTGGGTGCTGCGCGACACGCTCGGCCTCACCGGCACGAAGTTCGGATGTGGCATGGCCCTGTGCGGCGCCTGCACGGTCCACCTGAACGGCAACCCCGTGCGGTCCTGCCAGACGCCGATTTCGGCGGTCGGGGATCAACCCGTGACCACCATCGAGGGCCTCTCCAAGGATCGCAGCCATCCGGTCCAGCAGGCCTGGATCGAACACGACGTCCCGCAATGCGGCTATTGCCAGTCGGGGCAGATCATGTCCGCCGCGGCGCTGCTTGCGAGCAATCCGCGCCCGAACGACGCCGCCATCGACGCCGCGATGTCCGGCAACATCTGCCGATGCGGCACCTATCAGCGCATCCGCGCCGCGATCCGTCGCGCCGCGGAGATCAAGGCCGGATGAGGATCACGATCCCGAGCAGATAACGACGAAAACGTTTCCGGGGGAGGAAACAACATGTCCGCGAACCCGTTAGTGGTATCCCGCCGCACCTTCATCGGCGGGCTCGTCATCGCCATTTCCCTTCCCGCCTGCAAGCAGGCGCCCAAGTCCGTCGGCGAGAAGAAGATCATCGAAAGCGGCGCCTGGCTGCGCATCGGCACCGACGACAGCATCACCTTCCTGTGCGACCGGTCGGAGATGGGTCAGGGCGTCTACACCTCGTTGCCCATGCTCATCGCCGAGGAGCTCGGCGTGAAGCTCGAGCGTATCAAGGTCGAGTTCGCACCTCCTGGCGACGCGTACATCAACAACATGATCGGCGGCCAGATCACCGGCGGCAGCACCAGCGTGCGCGACGCGTGGGACAAGCTGCGCAAGGCGGGCGCGACCGCGCGCCACCTGCTGATGAGCGCCGCGGCGGCGGACTGGGGCGTCGATCCGCGCACCTGCCGTGTCGAGGATGGCGTGATCTTCTCGCCGCATGGCAAGCGCGCGAGTTTCGGCGCGGTGGCCGAGGCAGCGTCCAAACTACCCGTTCCGGAGGACGTGCCGCTCAAGCCCGCGTCCGAGTTCAAGATCATCGGCCAGTCGCAGCGCCGCAAGGACACGCCGGCGAAGGTCGATGGTTCGGCGGTGTACGGCATCGATGTCAAACTACCGGGCATGTTGTTCGCGGCGCTCGCGCAATCGCCGACGCTGGGCGGCTCCGTGAAGACGTTCAACGACGAGGTTGCGAAGGGCATGCCGGGCGTGCGCGCGGTGGTGCTGACCTCGCGCGGCGTCGCCGTGGCCGCGGACTCGTGGTGGCAGGCGCGCAAGGCGCGCGATGCGCTGAAGATCCAGTGGGAGGCCGGCCCGAACGCGACGCTCAACAACGCGAAGATCATGCAGACCCTGCGCCGCGGCGCGCAGCAGCCTGGCCGCGTGGCGCGCGAGGACGGCGACGTATTCGCGGCGATCAAGTCCGCGCCGAGGGTCATCCGGGCGGATTACGAGCTCCCCCTGCTCGCCCACGCGACGCTCGAGCCGCAGAACTGCACGGCCGACTACAAGGCCGACGGCCTCGACGTCTACGTGCCCACGCAGGTCCAGCAGATGGCGCAGGCCGCGGCCGCGAAAGCCGCCGGGCTCGACGCGTCCAAGGTGCGCATTCACACCACCTTTCTCGGCGGTGGCTTCGGGCGCCGGCTCGAGGTCGACTTCATCGCGCCCGCGGTCGAGGTCTCGAAGGCCGTCGGCAAGCCGGTGAAGCTCATCTGGACGCGCGAGGATGACATGACGCACGACGCGTACCGTCCGCCGGCGTTCAACCAGGTGACCGGCGCGTTCGACTCGAAAGGCAAACTGGTCGCCTGGCATCTGCACCTGACGGGGCCTTCGATCACGGAGCGCATGTTTCCCGGCGCCACCGAGAAAGCGGTCGATCCGTTCGCCGTGGAAGCGGCGGCTAACTACCCTTACGACGTGCCCAACGTGCGCGTCGACCACCAGCGGCAGGAGATCGGCATCGACGTCGGCTACTGGCGCTCGGTCAGCCACGCGCTCAACTGTTTCGTGGCCGAAAGTTTCATGGACGAGCTGGCGGTGGCGCAGCGCAAGAACGTGGTCGAGTTCCGCAAGGGACTGCTCGAGAAGCAGCCGCGCTACCTGCGCGTGCTCGATCTCGTGACGAAGGAATCGCGCTTCGACTACCCGCCGAAGGGCTGCTGGAACGGCATCGCGCTCATGGAGGGTTACGGAACCTACATGGCGATGGTCGCGCAGATCTTCCTCGAGGGCGGAAAGGTCAAGGTGCGGCGCATCTACTGCGCGCTCGACTGCGGCCAGCAGGTGAATCCGGACACCGTCGTCGCGCAGGTGGAGAGCTCCATCAACTTCGGCCTCGCCGCGCTCTACACCGGTGAAATCAACATCCAGAACGGACGCGTCCAGCAGACGAACTTCCACGACTACCCGGTGCTGCGCATGCAGGATGCCGCGCGCATCGATACTTATGTCGTGGACAGCGGCGAGGCGCCGGGCGGTGTCGGAGAACCGGCAACTGCACTGGTGGCCCCGGCCGTCTGTAATGCGATTTACGCCGCGACGGGGCGTAGACTCAGATCCCTGCCGTTGTCGAGACACCGATTGGCCTAGGGCCAGGTGATCCCGGTCGGCGATCGGGTAGTTATCGGATGACGCCGCCAATGCGGTGTCTTCCTCGTGGCGCATGCGCCTGACAGGATTCACTCACATGTCCAAGAACGCTGATCTTCACAAGCGTCGCGTGGCCGCCGTGCCGCGCGGCGTGGGCAACTCGCTCGCCGTGTACGCCGAGCGCGCGCAGAACGCCGAACTCTGGGACGTCGAAGGACGCCGTTACGTCGACTTCGCGAGCGGCATCGCGGTCGTGAACACGGGGCACCTGCATCCGGACGTGAAGGCCGCGATGGCGGCGCAGCTCGAGAAGATCACGCACGGCTGCTTCCAGGTGACGCCGTACGAGAGTTACATCGCGCTGGCCGAAGAGCTCAACAAGCTCGCGCCGGGGCCGACGCCGAAGAAGACCATTTTCCTCACGACCGGCGCGGAAGCCGTCGAGAACGCGATCAAGATCGCGCGTTACGCGACGAAACGCTCCGCGGTGATCGCGTTCACGGGTGGATTTCACGGCCGCACGCTCGGCTGCATCGCACTGACCGGCAAGGTGCAGCCTTACAAGGCGGGCTTCGGGCCGATGCTGCCCGAGGTGTTCCACGTGCCCTACCCCATGCCGTTCCATGGCGTGAGCAACGAGGATTCGCTCGCGGCGATCGAGCAGCTCTTCAAGGCGGACGTGGATCCGGCGCGCGTCGCGGCGATCATCATCGAGCCGGTGCAGGGCGAAGGCGGCTTCTACATCGCGCCGCCGGAATTCCTGCGCGCGTTGCGCGCGTTGTGCGACAAACACGGCATCCTGCTCATCGCGGACGAGATCCAGACGGGTTTCGCGCGTACGGGCAAGACGTTCGCGATCGAGCACTCCGGCATCGAGCCGGACCTCATGACCGTCGCGAAGAGCATCGCGGGCGGCGTGCCGCTGTCGGCGGTGATCGGCAAGGCCGAGATCATGGATGCGCCGGTGGTGGGCGGGCTTGGCGGCACGTTCGCCGGGTCGCCGCTCGCGTGCGCCGCCGGACTCGCGGTGCTCGAGGTGCTGAAGAAGGAAAAACTCAACGAGCGCTCCGAGCAGTTGGGCGCGAAGCTCGCGACGCGGTTGAAACAGCTGCAGGCGAGGTTCGCGTGCATCGGCGAAGTGCGCGCGCTCGGCATGATGGTCGCGATCGAGCTCGTGAAGAACCGCCGCGCGGACATGCCCGACGCGGAGCTGACCAAAGCCGTCGTGCAGGCCGCGGGACGGCGCGGATTGATCCTGCTGTCGTGCGGCCTCTATTCGAACGTGATCCGCATCCTCGCGCCGCTCACGATTCCCGAGGAGCAGCTCGAGGAAGGATTGCAGCTGCTCGAACAGTCGCTCGCCGAAACAACCGCGACGACCGCCGTCGCGTAGTGGGGATTAGGTGCCGGTGTAAATAGTGGGGATTGGTTAGGATAGATAGCGGAGCGAATCCCCACTAT
>JAEZCR010000017.1 GCA_023433465.1 Pseudomonadota bacterium | reverse complement strand
CTGCTGCCCTGAGCGGGCGAGCAGCGGCTCGACTAACTACGGTGCGTCCGGCTCACGACGTCGGGGGCTGCGACTGCCCCGGGGCTACCGGCGGATTCTGCGGGGGCGGGGGATTCTCGAGCCAGGCGTTCACATCCTCGAGCGCCTTGCGATCGAGGATGCCGGCGGCTTGCTTGAGGCGCAGCACGTTGAGCAGGTAGTCGTAGCGGCTGCGCGCATACGCAGTCTGGGACTGCACGAGGTTCTGGCGCGCCGCGAGCACGTCCACCGCGGTGCGCGTACCGACGTCATAACCCGCTTCGGTCGCACGCAGCGCGGTCGCCGACGACTCGAGCGCCTGCTTGAGCGCCTGCACGCGCGAGATTTCCGACACGACGCCGAGATAGGCGTCGCGCGCGGTGCGTTCGGTCTCGCGCGACACTCGCTCGAGACGCTGCTTCGCGGCCTGCCATCGGTACGAGGACTGCCGCACGCGCGACTGCGTGCCGCCGCTCGACCAGATGGGCACCGTGACCTGCAGGCTGATGGACTTGTCAGTCTCCGATTCCTGCGAGGAGGGCGCGGAGCCGCCCGGGAAGCCGCGATCCGGGATCGGATCGAAGGTCTGCACGTCATCCGATTCGAAATGCGATCGGCCCAGGACGAGATCGACCTGGGGCAGATGGCCTCCGAACTGCACGCGGACGTCGTCGCGCGCGATCTCGGATCCAAGCCGGCTCGAGGTGAGGGAAAGATTCTGCTCCATCGAGGCTTCCACCCACTTCTGCGGATCGGCGGGTTCGGGGACCTGGAGCGGCATCGTGGCGCGCGGCGTCGCGAGCACGGCGTACTGCAGATCGGTGATCTCGCGCAGCAATTCCTGCGAGGTCGCGAGCTGGCGCTTCGACGCGATCAGGTCGGCGGCGGCGGTGTCACGCGCCGCGCGGGCTTCCTGCACGTCCGTGATCGCGATCAGTCCGACTTCGAAGCGCTTCTCCGCCTGTTCGAGCTGGCGCGAAATCGCATCCAGGGAGGCCTGCTGCGCCTGCACGTTGTCCTGCGCCGCGAGCACGTCGAAGTAACGCGTCGCGACTCGGAGCGCGAGATCCTGCTGCGCGACGCCGTAATCCGCGTCCGCCTGCGCGACGATACGCCCGGCCTGCTTGAGTCCGACGAGGCCGCCCCAGTTGAAGATGCTCTGGGACAATTGAATACCCCAGCGCGTGCTTTCAGGTTCGGACGTGCCGACCTGACCCTGCTGCTGGATCACGATGGCGGATGTCGGATCGTCCGGGTCGATGGGCACGAGGCGCGGGAACAGGCTGTTCTGCGAGCCTTCTTCCTTGCTCTTCGTCCACTGTCCGTTGATCTGCGGCAGGTAGGCGGCCCATGCCTGCGGGCGTGCCTCGCGCGTGGCCTTGCGGGTGAATTCCGCTTCTCGGACCAAGGGGTCGTTCACAACCGCTTGGTCGAAAATCGTCAGAAGGTCTTCACTCGATGCGGTAGCGGAGATGAGACATCCCATCCCCAGGGCGACTAAACGGCGCATTAATAAGAGTCCTCGTTAGTGTTGTAGATCACTATATCACCTACCGCCCGGGTCACGGCAACTTCGCGGAAAAATCTTAGACGATTCAGTACTGGGGGACGGTTGCATCAACCAGCTGACTCCATGCGGAAATACCGCCGGTCAGATTGGCGACGTTCGTAAACCCCTGGTTGGCCAGGTAGTGGGCGACCCGCAGCGATCGGCCACCGGCATGACACATCACGATTGTCTCAGCGTCGCGAGAAAACTCCCCGAGGCGCGCTGGTAGTTGGTTCATAGGCACATGTACGACGCCCGGAATGCTCGCAAGTTGCAGTTCCCACTCTTCGCGCACGTCGATGACCAGGGGCATATCCCCCCGGTCGCGCCGGGCGCTGAGTTCCGTAACGGGCATTTCGCGGATCATCAGAATTGAAAACGTTCCGGCCGCGGGGCGTTCTCGAGCGCGTCGATCGACGTCTCGAAAAGTCCCGTGCTGGTCCAGGCGTCATTCGCGGTACGTGTAACCAAGAGAGCCTCCTGTGGCAGGCTCGCGCCGACGACGACGAACGCCTTGCCACCCACGGACAACGCGCGAGCGAACCGTTCGTCGTACAGCGGCAGCGCGCCGCACACCGCGATTAGCGCGTAGCCGCTCCCGAAATCCAAGTGAAAGATGTCATCCGTCACGACTTCGACCTGGCCGAAGCCGGCCGACTTGAGGTTGCCGCGCGACGCGGCCGCGAGATCCGCATCGATTTCGACCGCGCGCACGCTCGCGCCCATCGCCGAAAGGCACGCCGGCACGTACCCGGTGCCGGAGCCGACGACCAGCGCGCGCATGCCGGGCTGGGCATCCAGTGCCTGCAGGAGTCGTCCGACGATTTTCGGCGGCAACATGTGCTGACCAGGGCGCAGCGGAATGTCGGCGTCCGCGAACGCGATTCCCTGGTAACGTCCGGGCACGAAGAGTTCGCGCGGCGTGCGGCGCATGGCGTCGAGCACGCGATCATCGAGCACGTCCCACGCACGTACCTGCTGCGTGATCATCTGGGCGCGCGCGAACTCGGTCTGCATGATTTTCTCCGTGACTGGGATGCTACTTATTCTGCCCCAAAGCGAGGTCTGAAAGGGCTTCCTTTCGTCGCGGAACCAGTCGTCACAACGCTTATTTTTATGGTTAATGTCGCATGGGCGCTTGCCGCGCTCGGATAATCTTC
>JAEZCR010000240.1 GCA_023433465.1 Pseudomonadota bacterium | reverse complement strand
CGCGCGGGCGCGCACGAGGACATCAACGTCATCACGTTGCTGCTCGGCGCGGAAGAGCCGGGACTCGAGGTGTTGTCGAAAAGAGGCGAGTGGCTGCCGATCAACCCGCCGCCGGGCTCACTCGTCTGCAACGTGGGCGACATGCTGCAGCGGCTCACGAACGGTCACCTGCGTTCGACGACGCACCGCGTGGTGAACCCGCCGCGCGAACGCGCGACCAACGCGCGTTACTCGCTGCCGTTCTTCCTGCACTTTAATCCCGATTTCCTGATCAGGACGCTGCCGCAATACGTCGACGCGCGGCATCCGGACCAGTTTCCAGAGCCGATCACCGCGCACGAGTTCCTGCAGGAGCGGCTGCGCGAGATCAAGCTCATATAGCTACCCCCAGAAAAGCAACAGCCCCGCGACAACAACAAGAGGTCTCGACGATGTCGGTTGTACAGGCCCTGTTCGGAATCCTCGTGTTCGTCGCGCTCGCGATGCCTTTCAGCACCAACTGGCGGCGCATCAACTACAAGCTCATCGCATTCGCGATCCTGCTGCAGTTCATCATCTGCGGGTTGCTGCTCAAGGCGCCCGGGATCCGTGACGGCCTCCAGTACGTGAATCGCGCCGTCGGCGCGCTCGGCGCGGCCACCGTGCAGGGAACCTCGTTCGTCTACGGATTCCTCGGCGGCGGCACACCGCCCTTCGACGTGACCAATCCCGGCTTCATCACCGTCTTCGCGTTCCAGATCCTGCCGCTCGTCATCGTGATGTCGGCCATCTCGGCGCTGCTGTGGTACTGGCGGATCCTGCCGCTCGTCATCCGCGGCATCTCGGTGATCTTCGAACGCGCGCTCGGCACGCGCGGACCCGCGGGCCTGGTCGCGACGGCCAACATCTTCATGGGTCAGATCGAGGCGCCGCTGCTGGTGCGCCCGTATCTCGCACGCATGACGCGTTACGAACTGCTGCTCATCATGACCGCGGGCATGGCGACCATCGCCGGATCGGTGATGGTCATCTACTCGGCCATGCTCGGCGAGCAGATCGAGGGCGTCCTGGGACAACTCATCACGAAGTCCATCATGTCCGTGCCCGCGGCCATCCTGTTCGCGCACGTGATGATCCCGGAGGGGAACGACAGCTCGCAGGAATTGGAGAAGCCGCCGCGCGTCTACGAAAGCTCGATGGACGCCGTCACCCGCGGCACCTCGGACGGTCTCAACATCTACCTGCACATCCTCGCGATCCTCATCGTCGCGATCGCTCTGGTCGCGCTGATCAACGGCATGATCAGTTTCATCAGCATCGGCGGCGAGCCGCTGACGATGGAGCGCTTCGTGGGCTGGCTGTTCGCGCCGATCGCCTGGCTCATGGGTGTGCCTTGGAGCGAGGCTGCGACCGTCGGTTCGCTGCTCGGCGTGAAGACCGTGCTCAACGAATTCATCGCATACGTGAACCTGCAGAACATGGCGCCGGGCACCTTGTCGGAGACCAGCAAGCTGATCGCGCTGTACGCTGTGTGCGGCTTCGCCAACCTGTCGAGCGTCGGCATCCAGATTTCCGGCATCGGCGCGATGTGCCCCGAGCGGCGCCCGGACCTCATCAGCCTGGGCTTCCGCGCGCTGTACGCCGCGACGCTGGCCTCTTGCATGGCCGGCGCGGTCGTCGGCATCGTGTCACGCTTCTGACGGACGGAACGCGCCCATGGCCAAGCTCTACTTCTATTACTCGACGATGAACGCGGGCAAATCCACCGCGCTGCTGCAGGCCGGGCACAACTACGAAGAGCGCGGCATGCGCACCCTGCTCTACACCGCGAAGCTCGACGACCGGCAGGGCGGCCGCATCCACTCGCGCATCGGCATCGATCGCGAGGCGCGCCACTTCCACCCCGGGCTCAACCTGCGGACCGAGATCGCGCGCGAGCACATGCGCTCTCCGCTCGCGTGCATCCTCGTCGACGAGTCGCAATTCCTGACTCCGGAGCAGGTCAAGCAACTCGCCGCCGTGGTCGACGAACTCAACATCCCGGTGTTGTGTTACGGACTGCGCACGGATTTCCGCGGCGAGTTGTTCCCCGGCAGCGCGCAACTGCTCGCATGGGCGGACAACCTGGTCGAGATCAAGACCATCTGCCATTGCGGCCGCAAGGCCATCATGGTCGTGCGTGTCAAGAGCGACGGCACGGCGGAACGCGAGGGACAGCAGATCGAGATCGGCGGCAACGAGCGATACGTGCCGCTGTGCAGGAAGCATTTTTCGCAAGCTCTTGCGGGCGCGACGATTCCTGCCTGAGGTAACGCGCGGACTGCGCAAGATTCGTACAGCTCACCGCCTTGCACCTCGAAGCATCGTGCGCGCATTGCTGCGCACCGCTGTTGCGCAAGCGCAGCAAGCAGCACTTTCCCGGTTGTAACTCACACGTCATGTCATTAACGTGTACTCCAACAAAGCCGCAATGCCGCAGAGATGGCGTCGGCAAGAAAACGGAGAACCCCATGCGAAACACACACCGGGCACTGTTGCTTCGGTTCCACAAGTCCGCCATTGCCAGCGCAATCTTGTTAGGCGCCGGCGTCGGCCAGAACGCGTTCGCGCAGTCGTCCGCCACCGAGGCGATCGAAGATGACCTGGCCGAAGTCGTCGTGTCGGCGACCCGCGTCCGCGACATCGGTCTCGTGAGCAACCAGACCGCGCCGAAATCGCGCGTGACGCTCACCGGCGAATACCTCGATTCGCAGGCGTCCGGACAGACGGTGTTCCAGAGCCTGAACCAGATTCCCGGCGTCAACTTCACCAACTCGGATCCCTATGGCGGTTCCGGCGGCAACCTGCGCATCCGCGGCTTCGACGGCTCGCGCGTCTCTGTGACGTTCGACGGCATTCCGCTCAACGACTCGGGCAACTACTCGCTGTACCCGAACCAGATGCTCGATCCCGAGCTCATCGAGCGGGTCGACGTGAACCTCGGCACCACGGACGTGGACAGTCCGACCGCCTCCGCCACCGGCGGCACCGTCGCCTACAAGACCCGCCGGCCGGCGCAGGAATTCGGCGGCTTCGCGGTCGTGTCGTACGGCGAGAACGATTTCATGCGCGGGCTCGTGCGCCTCGACACGGGCGAAATGGGTCCCTGGGGCACGAAGGCGTTCGTCGCCGCTTCCTACCAGGACTACGACAAGTTCAAGGGACCCGGCGGACTCACGCGCAAGCAGTTCAACTTCATGGTCCGTCAGGACTTCGAGAACAACAACTTCGTGAGCCTCGCGGGCCACTGGAACGAGAACCGCAACGCGTTCTACCGCACGACCAGCATCGCTAACTTCGAAACCTACGGACGCGACTACGACAACCTGCCGACCTGCACGCGCGACCTGCCGACCGCGGGCGCGGTCGACAACGAGAACGCGCAGCCGGTGGCCAACCAGCCGGGTCTCCTGGCCACGGACAACCTGGCGAATCCGTCGAGCTGCACCAATTTCTACGGCGTGCGCATCAATCCGTCGGACACGGGCAACTTCCGCATGCAGTCGCTGTGGCATTTCGGCGAGAGCGTGCGACTTTCCTTCGATGCGTCCTGGCAATACACGCTCGCCAACGGTGGCGGTTCGACGACGATCGCGGAAACGCCCTCGGCGACCTCGCCCGACAAGCGCGTGCTCGGCAATACCAACCTGACCGGCTGGGACCTCAACGGCGACGGCGACATCCTAGACACCGTCCGCTTCCACACGCCCAACAACACGAACACGCGGCGCTGGGGCGCGACCAGCTCGCTGATCTGGGACATCAACGAGGACAACATCCTGCGCTTCGCCGTCTCCTGGGATCGCGCGAGCCATCGCCAGACGGCGCAGTGGGGCTACATCAACGACGATGGCACCGGCGTCGAAAACGTCTTCGCCGGAAACAAGGGCCGACCCGTGCTCGCCGCCGACGGCGACGAACTGCGTGGCCGCGACCGCTTCTCGGTGGCTGAACTCCAGCAATACGCGGTCGAGTGGCGCTCCGAATTCATGGACGACAAGCTGATCGCGGCGATCGGCGTGCGCGCGCCGTTCTTCACGCGCGAGCTCAACCAGTACTGCTACACGCCGAATGGCGGTTCGGGCACCTCGGGCACGATCGGCGCCGGCGGCGGCGCGTTGTGCACGAGCCGCGCGCCGCTGACGTCGCTGCCGAACGGCAATGTGACGTTCGCGCCGGCCGCGAACGCGATGACGCCGGCGGTGGAGTTCATTCCGCCGTGGGAGGATGAGGTCGAGTTCGACGACATCCTTCCGAACGCCGGCATCACGTTCAAACCGTGGGACAACCATTCGTTCTACGCGTCGTACGCGGAAGGCCTGTCGGCGCCGCGCACGGACAACCTGTACTCGGTCATCCGCCTGTCCGACGGCAGCATCGGTCATCCGACGCCCGAGTCCGAAATGACGAAGGCCTACGACATCGGCTGGCGCATGAACAACTCGCGCACCATCGCCTCGCTCGCGCTCTATCGCATCGACTACACGAACCGGATCGTGACGTCGTTCGACGAGGCGCTCGGCTTCAATGTCGATCGCAACGTCGGCGACGTGAAGGTCGAGGGTTTCGACGCCCAGCTCGGGCAGCGATTCGGCGAGCTCGTGGACCTGAGCCTTTCGGTGGCTTACAACGACAGCGAACTGCTCGACGACATCCCGACTTCGACCACGCCCATTCCGACCGCCGGAAAGACGCTGGTCGAGACGCCGAAGTGGATGTTCGGCGCGCGCGTCGACGTCAAAGCCACCGAGAACCTGCGCGTCGGTCTGCAGGCGAAGAAGGTCGGCGACCGTTATGGCACCGACCTCAACACGGAGATCGCCCCCGGATACACGGTCGTGGATCTCGACGCGCGGTACACGTTCAGCTTCCCCGGCCTCGAATCCGCGGAAGTGCGCTTCAACGTGATCAACCTGCTCGACGAGGAGTACTTCGGCAACATCAGCTCGGGCACGGGTCTCGGCAATTCGGTCGGCTTCTATTCGATCGGCGCGCCGCGCACGGTGATGGGCTCGATTCGCTTCAACTTCTGAACCGCGCGCCAACGTGCGC
>JAEZCR010000239.1 GCA_023433465.1 Pseudomonadota bacterium | reverse complement strand
ATTCAGTGCGGCCAGAATTCGCGGCTTCTCCCGGGATTTCCGTGCCAGGCACCGTCTTACTCGCCCGCGATGGTCATCTCGCTGATGAGGATCGAGCCCACGCGTACGCCGCCGCGCACATCGACGTCGCTGCCGATCGCGACGATGTTGCGGTACATGTCCTTGAGGTTGCCGGCGATCGTGATCTCGTGCACCGGGTAAGTGATGGCGCCGTTCTCGACCCAGAAGCCCGAGGCGCCGCGCGAGTAGTCGCCGGTGACGCCGTTGACGCCCTGGCCCATGAGCTCGGTCACGAGCAATCCCGTGCCGAGCTCGCGCATCAGCGCGCCGATCTCGACGCCACCCTTGCTCGATTCGACCAGCAGGTTGTGCGTGCCGCCGGCATTACCAGTGGTCTTGAGCCCGAGCTTGCGCGCGGAGTAACTGCCCAGCACGTAACCAGTCAGCACACCGTCGCGCACGAGATCGCGATCCCGCGTCGCGACACCCTCGTTGTCGAACGGTGAACTACCCAGCGCCTTCGGAATGTGCGGGCGTTCGCGCAGCTCCAGGAACGACGGAAACACCGGCTTGCCGGCGGCGCCGAGCAGGAACGAGCTCTTGCGATACTGGCTGCTGCCGCGCACGGCGCCGAGAAAATGGCCGATGAGACCCCGGGCCACCTCGGGCGCGAACAAGATTCGCGCGCGCTGAGTCGCGAGCTTGCGCGCGCCGAGTCGCGCGACCGCGCGTTTGCCGGCCTTGCGGCCGATCTCCACGGCGGACTCGAGATCGCGACCGTCACGTGCCGAGGAATACCAGTAGTCGCGCTGCATGTCGTCGCCCACCTGCGCGAGCAGTACGCAGCTCACGCTGTGGCTGGTCGACGGATAGCCGGCGAGGAATCCGTGTGAATTGCCGTACACGCGCACTCCCCGGTGACTTCCGACACTGGCGCCCTCGGAGTTCGTGATGCGCGGATCGACGTCGCGGCCGGCAGCTTCGCAGGCGCGCGCGGTCTCGACCGCCTCCTCCGGCGCCAGATCCCAGGGGTGATCGAGGTCGAGATCGGGAATGTCGCGGGCGAGTTCCTCGGGGTCCGCGAGGCCGGCACAATCGTCCTCGGCAGTGTAGCGGGCGATGTCGCAGGCCTTTTCGACCGTTTCGGCGACGGCGCGCGGCGAGAGGTCGGCGGTGCTCGCCGAGCCCTTGCGCTGGCCGAAATAGACCGTGACGCCCATGCCGCGGTCGCGCTGGTACTCGACGGTCTCGACCTCGCCCAGGCGCACCGTGGTAGTAAGGCCCTTCTGCAGGCTCACGTCGGCCTCGGCCTGCGTGGCGCCGAGCTCCCTGGCACGGCGCAGCGCATCGGCCACGATGGTCTCGAGTTCGGGGATCCGGGTGCCGTCGACTTCCTGACGGGGCTCAACGAGTGCTTGCATGGCAGAATTGTACGATGCACGAGGACCCGGACGCAGAATTCGAAAGACCGAGCAAGAGCGCGCGCAAACGCGCGGCCGACGCCGCCCAGGATCTCGGCGAACGTCTGATTGCGCTCAAGGAATCCGATATCTCGGCCCTCGGGCTTCCCGAACGGCTCGAGGACGCCATCCTGCTCGCCAAGCGCATCACGGCCCGCGGCGGTCTCGCCCGGCAGCGCCAGTACATCGGCAAGCTCATGCGCGACCTAGACCTCGGACCGATCGAGGCGGCGCTCGAATCGCGTTCGCGGACCGCGGCCATCGACGCCGAAAAGCACAAGCGCATCGAGGCCTGGCGCGCGCGCCTGCTGACCGAAGGCCCCGGGGCGCTCGACGATCTCGTCCGCTGGCAACCCGACGCGGACCGCAAGTCCCTGCAAGCCCTGATCACCAAGGCCACCAGCGAACGCGTGGATTCGGGCAGCCGCGAAGGCGCCTCGCGCGAACTCTTCCGCGCGCTGCGAACCTTGTTGGTGCCGGGTGAGAAAACGCGGAGTTAGCCATGGCGCCCCGCGACCCGGCGCGCCTGCGCACGGACTCCCCCTTTTCCCACCCGGCACCGACTTCGGCTAGTATTCCGCGATGAAACCACTGGTCGGCATCATCATGGGTTCGTCTTCGGACTGGGAGACGATGCGCGCCGCGGCCGAGGCGCTCGACAAGCTCGCGGTTCCCTACGAGACGCGCGTCGTCTCCGCGCACCGCACTCCCGACCTGTTGTTCGAATACGCCTCGTCGGCGCAATCGCGCGGCATCGAGGTGATCGTCGCGGGCGCCGGGGGCGCGGCGCATCTGCCCGGCATGGTCGCCTCGAAGACGACGCTGCCCGTGCTCGGGGTCCCGGTGCAATCGAAGGCGCTCAATGGTCTCGATTCACTGCTGTCCATCGTGCAGATGCCCGCCGGCATTCCCGTCGCGACGTTCGCGATCGGCGTCGCCGGCGCGACCAACGCGGGTCTCGCGGCCGCGGCGATCCTCGCGAACAAGCGGCCCGAGATCGACGCCGCGTTGAAGAAATTCCGCGCCGACCAGACGGCGAAGGTGCTCGCCAACCCGGATCCGTCGCGCACGTGACCATCGGCATCGTCGGCGCCGGACAGCTCGGGCGCATGATGGCCCTCGCGGGCTATCCACTCGGCTTCGATTTCCTGTTCCTCGACCGCGAGGCGCGGACACCTGGTGGCCAGGTGGGCCCGATCCTCTGCGGCGAGCTCACCGACCGCAAGTTGTTAGGCGAGCTGTCGCAGCGCTGCGAGGTGCTGACCTTCGACTGGGAGAACATCCCGGTCGAGGCGCTCGAAGGACTTCCCGGCAAGGCGCGCATTTCGCCGCCGCTGCGCGCGCTCTCCGCCGCGCAGGACCGCCTGGCCGAAAAGCGCACGTTCGATCTGCTCGGCATCCCGACGACGAAATACGCCGCGGTCGACTCGCTCGCCGCGCTCGAGTCCGCCGTGCAGCGCATCGGTCTGCCCGGCGTGCTCAAGACCCGCAAGCTCGGCTACGACGGCAAGGGACAGTTCGTGCTGCGCAAGCCGGCGGACATCGGGCGCGCCTGGGAAGCGCTCGGATCCGCGCCCCTGCTCTACGAAAACCTCGTCCCATTCGACTACGAAGTGTCGGTCATCTGCGTGCGAGGGCTCGACGGAAAGCTCGCCTTCTATCCACTGAACCTCAACGTGCATCGCGAGGGCATCCTGCGCCTGACGCGCGCGCCGTTCGGCGGCGCCGCGCTCACGCGCCGCGCGCAGAACGCGGCCAGACGCGTGGCCGAGCACTTCGGCTACGTCGGAGTCCTCACCATCGAGTTCTTCGTGCGCCGCGGGCAGCTCGTCGCCAATGAAATGGCGCCGCGCGTGCACAACTCCGGGCACTGGACGATCGAAGGCGCCGAGACCAGCCAGTTCGAGAAC
>JAEZCR010000229.1 GCA_023433465.1 Pseudomonadota bacterium | reverse complement strand
GGCGCGCAAGCTTCCTTGCGCGCCCTCTCTGCGAACATCGCGGCGCTCGCGCGCCCGGGTTCGGTCAGCCAGCAGCCTTCGTCAGCAGACGCTCTGCAGCAGGATCGCTGAGAGTGCCCGTCGGCGTGCTGCGCGCGGCCGCGCCCTTGTGGTTCATGTCCACGCTGCCGTTGAACTGCGCACCATCGGCGATGCCGACGCGCGGGGCGAAGATGTTGCCCTTCACCTTCGCGGTCTGGCGGATCGAGACCGACTCGCTCGCGTAGATGTCGCCATCGACGCGGCCTTCGACGATCACGAATTTCGCGCGGATGTTGCCCGTCACGCCGCCTTCCTTGCCGATGGAGAGGCTGCGTGTGTGCTCGATCGAGCCTTCGAGCTGGCCCTGGAATTCCAGGTCCTCTTCACCGTAGAGCTCGCCCTTGAAGTGCAGGGTCGGGCCGAGCACGCAGGCGCCCGTCGAAGTCTGCGGGGCCGCCGGCGGCGCGGGGGGCGCCATCTTGCCGTCACTGAATCCTTTGCTCATGGTCTTCTCCGATTCAGCGGGCCGGGGCGGGGGCGGTTGTTCCTTGGGTCCCAGTAGACGGCTCCATGGTGACGCTGCCATTGAAATTCGCTCCCTCAGTGATGCTGACGCTCGGCGCGCGGATGTTGCCGCGCACGACGGCTGATTGATTGACCTTGATGCTCTTCTTGGCGCTCATGTCGCCCTGCACGCGACCCTCGACGTCGATGGACGCCGCGGTGACGGTGGCGACGACTTCGCCTTTCGATCCAACGACCACGCGCTGCTGGTGGTGGATGGTTCCTTCGATCTTGCCCTCGACCTTGAGGTCTTCCTGGGCCTTCAGCTCGCCTTTGAATCGCAGTGTCGGTCCGAATACCGACATGCGTTCAGCCGAAGCGTTGTACGGACTGCTCATGCAAATTCTCCCGGGGTATGCCTGACGCACGAAGCGCGGGGTAGATTGCACCCCGCGATTGCGACAAAACGTGTCGCGATTCGCAGGCGTGGGCGTTGGGCGAAAGACCCCGGGCAATATGTAAATGGGGTCAGACCTCATTTGCTAGGAAATGGGGTCTGACCCCATTCTGGTTTGCGCCATGATGGACAGCGGGCGTCCGTCCGGGTCCTCGAAGAAGGCCATCCACTCCTCGGTGCCATCGGCGTGGCGATGGATCATGTGCGGCGCGTGCGTGAACTTCACGCCGCGCGCGGCGAGTTCGGTGTGCGCGGCGGCGATGTCGGGCACGCGTAGATAGAGGATCGATTCCTTCGCGGCTCCGTCCTGGTTCTGCGCGAGCATGAGCCGCGTGCCGCCGCAGTCGAAGAACGCGAGCGTGCCGAAGGTGTAGAGATGCGGCAGGCCGAGCACTTCGCGATACCACTTCTCCGACGCCGCGATGTCGCTGACGGAGCGCGCGATCTGTCCGATGGGGCCGAGCGATAATTTCGATGTCACTGCTTTTCTCCTGCCGGCCGAGACCGCGCTGTCGCGCGGCGCCTTGAACCACGCGCGCAGTGCGCGGCGGTCGGGCAGCCCCAGCTTGGCCAGCGCGTTGGTCACGTGGAATTTCACGGCATTGACGCTGATGCCGCGCCGGCGCGCGACTTCCGCGTTGGTCATGCCGTGTTGCAAGGCGTGGACGGTGCGCCATTCGGCCGGGGTCAGCAGGTCGGCATGTTTGGGGCGGCCGCGCGCGCGTTTCATGCGCCGATCTTAAATAGGCACCTGGCGATTTTCCCTACCCTCGATCTCTTTGCGCCGCGTGATGCGTCAGACCCACTCGGTTCCCCGTAGACGAGCCTTTCGGACCCGACCGGCCCTAAGCCGGCCCGCTCCAACCCGCGCGGATGCGGCGGATGTCGCTACGCGCTGGCGCGTGATGTCGGACTCCCGGACGATCACGTCCGACGCCCCACACATGCGGCAACCTGAGGCAGATTGTTCCGGTCGGACAACCGAGCGATCGACCGGAATCAAGGAGGCGCGGTGCAGCTCGAAACGGATGTCGATTCCGCGCCCGCTGAAACCGCGGCGGATCCGAACGACGGATCGGTCGCCGCCGCGATGGCCGTCACGGCGGCGGCCGCGCTGGCGCTCGCCGGCTGCGGCGGCGACGACGAAGGCGGCGGCTCCGCACCGCCCGTCGCACGGGGTCCGCCACCGACACCTGTTCCGCCACCGCCGGCGCCAGGTCCGCGTCCGCCCGCGGTGGTCGATCGCACGCCCGCGACCGACGCCGAAGCCGCGCGGTTCCTGCTGCAGGCGCAGTTCTCCGTGACCGATGCGGACATCGACGCACTGCGTGGCAACGGCATCGTCGCGTGGCTCAACGCGCGGTATGCCGAGCCGCCGGGGCAGACCGGCCGCGCGTGGCTCGATTCGCGGGGCTACAACGCGATCACCGCGGAGGAGCGCTACTTCAGCCGCACGCCCGGCGACTACATGATCTGGAACCAGCTCATCGCGGGCCCGGACCAGATGCGTAAGCGCATGGCGCTCGCGCTGTCGGAGGTGTTCGTCGTGAGCCTCACGCCGATCAACGTGTACTTCCCGCCGTACATGATCGGCGCGTACTGGGACCTGCTCACCGCGCACGCCTTCGGCAATTTCCGCGACCTGCTCGAGGCGGTCACGCTCAACGCGGCGATGGGGTTTTTCCTCAACACGCGCGGCAATCTCGGCGAGAACTCGCGCGGGCGGCAGCCGGACGAGAATTACGCGCGCGAAGTGATGCAGCTGTTCACCATCGGCCTGCACGAACTGAATCTCGACGGCACGCCGAAACTGGATGCCGAGAACAGGCCGATCGAAACCTACGGCCCCGACGACGTGAGTAATCTCGCGCGGGTCTTCACGGGGTACAGCTTCGACTATCTATCGAACGGCGGTTCGCGTACGACGGTCGCGTGGTCGCGCAGCGAGATTCCGAGCCCGCATTTCGCCAGCAACCGCATGCGCTTCAATCCCAACAACCACTCCCACATGGAGAAGAATTTCCTCGGCGTTCAGATTTCGAGCACGACGCCGGGAGCCGATGCGCTGACCATCGCACTCGACCGACTCTTCCATCACGCAAACACCGGGCCGTTCTTCGCGCGGCAGATGATCCAGCGCCTGGTGACGAGTAATCCGTCGCCGGCCTACGTGCAGCGAGTCGCGACGGTGTTCGGGAACAACGGCGCGGACGTGCGCGGAGACCTGAAAGCGGTGTGGACCGCGATTCTCACCGACGAGGAGGCGCGCGCGATGCCGACGGAAGCGGACACGTCGAGCGGCAAACTGCGCGAGCCCATCGTGCGCTTCGTGCAGTGGGCGCGCACCGCGGAGGTCGCCTCGGCCAGTGGCGCCTGGGAAATCGACGACCTTTCCGAGAGCGACCGGCAGCTCGGGCAGAGTCCGCTGCGTTCGCCCTCGGTGTTCAACTTCTTCCGGCCAGGCTACGTGCCACCCAACACCGCGATCGCGCAAGCGGGTAGACAGGCGCCGGAGTTCCAGCTGCTGAACGAGTCGAGCACGGCGGGGTACATCAACTTCATGCAGGCGGTGACGCGCGGCGGCATCGGGGACGTGTTGCCCGGCTACACGGCGCTGCTGCCGATCGCCCACGACATTCCCGCGGTGATCGAGTGGCTCGATCTGCACCTCACCGCTGACCAGCTTTCCGGCGAGACGATAGACGTGCTCAACCGGGCGCTGCGCGCCTACGGAATCACCGCTGCGAGCAACACGGGCGCGAAGCTAGACATGCTTGCGGCGGGATTCTTCCTCGTGCTGATTTCACCTGACTACCTGGTGCAGAAATGACGAACTGGACGCGTCGCATGGTCCTACAGCGCGCAATGCAGTTGTCGGCGCTCGGGGTGGCAACGCCGCTCGCGATCAACCTCGCCGCCATCGGCGAGGCCGCGGCGTTCGACGCCACGGATTACAAGGCGCTGGTGTGCATCTTCCTCTACGGCGGCAACGACTACGCCAACACCGTGGTGCCGTACGACCCGGCTAACTACGCGCTCTACCACCAGATCCGAGCGGGCGCGGCGGGGGAGGATGCCTCCGGCATCGCGCTGGCGCGCGCGGAGCTTGCCGCGACCGCGCTCACGCCGCTCGACGGCGCGGTTCTCACGGACAACCTGCAGTACGCGCTCGCACCGCAGCTCGCGGGGCTGAAGTCGCTGTTCGATGCGGGGCTGCTCGCGATCCAGTTGAACGTGGGGCCGCTCATCCAGCCGACGACGAAGGCGCAGTATTCGAGCTCCGATCGGCGCGCGAATCCGCTGCCGCCCAAGCTGTTCTCGCACAATGACCAGCAATCGGTGTGGCAGTCGGACGGCGCCGAGGGCGCGACGAACGGCTGGGGCGGGCGCCTCGGCGATCTCGCGCTTTCGAGCAACGGGACGCGCGCGACGCTGACCTGCATTTCGGCCAGCAACAATGGCGTCTTCGTCGCGGGACGCGATGCGTTGCAGTACCAGATCAGCACCAGTGGGGCGATCCGTATCAACGCGTTGCGCGGCGAGCTCGGCGAGGCGGTGCGGGCGATCATCTCGCGCGAGAGTCCGCACGTGATCGAGAACGAATGCGCGATCGTCAACCGGCGCTCGATCGCGCTGGAGGGGGTGGTCAACGACGCGCTGGGCGGCGTTTCGCTGACTACCTCGTTTCCGTCCGGCAACGGGCTCGCGAACCAGTTGCGCGTCGTGGCGCGGCTGATCGGCGCGCGCGCGGCGTTCGGCGTGCGGCGCCAGGTGTTCTTCGTGTCGATCGGGGGCTTCGACAACCACAACGATCTCATGAGCGATCATCCGCGCCTGATGACGCGGCTCAACGACGCGATGTCGGCCTTCTACGCCGCGACCACCGCGCTCGGTGTCGCGGACAAGGTGATGACGTTCACCGCCTCCGACTTCGGCCGCACGCTGTCTTCGAATTCCGATGGGTCCGATCACGGCTGGGGCGCGCATCACTTCGTGATGGGCGGCGCGGTGAACGGCGGCCGTTTCTACGGCACCGCGCCGCACGTGTCCGTCGAGAGTGATGACCAGGTCGGCCTCGGCCGCTTGCTCCCCAGCACCTCCGTCGACCAGTTCGCCGCGACCCTGGCCCGCTGGTTCGGCTGCGAGCCCACCGAGCTCCCCGGCATCCTCCCGAACATCGGCAATTTCGCGACCCCCACCCTCGGCTGCGCCTGAGGGTGGGGAATTGGGTGCCGGTGTAAAAAGTGGGGACAGTCCTCAAAGGAGACGCGCCTCCGAGGGCACATCCCCTTATGCCCGCCTCCGGCGGGGAAACGAGGTCTGTCCCCACCTTTTACACCGGCACCTAATCCCCACCCCACCGCAAAATTGCGACAGGTTGTTTGGTCTCCCTGTCCCCCTTAAGGTACTAATCAGTCCGATCAGGGGGGCTCGTGCAGGAACTCGAAATCGACGTCGAAAAGACGTCGGCCGAACCGGCTGAGGACAGCACCGTCGATACTCGCGATGCTGCTGCCGCCGTGGCGGCGCTCAGCGGGCTCGCGCTCGCGGCCTGCGGTGGGGGTGGTGGAGGCAGCGGAAGCACGCCGCCGCCCTCCGGCAATCCGAGTCCGCCCGCGCCCAGCCCGCCGGCGCCGAGTCCTCCGGCCCCGAGCCCGCCATCACCCAGCCCGCCGACTCCGCCGGTCCAGATCACCGAGGCCGAAGCCGCGCGCTTCCTGCTGCAGGCGCAATTCGCGGTGACGGACGCGGACATGACCGCCGTCCGCGCGAACGGATACGCGGCGTGGCTCACGTCCAGATACAACGAGCCGCTGGGCCAGACCGGCGTCGCGTGGCTCGACTCGCGCAATCACAACTCGATCACCGAAGAGCAGCGCTACTTCTGGCCGCAGTTCGGCGACTTCATGATCTGGAACCAGCTGCTGACCGGACCGGACCAGATGCGCAAGCGCGTCGCCTTCGCGTTGTCGGAGTTCTTCGTAGTCAGTCTCAGCCCCATCGACGGCTTCTATCCACCGTACGTCATCGGCGCCTACTGGGACGTGCTGTGCGCGAACGCGTTCGGCAACTACCGCGAGCTGCTCGAACGCGTCACGCTCAATGCGGCGATGGGCTTCTTCCTCAACACCAAGGGCAATCTCAGGGAAGACGCGAACGGCCGCCAGCCCGACGAGAACTACGCGCGCGAGGTCATGCAGCTCTTCACGATCGGGTTGTACGAGCTCAACCCGGACGGCACGCATCGCCTCGACTCGAACGGCCATCCCATCGAGACGTACGGACAGAGCGACATCACCAATCTCGCGCGCGTGTTCACCGGCTACGACTGGGATTACACGTCCAACGGCGGCACGTTCACGAACGTCGCCTGGCACGACTACGACGTGCCGAACACGCGCTTCGCGACCAACCGCATGCGCTACATCGCGAGCCGCCATTCCACGCTCGAGGTGAATTTCCTCGGTCTGAACATCCCGGCGAATACACCGGGACCCGATGCGCTGCGCCTCGCGCTCGACCATCTCTTCAACCACGCGAACGTCGGCCCGTTCTTCGCGCGGCAGATGATCCAGCGGCTCGTGACCAGCAACCCGAGTCCGGCCTACGTCGGCCGAGTCGCCGCAGCGTTCGCGGACAACGGCGCGGGCGTGCGCGGCGACCTGCGCGCGGTGTGGACGGCGATTCTCACGGATCCCGAGGCGCGCACGCTGCCGGATGCCTCGAATACGATGGCGGGCAAGCTGCGCGAACCTGTCGTTCGCTTCGTGCAGTGGGCGCGCACGGTGGGCGTTACGTCGTCCAACGGCGCGTTCGAGATCTACGATCTGTCCGGCAGTGATACGGCGCTCGGGCAAAGTCCGCTGCGCTCGCCGTCGGTGTTCAATTTCTTCCGGCCCGGTTACGTGCCGCCCAACACGACCATCGCCACGGCCGACAAGCAGGCGCCGGAGTTCCAGCTCGTCAATGAGACCACGGTCGCGGGGTACTCCAACTTCCTCACGTGGGTGATCCGCGGCGGCTACAACGACGTGCGGCCTACCTACTCGGAGCTGCTGCCGATCGCGCACGACGTCGCGGCGGTGGTGGCGCATCTCAACCTGCGGCTCACGGCCAACCAGTTGTCGCAGTCGACGCTGGATACGATCACGACCGCGTTGACGGCGATGAACGTCACCGCCGGTAGTTCGCAGGACGCGAAGCTCAACCTGCTGGCGGGCGCGTGCCTGCTGATCCTCTGCTCACCCGAATACCTGGTGCAGAAATGAAGAAGCCTCGCGTCGATGGCGACAGGCAGTACTGGACCCGCCGCATGGTCCTCAAGCGCGCGATGCATCTCGGCGCGATGGGCGTCGCCACGCCGCTCGCGATCAACCTCGCGGCGATCGGCGAGGCGGCGGCCTTCGACAGCACGGACTACAAGGCGCTGGTGTGCATCTTCCTGTACGGCGGAAACGACTACGCGAACACGGTGGTGCCGTATGACGCGGCTAACTACGCGCTGTATCACCAGATCCGCGCGGGCGGGCCGGGCGAGGACGAGGCCGGCATCGCGATCGCGCGCGCGGCGCTCGCGCCGAATGCGCTGACGCCGTTGGTCGCGCAGACGCTCACCGACAACCTGCAATACGCGCTGGCTCCGCAGCTCGCGGGACTGAAATCGCTGTGGGACGCCGGGCGGCTCGCGGTGCAGCTCAACGTGGGGCCGCTGGTGCAGCCGACCACGCTCGCGCAGTACCTGAGCCCGAACCGCGTCGCGAATCCGCTGCCGCCGAAGCTGTTCTCGCACAACGACCAACAGTCGATCTGGCAGTCGAACGGCAGCGAGGGCTCGACGATCGGCTGGGGCGGGCGCATCGGCGATCTCGCCATGTCGAGTAATGGCGGGAATTCGCTGCTGACCTGCATCAGCGCCGCGGGCAACGCGGTGTTCGTCGCGGGCGAGGACGCGCTGCAGTACCAGATCAGTCCGAACGGTGCGATCCGGGTGAACGGGATCACGCAGGCGCCGTATGGTTCGGCCGCGCTGCGCACGGCGTTGAACACGCTGATGACGCGCCAGTGCACGCATGCGTTCGAGGAGGAGTATGCGATCGTGACGCGGCGCTCGATCGCGATGGAGGGTGTGGTCAACGGCGCGCTGGGCGGCGTGACGCTGAGCACCGCAACCAACAACCTGTTCGGGACGGGTAATGGTCTCGCCAACCAGTTGAAGATCGTCGCGCGGCTGATCGGTGCGCGCAGCGCACTCGGACTGCGCCGCCAGGTGTTCTTCGTGTCGCTCGGCGGCTTCGACAACCACAACCTGCTGATGCAGGACCATCCGCGGCTGCTCCAGCGCATCAACGATGCGATGAGCGCGTTCTACGCGGCCACCGTGGAGCTCGGCGTGGCCGACAAGGTGACGACGTTCACTGCGTCGGATTTCGGCCGCACGCTGAGCTCGAACGCGGACGGCTCCGATCACGGCTGGGGCGGTCATCACTTCGTGATGGGCGGCGCCGTGAACGGCGGCCGGTTCTATGGAACCGCGCCGCATGTCTCCATCCAGACCGACGACCAGGTCGGTCAGGGCCGGCTGCTGCCGACCACCTCGATCGATCAGTTCGCCGCGACGCTCGCGCGCTGGTTCGGCTGCAGCGCTTCCGAACTACCCGGCATCCTCCCCAACGTCGGCTACTTCTCCAACACCGCCCTCGGCGTCGTGTAGGGGTGGGGATAGTGGTGCCGGTGTAAATGGTGGGGATTGTGCCGGCTGCCAGGCGTGAGCCCTGGCGAGCCGCGGGGGTGGCGCCAATCCCCAGTTTTTACACCGGCACCGCTGTCCCCAGTCAGTCGACCGACATGAAGTTGATCGTGCGGTCGTCGTAACGCGCGGCCGCCCACTTCGCGACTTCCTCGGTCAGCGTGAACAGCTGCTCCACGTCGTTCAGCGCGGCGCCGTGATAGGCGGCCAGCAGCTGCTTGTTCGCGCTGCTCTGCGCGGCGGCGCCGTACTGCGTGGCCGTCATGTCTTTCTGCACGGCCGCGACGTCGGCGAGCCGCGCCTTGCGCGCGGCCTCGATGTGCGGAGCGATCTCGACGAGCGCGCGGTCGTACTCGGCGATGATCTGCGCACGCGCGGCGCGCAGCGTGGCCTTGTCCGCTTCCTCGTCGGCCTTCGTGGCGCAGCCGCCTTCGCCGTCGCTGCACTTCAGTAGGTTGCTGGCCTTCTCGGCGATCTCCGCAGCGCGGTCGTTGGTCTTCCGCTGGATCGCGAGGATCGCCTCGGTCTGCGCGGTGATGCCGCTGCTCGACATCTGCTTCGTCTGGTAGTCGGTGTAGTGCTCGGCCGCGGCGTGCACGGCCGGCGGATCCTTGCTCATCGCCACGACGTTCTGGATGCCCGCCTGCTGGGTCGCCTGCTGCATCTGCATGGCGAGCGCCATCTGCTCGGCCTGGCTCATCGACGCGATCTTCGCCTGGATCTGCTTCGCGTATTCCGGGTCGCGCTGCGCGCGCGCGAAGTCGATGCCGCCCGCGCTGGTGAGGGCGCCGGGCGCGCGGGTGTTCGCGTCGAGATTCAACTTGTTGATGAAATCGCGTTGCGCCTCGAGCTGCTTGCGCAGCGTCGCGACCTCGGGGCTCGCGAGCCACGCGGGTGCGGCCGCAACCGACTTCGGCGGCGCGGGCACGCGCGTGTGCATCGACTGCAGCGACTGCTGGGCAAGGACGTTGGTAGCGAGCAGCAGCCCGCCAACGAGCGCAATGGACTTCAACATGAACGGAAACTCCCGGAATGACTGAATGGTGGTGCCTTGAACGGTGGTGCCTGGCACGGAAAAGCCGGGAGAGCGCGCCGATCCGCCGGCGCGCCTCTCTTCTCCCGGCTTTTGAGTGCCAGGCACCGAGGGCGCGCATTATCGGGATCGCGTGCGAACGCTTTCCTAATACGCGCTTAAGTTTTCAGTCGGCGTGAGGTTTCAGCGAGTCCTGTTTCAACTGGACCAGGGAAGCGTCACCGGCTGGCCGTCGGAGAGATAGACCTCGACGGGCGTCTTCGAGAACACCGCGACGAGATGCAGGGGATCGCGCCCGGCATTCACGAGCTGATGAAGCGCATTGCGCGGGATACACACGGTCTGGTGCGCGCCGAAAGAAAGCCTCCGGTCGCTGCCGTCAGGATCGAGGAATCGAAGCTCGCCGCGGCCCGCGGAGCACAACACGACCTCCTCGCAATCGTGCCGATGCGGCGGGGTGGCCGCGCCCGACTCGAGGATCTGCTGCCAGATGGAAAGCTGTTTGAGCCCCTGCTCGGAGCCCGCCAGTGTGGCGTGCAGAATTCCGGGGAAGGGAGAGGAGGCGAGGACGGGGTTCGGCGAGACGGACACGGCGGGACTCCCAGGTTGTTTCGAATGCCGCACAGTTTGGTCCTCGAGTCGCGCCGAAAGAACGGCCTTGAGTGTCCGATCATTGAGGAACAATATTCCTCGATGAACAACATCCACCAGGTCCTCGCCTTCGCGACGGCGGCCCGGAACGGCAGCTTTGCCAAGGCAGCCCGCGAGCTGTCCCAGACCCCGTCAACCATCGCCAAGTCGATCGCCCGTCTCGAGGCCCAGCTCGGCGTGCGGCTCTTCAACCGCACGACTCGCCAGGTGAGCCTCACGCCCGACGGCCAGCACCTGTTCGAGCAGTGCCAGCGCATCCTCGAGGAAGTGGAGATCCTCAAGTCCGCCGCGGCGGGGGCGAGCGGTGCGCCGACCGGCGTATTGCGCATCGAGTGCCCCGTGACATACGGACGGCGCGTCGTCGTTCCCGTGCTCGGCAAGTTGTTAGAGCGGCATCCCGGACTCACGATCGATGCGCGCCTGTCCGACAACTTTTCCGACGTGATCCGCGAGGGCCTCGACGCCGTCGTGCGCATCGCGGCGCTCAGCGATTCGCGGCTGGTCGCGCGGACGGTCGGCCATCAGCATCTGGTCGTGGTCGGCAGCCCCGACTATCTCGCGCGCAATGCGCGTCCGCGTTCGCCCTACGATCTCGAGCGTCACGCGTGCGTGTTGTTTCGCGTGCCTTCGTCGGGACGCGCGCGTCCCTGGCAGTTCCGGGTCGACGGTGTGAACACGGAAATCCACCCCGAGTCGCGTCTACGACTGGGGGATGGCGATGCACTCATCGAAGCGGCCGGCGCGGGCCTTGGGCTCGTGCAGGCGCCGGACTATATGGCGGCCGACGCGATCAACGCGGGACGCGTGGTCGAGGTGCTGCGCGAGTTTCGTCCCGCGCCGCTGCCGATAAACGTGCTGTATCCGACCACACGCATGCTGCCGCCGCGCGTGCGCGCGTTCATCGACGCGCTGTCGGAGCCCGGCGCCGCGAAGCTGCGCATTCGGCTATCGTAGGAGGTGGGGATAGCGGTGCCGGTGTAAAAAGTGGGGATTGGCTGCGTGGCACCGTTCAATGA
>JAEZCR010000190.1 GCA_023433465.1 Pseudomonadota bacterium | reverse complement strand
GCTTCTCCCGGCTTTTCCGTGCCAGGCACCGTCTTTCAGCCGCCGGATGGCGGGATGCACTTCAAGGCGCCGGAGTATTTCGTCGCGATCGCCTTGCGCATGACCTCGCAGATGGCGACGCCTTCCTCGTCGCTCAGGCCGTAAACGACCAGTCGTCCGTCGCGCTCCCCGCCATTGCCCGCGGTGGCGCTCAGATAGGCGGAGGGGATGGGCTTGTCCTCGAATAGTTTGGCGTAGCGCGGCGCGAGTTCATCACGGCAGATCGGCGTCTCGAGCTTGCAGGTCCCGCAGGCCTCCAGCGCTGATTCCCAACCACGCCGCGCGCGGGTTTCGCAATCCGTCTTGCTGCTCGCGCGCGCGAACAACACCATCTCGATTTCGCGGTCCTGGACGACCGTGCTGGCGCGCATCTCGCCGTAGACGGGAGACTCGATGACGAGTGGCGCGGATGCGGCGCCATGGTTCTTGTAGAGAAAATAGCCGGCGACCGCCAGCAAGACCACCGTCAACAAACCTTTCATCGGACCTCCCTGGAATGGCCCGATGATACCCGGTCCTAACTAACTGGAGCGGTGCCTGGCACGGAAAAGCCCGGAGAAGCGGCGAAACGTGACGCCTGTAGCGGGCGATCCGCCGCTTCTCCCGGCTTTTCCGTGCCAGGCACCGTCTTCCGTCTTACCAGCAGATGCCTTCGTAGCCGCAGCGCAGATCGGCGCGGTTCGGAAGGTTCACGAGATCGAGCACGATCTGGTCTTCGCGCACGCGCGCGGCCAGCGCCTCGTTGAGGGCGGGCTGTTGCAGGCCCACGAGGATGACCTGGGACGGATCGATCATGTCGCCGATGTCCGCGCGCAGCAGCGTCGCGAGGTGCGGGATGTGCGATTCGATGTAGCTGCGGTTCGCGCCGAGCAGGCGTGACATGTGCACCTCGGGATCGTAGATGCGCAGCTCGCAGCCCTCGCCTATCAACTGCTTGGCGACCAGCACGAGCGGACTCTCGCGCAGATCGTCCGTGCCGGTCTTGAACGAGAGGCCCAGCATGCCGATACGCGGGCGGCCGAGCTTCAGGATCTGCGCCACCGCGTGATCGATGTGCACCCGGTTGCTCGGCAGCAGGCTCGAGAGCATCGGCACCTCGATGTCGTGCCGCTTCGCGATGGTAGTCAGGGCCCGGAGGTCCTTCGGCAGGCAGGACCCGCCGAATGCGAATCCCGGCTTGAGGTACGCGGGTGAAATGTTGAGCCGTGTATCGGCGCACACCAGCCGCATCACCTCGTGCGCGTCGATGCCGAGCGCCTGCGAGATGCGCCCGATCTCGTTCGCGAACGTGATCTTGAGCGCGTGGAACGCGTTGCAGCTCATCTTGAGCGCTTCCGCCACGCGCACGTCCGTCACGAGGAAACGCACCGGCAGGTGCGCGAACACTTCGCGCACCGCTTCGTTCGCCGCATCGCAGTTGCCGCCGACGATCGTGTACGGCGGATGATCGTAGTCGCGGATCGAGGTTCCCTCGCGCAGGAACTCCGGCTGGAAACACAGCCCGAAATCGCGCCCCGACTTCTTGCCGCTCGCCTGCTCCAGCAACGGCTCTATCTTCTCTTCGGTCGTGCCCGGCTGCACCGTCGAGCGGATCACGATCGTGTGGAACTCGCGCTTGTCCCGCAATGCCTTGCCGATCTGCTCGGTCAGCCGCAGGATCGCGGTGAGATTCTGGCTGCCGTTCGCCGCCGACGGCGTGCCGACGCATACGAATGACAACTCGGTCTCGGCGATCGCACGCGCGGCATCGTCGGTCACCTTGACGCGCCCGGAGTCGACGACATCGCGCATGAGCTCCTGGATGCCTTCCTCCAGGATCGGCGACTTGCGCGCGCGGATCAGGTCGAGCTTCGTCGGATCGATGTCGCAGCCGACCACCTGGTGCCCGTCGCGCGCGAGACACGCCAGCGACACGGCGCCGACGTAGCCCAGACCGAACACGCTGATGCGCCGCGGGTTGGTCGCGCGGTGACCCGCCCTCCGCTCTGCGAGCTCGACTTCACCCGAGGCGCCATCGACGAACGGCGCCGCCCCGCGCGCGGAGATCTCCGGCGCGCCCGTCGCACCGCCGTTAGTAGTAAGCACTTTCGTTGCGTTCCTTGGAGCGATTGAGCGCGACGCCGAGCAGGTTCATCTCGGCGAGGATTTCCTTCGCGCCGCGCAGCATCGCGCGGCCGCTCTTGCCTTCCGAGACCACCAGCAGCAGCGAGTCGAACTGCGGCGCGAACGCGAGCACGTCGTCCGACGCCAGCAGCGGCGGCATGTCGAATATCACGATGCGCCGCGGCACCTCGCGCTCGAGCGCCGCGGTGAACTCGGACATCCGCGGACTGTTGAGGAACTCCGAGGAATGCTGGAACGCGCGCGCGTTCGGAATCACGCCGAGCCGTTCGGACTGCAGGTTGTAAACCACCTCTTCGAGGTCCGCCTTCCCGAGCAGATAGTCCGAGAGGCCCTTCTCGAAGCTCATGCCGAGGTAGTTGGCCACCTGCGGACGCTGCAGGTCGAGGTCGACGAGGAACACCCAGGTGTTCACGTCCTGCGAGAGCGCGAGCGCGAGATTGATCGCGGTCAACGTCTTGCCCTCGCCCACCGACATGCCCGACACGGCGATCGAGCTCCACTTGTGCATGTCGAGGCGCCGCAACACGCGCGTACGCAGGATCTTGAATGCGCGCAGCGCGGCGGTGTCCGACACCGCGGGCAACACGCACTGCCGTTCCATCGCGCGCGCATCGACGCTCGCCGTGCGGAACCGGCGCGCCTGCTGCACTTCGGCCGGCGCGGCGCTCATCCGCCGCTGGCGCGGCCGCAGATTCGACGACTCGATCGCGTTGGGCCGCTCGGAGCCGGGTATCTGTCGCTCCGCGACGGGCGCACTGCCCGTGAAATTGCGGCGGATGGCGTCTTCGATCGGTGTACCCATGGTTGGTCTCGCTTGTTGGCCCAAAGGAAATTCTCAGAGGAAGTTCTTTATCGCGGTGAATACGATCCACACGCCCACGACGCCACTCGCACTCGCCGCGGCGAAGCGCCACGCGCTGCGCCGCCGCGACCGTGAATTGCGGATGGTCGGGATCGCCACCAGCGGCGATACGTTGAGCAGCTCGCGCACGTCGCGCGCACCGCGCACTTTCGGATCCAGCGCCTCGGCGGCGACCGTGACGGTCAGACCGAGCGCCAGTGCGGCGACGAGTCCGATCAGCAGGATCGCGAGCCGCTGCGGCTTGCTCGGCACGCTCGGCAGCATCGGCGACTGGATCAGCCGGAACTCGTCGGCGCGTCCGCCCACGATGGCGGCTTCGCTGACTTCCGCGTCCATCTGCCGGTTGAGCAGCTGCTCGTATTTCTCGCGCGCGATCGCGAGGTCGCGGGTGGCGTTCGCGTATTCGCGCTCGACCTGCGGCGCTGCGGTCACGTTGCGTTCGATCCCGGCGAGCTTGGAGCGCAGCGCCGCGCTCTGCGCGCCGAGACTCGCGAGCTGGCTGTCGATGGCGTTGATCTGCGTGCGCAGCTGCATGCTCACCGGCGAGCCGTCGGACATGTTCACGTCCGCGCGTTCGCCGCCCGCGATGCGCGCCTCGAGGGTCTCGATGTCGCGCATCAGCCGGCGGATGTCCGGATGCTCCTCGCCATAGCGCTGGCGCGACTCCGCCAGCGTGGCCCGCTTCGCATTGAGCTGCGAACGCAGGCTGCTGCCCGCGCCAACGGAGGTGCCGAACTTCAGGCTGTCGATCTGACGTCGCAGCGCGACCATGTCCGGGTGACTCTCGTCGTACGTCGACTGCATGCGCGAGTACTGCTCCTCGAGCTGGCGCACGCTGCCCGCGTTCGGTCCCTGCGCGCGCGCCGTCTCGAGCTGCGCGGCAAGGAACACGCGTTCCTGGCGCAGGGCGCGCTGCTGCACTTCGATCTGCTGAAGCTGGCTCTCCGTGCGATCCATCATCGACATGTTGACTTCGGTGAGTTCGGGGAGCTGCCCGTAGTTGGCGCGCTTGAACTCCGCGAGCTTCGCCTCGAGCGACGCCACGTGCGTGCGCAACCGTTCGGCTTCCTTCGAATAGAACTCCGCGGCGCTCGACGCGCGGCCCTGCCGCTGGCGCCGGTGCTCGGCGAGAAACGCGGCCACCAGCCACTGCGCGCCCTTCTGCGCCTTCTCGGGCACATGGTTGTCGTACGACAGCGTGAAGGCGTCGACGACCTCGCGCTCCCGACCCGTGCGGGGATCGAGGATGGGCGTCGTCACGATCTGCACGTTGATGTCGCGGCGCATGCGCTTGAGCGCCGCGGACTCGTTTTCCGCGAACGCCGGATCGAGGTCGTGCTCGGCCTGGAGCTTTCGCAGGGTGGCGTCGGTGAGCACGATGCCCTTCAGGTTCTGCACGTACTGGTCGGCGTAGCTCGAACCCGCGGTCGGGCCGGCGAGCGACTGCGCGCTCGAAGGCTCGTCGATCTCGACCAGCGCCGATGAGGTGTAGATGTCGGGCAGCGTCAGCGCCAGCAGCACCGCGAGCACGGCGATCGGTATCGCGATGCCGAGCAGCAGCGCGCGCCGCCGCGCGATCGCATGCAGGTAGTCGGAAAATTCTGGAGGGGCCGGCGAATTCATGCAGTCGTTCCTCAGCGTCTTCTTTGTATTGGTTGCCAGATGACCGACGCCATCGCGCCGCTCGAGGTGGCGTCGTCGATACCGTCCTCGAATTCCTGCCACGTGTAGTCGATTGCGACGCGCAGCGTGAATTCTTCCTGCCAGCGCCACTGCAGGCCGAGGTCGCCAGTCGCGTAGGTGCGCGCCTGATAGATCGCATCGGGATCCACGCTGTCGTCGTAGGTGCCGCGCACGCCGGCCACCAGGGCCAGCCGCGGGGTCATGTCGCGCGTCCAGCGCAGGCGCAGCTGGTCACGCGAGATCACGAGCCCGGCGTTCGACGGGCCGATGCTGCGCGACAGGTCGATGAACATCTCGTTGCGGCCCCGCTGGAAGCTCACGCCCGCGCCCGCGACCCACGAGGTGTCGTTGCCGCCATCGATGAATTCGAGCTGCTCGGCGCCGACGCGTAGATAGGTGCGCGTCTCGGCCGCGGTGCGCGTGTCCCATTGCATCTGCAGGCCGACCGTGGTGGTCGACTCGTCGAGCTCGGTCTCGTAGCGCCCGCCGCGAGCGCGGATCGTCCAGGAGCTGCGCTCGGTGTTGCGGAACACCAGGCCGGCGGCCGCGCCGTACGTGTTGTAGTCGACCTGGGCGCCGGCGATCTCCCGGTCGAAGCTCACGTCGCTCGCGGCCACTTCGAAGTTCAGCTCGCGTCGTGGCGACAGCTCGAAGCTGATCGACGGCTGGAGCTGAAGTCGCGTGCGGCGGTTCGCGACCAGCACGCGGCCGGCGTCACCAAAATCCGGCTCGCCGAGATCGCCATCGATGTCCGCGTTCGGCTGCTCGCTGTTGACGATGTCCTGCTGGGAAAAATCGCCGCGCACCCGCGTGTTCACGCGTTGACCCGTGTAGCGCCAGTCGAGCAGCGTGAAATAGTCCGTGGCGTCCAGGTCCTTCTGGTTCGGGAAGTAGGTGGAGCGCACGCGCGGCGTGATGCTGAAATCGTTGGCCTGGGTCAGCGCGCGGATTTCGAGGGCGACGTCGGCGAGCGGACCCGCCACGTCCAGCTCCGTCCCGGGAATGGTCAGACGGTAGTTGTCGTCGTACATGTACCCGGCCTCGATGGTCGGGTTGAACTCCCAGGCCGCGGCGTGCACGGCCTGGCCGACCGCCGCGGCGGCCAGCGTCGCGCCGGCCAGCAAGGGCAAACTACTTGTGAGTCGCGCGCCCATCGCTTACGGCACCACCACGACGTCACCGGCCTGCAGATCGATGTTCTGATCCATGCGCCGGCCCTTCACGACGTCGTTGTAACGAAACGGAATGGATTGCTTGCCGTTGGTCGTCCGCCGCAGCACGACGATGTCGCCGAGCGACGCGAACGGCGTGGTGCCGCCGGCCATCGACAGCGCCTGCATCACGTCGACGCTGGGATTCATGATGAACTCGCCCGGCCGATTGACCTGACCGATCACGTAGATCTTGTTGCCGCGGATTTCCTGGATCGACACCGTCACGACGGGATCGGAAATGAAGCGAGCGAGCCGCTGGCTCAGCGTCTTCGTCAGGTCGGCCACGGTCTTGCCCTTCGCATCCACTTCGCCGACGAGCGGAAAGGAGAACGCGCCGTCCGGCCGCACGAGTGCGGGACGCTGCAGGTCCGGTTCCTTCCACACGCTGATCGACAACATGTCGCCGGGCTTGACGGTGTAGTTCGGGTCCTGCGCCAGCGCCTGGGTCGCCGCGGCAAGCGCCCCCACGATGAAGCACGCGATCAGGAATTTCTTCATGTTCTCCCTCCGATGGGATGCATCAACTGTTCGTAGGCCGCGAGCAGGCGCGGCGCCTCGTGTTGCCATGCCAGCACGCGTTCGACGCGCTCGCGTCCGATGGCGCCCATGCGCACGCGCGCCGGCTCGTCGGCGAGCAGCGCGACCGTCTTCTGCGCGAGATCCGCGACGTCATTCGGCCGCGCGTACCAGGACGCCTCGCCCGCCGACACGCGTCCTTCCGTGAGGTCGAACTGCACGATCGGCTTGCCGAGCGCCATGTACTCCATGATCTTGTTCATCGTGGAACGGTCGTTCATGTCGTTGGCGCGGTCCGGGTTCACGCACACGTCCGCCGTGTTGAGCATCTCGAGCAGTTCGGCGTCGGGCGCGCGGCCCGTGAACGTCACGTAGTCGGCGATGCCGAGATCCTTCGCGAGCCGGCGCATCGCGGCGAGCTCCGTGCCGCCGCCCACGAGTCCGAACTGGATGTCGGTGCGGCCGAGGTGCTTCACGATGAGTTGCACCGCCTGCAGCAGCAGATCGATGCCCTCCTGCTTGCCCATCACGCCGACGTAACCCACAAGGTAGCGCCGTCCCTTCCTGAGTGCCGGATTCGGGTTCACCTTCCTGATCCGGGTGAGATCGGGACCGGAGCGCACGACGAACACGTCGCGCGGGTCGACGCCGCCGCGCCCTATCGCGATGCGCCGATACGACTCGTTGGTCGAGATCACCATGTCGGCGGTGCGGAACGTGAGCCGCTCGAGCATCAGCAGCAGCTTCCGGCCGAAGCCGCGTTTGCCGAACTTCGCCTCGTACAGCTCCGGGTTGATGTCGTGGTGATCGAACACGAAGCGTTTGCCGAACAGTTTGTAGAACGCGCCGATCATGAAGATCGTGTCGGGCGGATTGCAGGCATGGATCACGTCGAAGCCGCGGCCGAACAGCACCTTGAGCGAGAGCCAGAACTCCATCGCGAGCGCCCAGCTGTATTCGAGCGCGTAGCCGAGCACGCCATCCGCTTCCTGCGGCAGCGAGTGCCGGTGTATGTCGATGCCGTCTATCTGTTCGAAGCTGCTTTCGTAACCGGGCGCCTTCGGACAGATGATCGAGACCTGGTAACCGGCGCCCGCGAGCGTGCGCGCTTCCTGCCAGACGCGACGATCGAACGGGCACGGCAGGTTCTCGACGATGATGAGCACCCGCCGCCCGGCGACGCGCGCATGCAGGAGATGTCCAGGTTGCGACTCACCGTCGTCGCGCGGCGGCCCCGCGTCGGCGGTGGCACGCTGCATCGCTGTGCCAGTTGCGGATTCGGACACTGAACCTCCCGGAACGGACTGAATGAGTGTTTACCTGAGCGCCAGCACGATACGGCGCAGGTTGCGGTCGCGGGGCACGGGCTCGATGGCGAAGCCGGACGAGAGCGCGAGCATCTGCATCGGGCGGTTCGACCAGAGCATCTGCGCGGTCAGTCGCGTCACACCGACACGCTTCGCGTGACGCAGCATGGTCGACAACAGCGTGCGGCCCACTTCTTCTTCGCGAAAGCCATGAGCGACCGCGATCGTGAAGGCGGCGCTGCGTTCGTCATCGGGCGCATAAGCGCACACGCCGATCACTCGATCGCCGCCGGCGGTGTTCTCGAGCGCGGCGAAGCCGACCGCGGTATCCGACCCATTGGCAATGACGCGATCGAACAGCATCGTGGTGAGGTCGCGCAGGCAGTACGCATCGCGTCCGTTCGCCTCGTGCGTCAGCGTCAGCGCGAATTCGGCGAGCAGGCGGCGATCGCCAGGAGACGCCTGGCGCACGCTGTACGCACGATGCGTGCGCGCCGTGTAGTACCAGCGACGCGCCAGCCAGGCGTTCGACAGCCCTAAGGGAAAACGGGAGTGTTGTGGAGAAAATGCCGTCCGCTGCATGCGGCAAGCCTCGCGTACCGCGCGCGGACGCGCCGTCGGACGCCAAGCAGTGCCGATCTGGAAAATGCCTTCACGTACCCACGCACGTGTTACGTGACGCGGCCGAGTCCGACAGCGTTTTCCGTGCTGCAACACGGACCGTCCACGAAGCGGTTTACTTGACTCCGCGGGAAGGCGCACGCTTAGGCTTTCGGCAAGCCCATGTAGGAGCGAACCGACAGCCAATCTACATGGGCTCCTGCAATACTGCCTACACCGCATGAAGCTGAACTACCTACCGCACGCTGCGATGCGCGCGTCGCGTCTTCTCTCCTGTGTCGCGCTCATCGCGTGCGCCGGCGTCCTGGCGACGCATTTTCTCGAGACGGACGCGTGGCGCGCGGTCACCACGGCGGTATTGATTCCTTTCTCCGCGGCGTGTGTCAGCCTCCTCGCACTTTCCGCGCTGCTCGTGAGCCTGCCGTTCCGGCTGTGGCGCGTCGTCGGACAAGTGCTCGCCGCGACGGCCGGCGTCATCGCGTTTTCCGCGACTCCTTTATTTGCATCCCTGCAGCCGTGGTATCCGGTGTGGCCCGGCGCGAATGGCGTCGCGGGCGCGACGATCATCATGTTCACGGCGAGCGCGGTCGCGTTGCTCACGAGCCCGATGCGCGGGCGCAGCGCGGCGCAAGTGTTCGCGGCCGCCGCGGGCCTCGGCCTGTTGCTCGCGGCGACATCGCTGATCGGCTTCGTGCTCGGCAGCGGCGCGCTCGCGAGCCTCGGCATCGATCGCATTCCACAACCCGCGACCAGCGCGCTGATCGCGGTGCTGCTGATCGCGACGCTCGCGCAGCGCGGCGACGCCGGATGGCTCTCGGTGCTGCTGGGGCCGTCGGCCGCGGGTAGTTCGGCGCGCGGCATCATCGTCTGGACGATCATTGCGCCACTCGCACTGGCCCTGCTGGCGCTCGCCGGCGTGCGCGCCGGCTACTACTCGCTGCACTTCGCGTTCGCACTGCTCGCCGCCGCGATGTGCTGCGGCCTCACGCTGCTCGTCCTCTGGAACGCGGCGCGCGTCGAGCGCGCGCAACAGCGAGTCGCGGACGCGCGCGAGGCGATGCAACTCGCGTCGAACCGGTTGCGGCTCGCCCGCTCGGCGGCCGGCCTCCAGATGTGGGAGTGGTCTCCGCAGACGCGCGAGTGGCTGTCGCTCGATGGCGAAGAGCGTCTCGATCCATCCACCAACGAACAACTCGAAGAAGGCCTCGCCCGTGCGCTGCAGGACGGGAAGGCGGAGTTCGAGTTCTGCCTGCGGCGCCCCGGCCGCGACGAGCAATGGTTGCTGGCCACGTGCTGGTGCGAGCAGCGCGATGGACGACCCATCGTTGTGGGCATCACGGTCGACATCACGGAGAGCAAGGTCGCCGCGCTCGCGCTCGAGACGAGCGAGACCCGCCTGCAGCTCGCCGCCCGCGCTCTGCCCGGCTTCGTCTACGACTGGAACATGTCGAGCGGCAGGGTGCTGCGCACCTCGGGCATCGAACTCGTGCTCGGCTTTCGCGGCAGCGAGATCACGCCGGTCAGCCGCTGGTGGGAGGACCTGATTCATCCCGAGGATGTGCCACTCGCGCAGCCCGCCAGGGTGATGCGCGCCAAGGCGCCGGGAAATCATGCCGAGAGCATCTCCTGCGAGTATCGCGTCCAGCACCGCAACGGCAGCTACGTCTGGGTCTGGGACAACTGCGTGCTCGTGCGCGATCGCGCCGGACACATATCTCGCGTGGTCGGCAGCGTGCTCGACATCACCGAGCGAAAGGAAGCCGAAGCGCGCCTGGCCACGAGCGAGCACCGCTTCAAGGCTGCGCTGCTCGCGACCACGGGAATCTTCTGGACCGCGACGGCGAACGGCCGCGCCGTCGGCGAGCAGACGAGCTGGAGTGCATTCACCGGACAGAGCGCCGAAGAACTCGCCGGCCTCGGGTGGACGGCGGCCGTGCATCCCGACGATCTTCAGGCGACGCTCGACGCATGGCGCCACGCGCTCGCGACCCGCAACGACTACGTCGTCGTACACCGGCTGCGACGTCGCGATGGCGTCTATCGCACGTTCTCCGTTCACGCCGTGCCGGTCACCAACGAACGCGGCGAGATCATCGAGTGGGTGGGATCGCACACCGACATCACCGAGCAGCGCGAGGCGCAGCAGCGCGTGCGCGAGAGCCTGCAGCGCCTCGAGCTCGCGCTCGACGCGGCGAGCGTCGGCATGTGGGACTGGGATCTCGAGACCGGCCGCATGAACTGGACGCGGCAGACTCATCTCATAACCGGCGTGACCGAGGAGCAGTTCGCCGGGCGCGCGCAGCAGTTCTTCGAGTTGCTGTTGCCGGCGGGGCGCGATCACGAGGCGGCGTTCCGCAACGACGTGCAGCGGCCGGGCGACGTCAGCGAGCTCGAGTTCCAGTTCCGCCGCACGGATGGCAGCGTGCGCTGGGCGCAGAACCGCGCGACCGCCATCACCGATTCGACCGGGCGCGCGCGCCGCATCGTCGGCACGATCCGCGACATCACGCGCCGCAAGGAGCTCGAGGCCGAACGTGAAGGACTGCTGTCGGCCGAACGCGCCGCGCGCGCCGAGCTCGCGCAGTCCGCGGTGGCCAAGGACGAATTCCTCGCCACGATCTCGCACGAGCTGCGCACGCCGCTCAACGCCATCCTGGGCTGGACCACGCTGCTGCAGCGGCCGAAGGGCGACCCGGCGATGCTGCGCGACGGACTCAAGGTCATCGAACGCAATGCTCGGGCGCAGACTCAGTTGTTGGGCGACCTGCTCGACGCGAACCAGCTCATGTCCGGCAAGCTGTCGCTGTCGTTCGAGCCGATGGATCTCAACGATGCCGTGCGCGCGACGCTGGACTCCATGCGCGTGACGGTCGCCGCGCGCCAGATCCGCATCGAGAGCCACCTCCACGATGGCCCGCTCGTGGTCATGGGAGACTCCGGCCGTCTGCAGCAGATCGTGAGCAACCTGCTCTCGAACGCGCTCAAGTTCACGCCCCCGGACGGCACGGTGTCGATCTGCACGCGCGTGGAATCCGAATTCGTCTGCTGCGAAATCGGCGACAACGGCGAGGGAATCTCCTCGGAGTTCCTGCCGCACATCTTCGAGAAGTTCCGTCAGGCCGATGGCGGCAGCGCGCGACGCTACGCAGGCCTCGGGCTCGGGCTCGCCATCACCAAGCAGCTCGTGGAGTCACACGGCGGCAACATCACCGTCGAAAGCGAAGGACGCGGCAAGGGCGCGAAATTCACCGTACGCATTCCGCGCCTGCGCGCCGAGAAGCAGGAAGGTGCGCAGGACGTCACCGATCTGGCCGAACGCCGCTACGCGGGGCGCGCCGGCGCGAAGCCGCTTTCGGGACTACGCATACTCGCGGTCGACGACGAAACCGATTCGCGCGAATACCTCGAGCGGTTGTTGGCCGAACAGGGCGCGGAGATCGTGAGCGTGAGCTCGGCGGCCGAAGCCATCGACGAGTTGTCGCCGGACACCGGGCGGTTCAATCTGCTCGTGAGCGACATCGGCATGCCAGGCTCCTCCGGCTACGACCTCATCGAAACGATCCGCACGCGGCTGCACGTCGACGCACGCAATCTCCCGGCCGTCGCGCTGACGGCGTTCTCGCGGCCGCAGGACGAGGCGCGCGCGCTCGACAAGGGATTTCAGAAACACCTGGCCAAACCCGTGCAGGTCGGACGGCTGATCGGCGCGATCCGCCAGCTCACCGGGCGCAATGAAGGCCGCCAGCGAGCGCGGCGACATTGACTTCCTTGTAGATGGTCCTGGCCGTCTCTACGGCTGGAACTTGAGATTGACCAGCATCTCGAGATTGTTCTCGAAACCCTGGAGCGACTCGCCCAACGCGCGCTTCAGATCAGCGTCCTTCGTCCCCGCCATCTGCGCGCGGTACTGCTTGACCGCCGCCTGATGCGCGACGATCTGGCTCACGATGAAATCCGCGCTCTTGCGCGTCGCAGCCGCATCTTTCACCGTCGTCGTTCTTCCTTCGACTTCGTCCGGCAGTGGCCAGCGCTTGCGCTTCGCGAGCGTTTCCAGACGGTCACGCGTCTCGGCGTGCTGGCGCTTGATCAGCTCCGCGGCACTCTCTATCTGCGGTCCGAGCGCACCGGCCGCTTGCGCGTCGAATACACCCTGCCGGCTCGCCTCGACCGCATTTCGCACGAAGGTCCGATCGTCGGTCGCCACCAGAGGCTGGTCGAACAGGGGATCCGTCGGCGGACCGTCGAGGGCGCGTTGCCGCTCCTGCGCCGGCGGCTGTTCGCGCTGGCGAGGAAGCGTGGTTTGACCAGTGGTGTCCGCGAGCAGCAGGCCGAGCGCGAGCGATTCGAGCATGCATTCCTCTATCTGGATGTACGCGAGGGTACGCGCCGGCGCACGCCCCGGCAGAGGCCGGAGCGTGCCCGCGCACCCGGATCTCTAACTACCTTCAGCGGCGCAGCAGTGCCGTGACGAGGATCCCGATCGCCGCGCCGGCGGCCGCCCCATACGCAACCGATTCCCAGGGATGATCATGCACGTACGTGTCCGTGGCTCGCGCCGCGTCGTTGGCCGCGACGCGTGCGCGCGCGCTGGCGCTCGACAGTTTCGTCTTCGCCTGTTCGACCGTGCGTTGCACGCGCTCGCGCACGGCGTCGTAGGCCGCGCCGCCTTCGTCGCCGAGCGACTTCAGCAGCTCCTCCGCCTGCGTGACGATGCGATTCAGCTCGGCGGCGGTGGACTCGGAGCTCCGTACGCTGCCGTTGTCGAAGGTCTTCGAATGAATGGTCATGCCTCTCTCCTGGTTCTTTGGATGAATGCGGTGGTGTGGGACCCGCAAGTTATGCCGCCGACGCCGCGACGTGTGTCAGCGCGCAGCGCCTGCGTCGGGTCAGGAGACACTGACATCGTGTCGCTGGTGTCTGCATTCTGCGCCGCTGGCGAATGGCCTGCGCGCGTGGTCGGTTCGCGCTGACATTGCATGGGCGTACCGTCCGCGCGCGTGCCGAAGCGCCAACGAGCAGGATGTCCGCGGGCAATGAATTCATTCGACACGGAGGAGATGTAACGTGACCAAGTCAAATAGCTGGACACTGGTGGTGGCCGCGGCCGTCGGCGTATTCGCGCTTGCCGGCTGCAACCAGCGCGAATCGGCGCAGGAGACCGCGCAGGATGTGGCGGAAGCACGCCAGGACGCGCAGGAAAATGTGGCCGAGGAGCGTCGTGAGGCAGCCGATGCCGCGACGGAGGGCTCGGCGGATCGCGCCGCGGCCGAGTACGACGTGGCCGTCGCGCAGGCGGATGGCCAGCGTCAGATCGCCAAGGAGAAGTGCGAGACGATGGAAGGCGATGCGCAGGAAGCGTGCAAGGACCAGGCTGACGCCCAGTACGAGCAGGCGAAGGCGCAGGCCCAGGCGACGCTCGACAGCGCGCGGCGCGGAGGCTCCGCGGAGCCGATGC